>NZ_BAAARJ010000016.1:0-202920 GCF_039532135.1 Streptomyces axinellae
AGGGAGTGGTCCCCTTGAGCTGACCCTCACCCCCAGGAACACCACTGGCCACACACCTGGGTTTCTGATGGCCACCAGCCTGGACACTCAACGGCCACCTACCTGGGCATCTCAATGACCGTTGACAAACGGTACGCGAGGCACTCTCCCCAGAAGCCGACTGGCTCCAGCCTGTGTCCGACGGTACGGAAGTGGAGGGCGCTCACCGAACCGCTCCCTTCTCGGAAGGTGCGCGCACCTCGGCCCAGATGACATTGCCCCCAGCCACCGCCTCGATCTGGAAGCGGTCGGCGGTCAACGCGGCGACGAGCAGGCCGCGCCCGCTGGTGGCCGTCACGCACGGCGGCGCACTGGGCACGACCGGAAGCGCTTCGGAGCGGTCCCGGACGGACAACCGAAGCCCGGCATCCAGCGCGCGCAACTCCACCTCGCCGTAGCGGTCAGGGACGTGCCGGAGGTTGCTGCACAGTTCGGTGGCGATCAGTGCGACGTCCGGGGCGAGGATGTCGAGTCCGCGTTGGTGGATCCAGCTGCGCACCAACCAGCGGAGTTGGGGCAGGTGCTGCGTTTGGTACTCCGCCTCGAACCGGTACTCAGGGCCCTCAGCTGCCCAGGTCGGTGCTGCTGCGCCGTGCATGACGTCCTCCAGGGGTGCGTTTCATACGCACGTAGAGATCTTCCGCGCCCGGAACTGCCCTGGCGCGGTCGGCTGTTGCCTGTCGCCACCATGAGGGCGCCACTATTCGAATCGCAACTATTCTTTTAGATTTCATCCTTATGGGCGTGGGTGCAGGAAGAATGTTGTTGCTCTGGGGGCAGCCGACGATGATGACCCGCATGGCACACAGTGAGATGCCCACGATGCGCAGTCGGCGGCTCGGCAGCGAACTCAAGCGGCTGCGCGAGCGGGCCGGGCTGAACATGGGAGATGCCGCCCGCGAACTCCAGAGCGGGCAGCCGAAGATCAGCAAGATCGAGTCCGGGCAGCAAGGCATCCGCCCCCTCGACCTCGACCACCTGCTGAACCTCTACGGCGTCGAGGATGAGGAGGAACGGCAGAACTTCAGGCAGCTCGCCAAGCACGTCCGGACGCTGGACTGGTGGTCGGCGCAGGGTCCGCTTCTACACGACGACCTCAAGGACTACTTGACGCTGGAGACCGACAGTTCGCTGATTCGCACCTATGAGACGCAGCTGATGCCTGGTCTTCTCCAGACCGAGCACTACATGTCCGCGCTCTTGCAACACCACTACGCAGATGAAGAGGCGCGGTTGATGGTCGAGACCCGGCGAAAGCGGCAGGGAGTTCTCGACGAGGGGACGGTGCACCTGCGGGCAGTGCTGGATGCCTCGGCACTCCACAGCACAGTCGGCGGCGCCGAGATCATGGTTGAGCAGATGGAGCATGTTCTGACCACGAGTCGGCATCGGAACGTCGACGTGCAAGTCCTCCCGCAGCGCCGCTCGGTGACGCCGGACCAGTATGTGCCGTACACCATCTTCACCATGCGGCAGGCGCCGACGGCCGACTACGTGTGGCTGGAACACCTTTCCGGGAGTACGTTGCTGGAAAGGGAACCGCACGTGCAGCGCTACCGGCGCGCATGGGACGATCACACGGCTGCGGCGCTGTCACCCCGGGAATCCACGGTGTACATCCGCAAGCTCATCGAGGAGTACCGCGCCCAGGCAGAGGAGTAGGCCCCATGGCAGCGCAGCAGCGCGAGCAGGACGCGAGCGACCAGGCTTTTGCTGGCGCGTCCTGGCATACCAGCAGCTACAGCGGCAGCGGTGCCAACTGCATCGAACACGCCTCCCTGCCAAGGGGCACCCAAGCCGTCCGCGACAGCAAGGATCGGGAGCGCGGGGTGCTCACGTTTTCTCCACTGACCTGGCAGACCTTTGTGAGCGGAGTGCCAAGCGCGCCACCGACGCGGTGAGAACTGGGCTCAGTCGAAGGCGGCTGAGACGTCAGCCACCTGCGCTGACGGCGCGTATCGCGTCCCCGAGGCCATGAAAGCCGACCGCTCCGCCCGAGTGCTTCCGGACGGTTGAGAGGGCCATCGACTTCTGGTTGAGCGCGACGAGGACGGAGCCTGGAACGATGTGGAACTCCCACTGGGCCAGGTCAAGCGGGTCGTACTCCTCGTGGCTTCGGGCCGTCTGGACCGAGAAGACATAGACGTCCGCGTTGTACGTCGCCTTGTCGGCCTCCCCGGTGCGCGGGTTCCACAGCTTGCTGCGTAGCCCGGTGAACTGGATGGTCGACAGCCTGCGCTGGTCCCATGCCTGAAGGTACGCACTGGTCTTGACCTCGATGCGCGTGCCGTCTTCGGTCTCGGCGTCGTGGCCGGCCCACTCCTCACGTGGACTCGTGGACCCGAGAGCGCGGTGCACGAGGAACTCGGCGCAGTAGCCGCGCACGTTGTTCATCTTGAGGTTGGACATCGCGAAGCGCCAGAAATCCACGACGCCGAAGTCGCCAGTGGAGAACCGTTCCGTGCCCATGAAGGGCGGAACGCTCGGCGGAGTGATCCACCCGTCCCCGGACTCCTCGTTCATACACTCCCCCTCCGCTAAAGCACCAGGCTACCGGCGGCCCGCACGGAGTCGGCCGGGTCCGCGAAATTCTCGAAAACCCTTCTGAGAGGCGGGTTCCGCTCGCCCGGACCTCTTCGGTGTCGTCGTCGAAAACTGATCGGCGATCACCGGGAGGTGCCCCGTGCCGGCCTCTGTCCTCACCCTCGGCCTGCCGTCCGTTGCGTTCGCGGCACCGTTCGCCTATCACCCCGTACGGACCTTCACCACAGCAGGGCCCGGCCGCCACCGTAGGAGCGGAGGTCGTCACGCGGCTCGGTGGAGCGGGCGGTGAACGCGCTGCCCGAGCCGGGTGAAGCGGGCGAGGGCCTCGACACCCTGGTGACGATGCTCTCCGAGCGCGGGCGCGGCCTAGGGATGCTGGACGAACTGGCTGGCGGGACCTGGGGGTTCCGCCGGGTAGGCGTTGCCAGCAAGGCCGCGTGGTTCGCGATTCCGCTGCCGCGGGAGTAGTGCCGGACCGTGTCGGTGGGTCGTTCCCGGGGGCGCGTTGATGGGCGGATCCGTGGGCGTATCGGGCGTCGTGCTTGGATGCGCCCACTCTCTCGGCCCCATTTGCGCAGGTGGGGCCGTTGCGAGCCAGCGCGACGGCGAGACCGACTGTATATCGGTTTCTGACAAGCACCCCGATCCTGTGGGGCGGCAGCCCGGCCCACCGGGAGCGCCCGCCCGTGTGCCAGGAGCTCGCTCCTTGACCTCGTTCTCATTCCGGCCTGCTTCCTGCCTGCCCTCGCCCGTCCTCCGTCCTGTGTGTGTTGCCTGCGCTCCCGTACCGGTTCGGGAGCAGTGTGGGCACACTCGGCAGCGCACTCGGGGCGGCGGACGCAGGGGGCTTCGTACGGATCGGCAGACTCACTGTCGGCTCGCGGACGCCGATCGGTCTCATGGGGTCAGGCATTCCGATCGGCCCCGTCGGTCCGCGAGCGGGCGTCGATCGGGTGCACCGCGCTCCCCCGCATCCGGGGTGCACCCCTGGTGCATCTGACCTGGCCTGGCCCCGTATCAGGTGCGGCTGCTGGCGGTGGCGGCTGGGGGCAGCGGGGGTACGGGGAGATCGAGCGGTGTGCCGGTCTCGATCGGTTCCAGATCCGGGGCGAAAGACAGATCGGGCCAGTGGGTTGCGAGTTCGGTCAACGTCAGGCGAAGCGCAGGTGGGTGGGCAGGGAGCCACCACGGTCCCCAGGGCGTGTCGGCGGTGAGGTCAGCGGAAGCGGTGGCGAAGAGCAGTTCGTACCGGTGGGCGGTGCCGGTGAGGCGCTGACGGAGGGCGTGTTCGCGGGAGGCGGTACTGGTGTGGAGCAGCAGGGCGGGGCGGGCGCGGGTGGTCGTGGTGAAGTGGGCGTAGGCATCGAGTTTCGCTTCGACACGGGCGAGGTTCTGGCTGCCGGTGTCGTATTCGAGGAAGAACGGCAGTAGCCGATCGCCGTCGCTCCAGTGTGCGTAGGCGTCGGGGTGGACAAGGTCGCCCCAGCGGCGTTCGCAGGAGCGTGCCGAGAGCCACAGGGTGAGCCCGGCCTGGTGGGTGTGGCGGTGGGCGGCGAGGCGTACCAGGAGATCGTTGGTGCCCAGGTCATGGCCCAGGGAGGGTGAGAAGGCGATGCGGGCGGTGTGGGTGGGGCGCCAGCCCAGTGCCTTCGGGGCGCAGTCGGCGTGCGCGGCGAGGAGGGCGGCGCCGGCGGGGCCGAGAGTGTAGTGCTCGGGCGACGAGCCGTACGCGGTCAGCGGGCGGAAGGAGTCGAGGAGTCCGAGCCGGTGGAGGACCAGCAGGCGGCGCTGGGCGCGGCGGCGGGCGGAGAAGGCCAGCCGGTGGATCTGGCCGGTGGTCAGTACCCGGTGCTCGTGCACCATGCGCACCAGCCACTGGTCGCGCGGAGTGAGACGCGAGGCGAGCGCGGCCAGCGGGACCCGAGCCGGTGCGCGGGTGCGGGTGGTGGCGGCACGGGCGATGTAGCGGGAGCCGGGGCCGGATCCGGGACGGGGAAGAGCAGGGGCCAAGACGGGGTCACCTCCGAAGGTGGGCAGGGGGAGACGGCGCCTGGAGTGGACCGTGGGATCCGGGCGGTGGCCAGGGAGGATCGGATTCATCCCCGAACGGGTCACCGGGCGTACGGACGGTCGGTTGGCTGGAGCCACTCCGCAAGGCGGACTTCCGCGTCCTGGCGCCGTCGGCACAGCGTGCGCCGGATGTAGCCGCGTCGGCGGCCAGTTCCCTGACCGAGGCGTCGCCGAGGCGCGTACAGGCGATCAACTGCGCCTCGGCGACGGTGATCACGCGGGACCGGACGGCATCGGCCAGGACGGTGTACTCGTGCCGCATCCCCGACGCTCCCTCCCCCGGCGTCGGCTACCTCGCCGGCATCGGCAGGCAGGACGCTGGAGGGGTCGCCGCCCGCGTCCTCCCGCCTTCCGTGGCGCCGCTCGGTGCGAAGTAGTCGCTGGGCGGCGGAGTCTGCAGCACGAAACAGGCTCAGCTCCGGTCGGCCTGGCGTGGTGGTTGGCTCGCGCAGTGCTCCGAGGGCGGCGGTGAGGATTTCCTGCTCCAGGTCGGTGCGTTCCACCCCAGGCGGACGCCTGCGGCGTCGCGCCGTACGGTGCAGCACGGGCAGCGCGAAGCCGAGGGCCGCCAGCTCCCATGGCTCGCCCTCCCGGCGGGCACGGTCAATCACCTCGGCCCACACCTGCGAGCGGGCGGTGGAGTCGGGCTTCTGGCGCACCATCCAGTCACGCACCTGCCACAGCGGCCAGGCCACTTCCGCACCGTTCGCGTCGGGCGCTTCGGGGTTCGGGAGAGTCAGCCGGTGGGGGTCTCGGGAGAGGCGATGGAAGGTTCGCTCGATGGAGAGGAACGGGGACCGCGACGTCGGGATCGACGCAGCCACGACAGACATGGCAGGCAGCGTGTTCGGGTGGGCGCGGTGCAAGGGCACCTCCGTGAGGCTGGCGGAATCGGTCACCCCTCCCTACTGCCGTAGCCCCGTGCCACTCCCGAGCCAGTTGCGTGCCATTCCCGAGCCAGTGGCTCGCGAGTGGCACGTCATGTGCGAATCTGCGACTGGCACTTCGCCCCGTGACCTGCACCGTTCCCAGGGGCGGTAGGCCGGGATTCGCACTTGAAACAAGGCGGCTGCCCCAACGGTGAATCCCGCGCGGGCCGGAGCGGTTCGGCACTGGCTCGTATACCGGATGGCCTGCGGCGATTCCCTCTCCGACCTCTCCGACCTCTCCGAGAGGCGCGGTCCACCATCCGGTCGGAAGCCGCGTGGCTAAAGCGGGGCCCCGGATGTCCCATCCCTCTCGACAGCGCTCCCAGCAGCATCGAAGAGCCCAGCCGCCACCACGAGCGCACTCAGTAGAGATCTCTCCTGAGGTTATGTGCCCGCTTCGCGTGCCCCTCGCCGCGACCGGTCCCACACCCCGAACCGACCGACGAGCACACCCGCGAGTCAGCCCAGCGTCCACCTCCCCGACGAGCCCCCGCCCCTCACCCCCGAAGCCGCCGCAGCACTCCTCGACTTCCTGCTCAGCGAGCACACCGAGCACGCTGACCAGGCCCAACCAGCCGAAAGCCCCACCCACTACGACCCGGATCAGCGGCTGGCCCTCCATCGCGACTCGACGGTACGACGGACGACGACCACCCGACCCGACCGCACCGACCGCACAGGGAGCCGCCCGTGCCGCCCATGAACCGCCCGACCCGTTTCGCCTTCGCCGGACGCTGCTCTACTGAAGACCTCCAGGACCCCGAAACCTCCCGCAACTGGCAGCTCACCCGCGCCCGCACTCTCATCGAACCCACCGGCGGCGAGATCGTCACCGAATACTTCGACTCCGGCCACTCCCGCGCCCTCCCCTGGCAGCGCCGCCCCCGCGCCGCCGAGCTGCTCCGGGATCTCCGCGACCCCCAACGCCCCTTCGACGCCGTCGTGATCGGTGAGCCGCAGCGCACCTTCTACGGCAACCAGTTCGGCAACACCTTCCCCCTCTTCGTCCACTTCGGTATCCCGCTCTGGGTGCCCGAAGTGGGCGGGCCGATCGACCCGGAGAACGAGGCGCACGACCTCGTCATGTCGGTCTTCGGCGGCATGAGCAAGGGCGAACGCAACCGCATCAAGGTTCGCGTCCACACCGCGATGTCCGCGCAGGCCCAGATCGAGGGCCGCTACCTCGGCGGGCGCCCTCCCTACAGCTACCTCCTCGCCGACGCCGGGCCGCACCCCAACTCGGCCAAAGCCGCCGACGGCAAACGGCTCCACAAACTCGACCCCGACCCGGTCGCGGCACCCGTCGTACGCCGCATCTTCCGCGAGTACCTGCGCGGAAACGGCATGTACGCCATCGCCGAGAGCCTCACCCGCGACGGCGTCCTCTGCCCCTCAGCGCACGACCGCGCCCGCAACCCGCACCGCGACGGCCACGCCTGGTCCAAGGGCGCCGTCCGCACGATCCTGATGAACCCCCGCTACACCGGCCACCAGGTCTGGAACAAACAGCACAAGAAAGAGATCCTCCTCGACATCGACGACGTCACCCTCGGCCACCGCACCCAACTGACGTGGAACTCCCACGACAAGTGGATCTGGTCCGCCGAACCCGTCCACGAACCGCTCGTGCCGATGGCCGACTTCCAGGCGGCCCAGGCCCAACAGGAACGCCGTCGCAACATCGCGGGCGTGGAACGCAAGGTCGGCCCGACCAAACGCAGTTATGCGCTGCGCGGTCTGCTGCGATGTGGACAGTGCGACCGCAAGATGCAGGGCAACTACAACCGTGGCCTTCCGCACTACCGCTGCCGCTACCCGGCCGAGTACGCCCACAGCGCCTCGCTCCCCCACCCGCTGGCCGTCTATGTCCGCGAGAGCGCGCTCCTCCCCTCACTCGATGCCTGGCTCGTCCGTGTCTTCGCCCCCGGGCGCCTCAAGCAGACCCTCAAAGCCCTGCACCAGGCCCAGACCACGGCCTCCTCCGCCCCGGACCCCGCGCTCGAAGCCGCCCATCGGACCGTCGCCGACTGCGAACGCCGCATCGACCGCTACCGCGTCGCCATCGACGCCGGAACGGACCCGGCGCTCGTCACCGAGTGGATCAACCAGGCCACCGCCGACCGCAACGCCGCCCAACGCCAGATCGCCGCCGTCACAGCAACGACAGCCACCCCCGCGAAAAGCCCCCGCCCGCTCACCGAAGAACAGATCGCCCAGATCATCAAGGACCTCGGGGACCTCACCGACCGGCTCCAGCAAGCCGCCCCGGAGCGCAAAGCGCCGCTCTACAAGGCTTTCGGGCTGTCCCTCACCTACGACCACAGCAAACGGGCCGTGACTGTGGAGTCACGGCCCGAGAGCCTGTGTACGGCATGTGCGTACGGTGCGTGTCCGAGGGGGGACTCGAACCCCCACGCCCGATAAAGGGCACTAGCACCTCAAGCTAGCGCGTCTACCATTCCGCCACCCGGACTGGGCTGTGCCGGGGGCGCTGCCCTCGGCGACGGGGTAACGATACCAAGGGTTGGGAGTGGTTCTCACCAGGGATTTCCCCCTGCCGGGAAGGGGCGAGGAGTGAGGGGTTGATCACTCTCGGTGAGGGCCGGGCCCCGGTCGGTCCCGCGGGGAGGCGGGGCCCGTGGGGCAAGCGGCCGGGCGGGGCCGGACCTGGCCGGGCGCCCGGAGGGGCCGGCCAGGTCCGGAGGGGTGGGTCAGTGCTTGCGGCGCAGGTAGGCGGCTGAGCGGCGGGCCGAGGTGAGGGAGCCGGCGGGGTTGGCTTCGGGGTCTACGGCGTCGTCGCGTTCCATCAACCAGTGGTGGTCCGCGCGGCGCCCGTGCGGGCCCTGGTGGCCGCGTTTGAGGACGGCGCCGATGAACTTCTCGTAGTCGAGGTCGCCGTCGCCGACATCGACCATGTGGTAGCCGTCGGCCGATGCCTCGTCGTGTTCGCCGTCCTTGACGTGGAAGAGCGGGTAGCGGTGCGGGGCTTTGAGGACGTAGTCGACGGGGTCGAAGGGGGCGGGGGTGCCGTCGGGACGGACGCTGAAGCGGTGCTGGCCGGCGAAGGCCCAGTAGATGTCCATCTCCAGGTAGACCAGTTCGGGGTCGGTCTCGGCGAGCAGGACGTCGTAGAGGCGTACGTCGGGCTTGTCCTGGGCGAAGCCGAACTCCATCTGGTGGTTGTGCTGGTAGAACTTCAGGCCGCGCGTGCGGGCCGCCGCGCCGTAGGTGTTGAAGTCCTCGGCGGCGCGCTTCCACGCGTCCACGGTGCGGCCGTAGCGGTCGGGACTGGCGGCGGTGCCCACGTGCGGGAGGCCGAGGGCCGCCGCGTCGTCGAGGACCTTCTCCAGCTGGGTGGCGAAGGTGTAGTCGGCCGGGTTGCCGGAGTAGTAGCCGACGTGGCTGCCGATGCCGCGCAGGCCGTGGTCCCGCATCAGGCGCTTGAGCTGGCGGAGTGTGAGGTCTCCGGTGCCCTGGGTGTAGCCGGCGAACTCGACGGAGTCGTAGCCGTAGCGGTTCAGTTCCTTGAAGACGGTGGCGAAGCCGAGGGCCTGGATCTGGTCGCGGACGGTGTAGAGCTGTATGCCCAGTTTGCCGCGGGGCACGATCGGCCCGCGACCGTGGCCGCCCTGCGGGGTGGCGTCCGTGCCGGTGGATGCCAGGGCGGTGCCGCCGAGGGGGCCGCCCAGCAAGGTGGCGGCGGTGGCGCCCGCGGCGACGCCGAGGAAGCCGCGGCGGCGCAGGGTGCGGTCGAGTTCGGGGTGTCGGGGGGTCTGCGCGCGGGCGGGTCTGCGGGTCATGAGGCGTCTCCCAGTGCGAGGTCGAGAAGCAGTCGCTTCACATCGGTGGCGGGGAAGGGTTCGTCGTCCGGGCGGGGGCCCAGTGCGTCGGGGCGTGAGCACAGCAGCACGGGGCCCTCGTCCGGGTGGGCGGGGAGGCGGCCGTGGCTGCCGCGGATCGGTGAGGGGTCGAGGGGGACGACGGCCATGCGGTAGCGCAGGCCGGCCTTCTTGCGGGCCAGCGCGGTGGCGGCGCGCAGCTTGACGTACGGGTCGCGCGGGTCCGTGAACAGCTCGGCCGGGTCGTAGCCGGGCTTGCGGTGGATCTCCACGAGCTGGGCGAAGTCGGGGGCGCGTGCGTCGTCCAGCCAGTAGTAGTAGGTGAACCAGGCGTCCGGTTCGGCGAGGGCCACCAGCTCTCCGGAGCGGGGGTGGTCGAGTCCGGCCTCCTTCTTGGCCGTCTCGTCGAGCAGTTGGGCCAGTCCGTCCAGTCCGGTGAGGGCCTCGCGGGTGGCGGGCAGGTCGGCGGGGTCGCGAACGTAGACGTGGGCCAGCTGGTGGTCGGCGACGGCGAAGGCCCGGGAGGTCCACGGGTCCAGGTATTCCATGCCGTCCTGGGTGTGGACGTGGAGCAGACCGGCGCGGCGCAGGGCGCGGTTGATGTCCACATGGCGCCGTACGCGGGTGATCCCGTACTCGGACAGGACGACGACGGTGCGGCCCTCGGCCCGCGCGTCGGCCAGCAGCGGGGCGAGCGCGGCGTCCACGTCGGCGGCGGCGCGGTGGGAGCGCGGGTCGTCGGGGCCGTAGCGCTGGAGGTCGTAGTCGAGGTGGGGGACGTAGCACAGGGCGAGGTCGGGGTGGCGGGTGCGCAGGATGTGCCGGGTGGCGCCGATGATCCACTCGGAGGAGGTGAGGTTCGCGCCGGGCCCCCAGAAGGTGAACAGGGGGAAGGTGCCCAGTTTCTCGGTGAGTTCGTCGTGGAGGGCCGGGGGGCGGGTGTAGCAGTCGGGTTCCTTGCGGCCGTCGGCGTAGTAGACGGGGCGGGGGGTGACGGTCCAGTCGGTGTCGGCGCCCATCGCGTACCACCAGCAGATGTTCGCCACGGTGTAGCCGGGCTGCCGGGCGCGGGCCGCGTCCCACAGCTTCTCGCCTTCGACCAGCGCGTTGTGCTGGCGCCACAGCAGGACGTCGCCCAGCTCGCGGAAGTACCAGCCGTTGGCGACGATGCCGTGCTGGGAGGGGAGTTCGCCGGTGAGGAAGGTGGACTGTGCGGCGCAGGTGACGGCGGGCAGCACGGTGCGCAGCGGCGCGTAGGAGCCGCCGCGGGAGAGGGCGCGCAGCTCCGGCATGTGGGCCAGCAGGGCGGGGGTCAGTCCGACGACGTCGATGACGAGGAGGGGCTCTGCGCCCTCGGGCCGGCTCATGGCAGCTCCTTGAGGCCGAGGTCGGTCAGCAGGTCGCGGGCCGTGGACAGTTCGGCCGCCAGGCCGTCGGCGAGCTGCGCGCGGGTGGTGGGGCGCAGCGCGGTGGGCAGGGCCTGCCAGGTGTAGGTCTCCACCTCCAGGTGCCGGGTCAGCGGCACCGCTCCGCCGACCAGGTGGCCGAGGGTCTCCCGCAGGACCGGGGTGGTGGCGGTCAGCGGCGGCGAGAGCGGGGCGTGCAGCGGGACGTGGAAGTGGGAGCGCCAGGGGCCCTCGGTGGGCAGCGCGCCGGGGACGAGCGCCCGGTCGAGGTCGTCGGTGGCGCGCAGTCCGCCGCCGGGGACCTGGGCCCGGGTCTGGTGCAGGAAGCGGGGTTCGGCGAACTCGGCGAGCGCTTCGCGTACGTCGGCGCGCTCGGGGTGCTCGGCGTGCAGTGCCGCGGACAGCTGGGACTTGACGATGGACAGGCCCGCCCGGGTGAGCGCCGCCACCGCCTTGCCCGGGTCCTCGAACGCGGTGGCCAGGTGGCAGGTGTCCACGCACACTCCGATGCGGTGCGCGGGCGGCCCGTCGGTGCCGGTGAGGGCGGCGATGGCGTCGTCGGTGGTCTCCACGGTGCAGCCGGGTTCGGGCTCCAGGCCGACGCGGATGCTGCGCCCGGTCAGCTCCTGGAGGGCGTCCAGGCGCTGGGAGAGGGTGTGCAGCCGGGTCAGCGCCCGGTGCCTGGCCTCGGCGTCGAAGCCGGTGCGCCAGGCCAGGGGCAGCGTGGAGATGCTGCCCTCGGTCACGTCGTCGGGGAGCAGCGCGGCCAGCAGCCGGGCGAGGTCGGTGGTGTGGTCCAGGCGCGCGTCGTCGGTCCAGTCGGGGCGGTAGACGCGGTACTTGACGTGTTCGTCACCGAAGCCCTGGTAGGGGAAGCCGTTGAGGGTGACGACTTCGAGGCCGGCGTGCTTCAGCCCATTGCGCAGCCGGCGGATCGCGGCCGGGTCGTCGGTGAGGGTGCGGGCCGCGTCGCGGGCCAGCCACAGGCCGATGCCCAGCCGGTCACGGTGCAGCCTGCGGCGTACGGGCTCGGCGTACTCGGTGAGCTGGCGCAGTACGCCGTCGAGCTGTTCGGCCGCGTGCACGTTGGTGCAGTAGGCGAGGTGGACGGTCGTGCCGTCCGGGTGGCGGAATCGCATGGGGCGCTCCTCACTCTCCGCCGCGCAGAACGGAGTTGCCCTCGAACAGCCCGCCGGAGGGGGACGCGGCGTCGAGGTCGAGCCGGCCGCTTTGCCCGTAGAAGGCGACCGGGTTGTGCCACAGGACCTGCTCGACCTCCTCCTCGTCGAATCCGGCGGCGAGCATGGCGTCGCCGACGTGCCGGGTCTTGAGCGGGTCGCTGTGGCCCCAGTCGGCCGCCGAGTTGACCAGCACCCGCTCGGTGCCGTGCACGCGCAGGATGCGGATCATGCGGTCGGGGTCCATCTTGGTGTCGGGGTAGATGGAAAAGCCCAGCCAGCAGCCGCTGTCGGCGGCGGCGCCCAGCGTCGTCTCGTTGAGATGGTCGAGGACGACGCGCTCGGGCGGCAGCCCGGATTCGCGCAGCACATCCAGGGTGCGGGCGAGTCCGGCGGCCTTGTCGCGGTGCGGGGTGTGGACGAGGGCGGGCAGCTCGTGCTCGCGGGCGAGCTGGAGCTGGGCGGCGAGCGCGACGTCCTCGGCCGGTGTCATCGAGTCGTAGCCGATCTCGCCGACGGCCACCACTCCGTCCTTGAGGAGGTAGCGCGGCAGCGCGTCCAGGACGGGGGTGCAGCGCGGGTCGTTGGCCTCTTTCGGGTTGAGCGCGAGGGTGCAGTGGTGGGCGATGCCGTACTGCGCGGCCCGGTAGGGCTCCCAGCCCAAGAGGGAGTCGAAGTAGTCGTAGAAGGAGGCGGGTGAGGTGCGGGGCTGGCCGAGCCAGAAGGAGGGCTCGACCAGTGCGCGGACCCCGGCCTCGTACATCGCGGCGTAGTCGTCGGTGGTGCGGGAGGTCATGTGGATGTGCGGGTCGAAGATGCGACTGCTCGTCATCGGGGTCACAGCTCCTCGGGCGGGGCGGGGCGGGGGTGCTCGGGGGCGGCGGGGCGTTCGGGGCTCTCGGGGGACGGTGAGCTCTCGGGGGACGCGGGGGAAGTAGGGGACGCGGGGTGCTCGGGGCTGGTGGGGCCGGCGGGGCCGGCGGGGCTCTCCGGGGCCGGCCGGGCGGGGGCCGGGTCCTGGGGGGCCGCGCGGGCCAGGCGCAGCGCGTGGTCGAGGTCGGCGGGGACGGCGCGGCCGGCGGCGGAGCGCTCACGGGCGTAGTCCTGGAGCATGCGGGCGAGTTCCGGGTCGGCGGCGGCGCGGTGTTCCAGACCGGCGACGGCCCTCAACGGCACGCCTGTGAACAGGCACTTGAGGACGCCCTGGCGCCACTGCGGCGTGGGCAGGTGCGCCGCCGACCAGGGCCCGAGCGCCGCGGCGATCAGCCGGGTGTCGTTGGTGCGCAGCGCGTCCTCGACCAGCGCGAGGGTGGGCGCGGTGTCCGGCGCCGGGTCGAGGTGGGGCAGCGCCAGCACCACGGCCCGCCGCTCGTCGGCCGTGCCCTGGGTGTAGAGGCGGACGACTGTGTCGGTGCCGGGCGCGGCGGCGTGCAGCAGCAGCACCCGGGCCGCGTCGGCGGGCTCGGCCGCCGGTCCGGTGGCCTCCTCGGCGCCGCTGTCCGGGCCGCGGTGCGGACTGTTGTCAGAGCCGCCGTGCGGGCCGCCGCCGCGGCAGTGGCGTCCGGCGGTCACGAAGTGCCGCTCCCAGGCGGGCATGCCGGGCCCCGCGCGGTGGCGGGCGGCGTCGGCCGCGTCGGTGAGTGCGAGGTGCAGCCAGGCCCGGGCGTCGGCTCCGAGCCGCAGTTCCAGCCCGGTACGCAGGGAGGCCAGGGGCGTCAGCATGCGGCGGTCGCTCCCCTCGCGGTACCGGTGGCGGTGGCTGTGGCGGTACCGGCCGCCGTGGCGGTGGCCGTGGCGGTGGCGGTGGCGGTGGCCGTGGCGGTGGCCGTGGCGGTGGCGGTGGCGGTGGCGGTCAGGAAGGCGAGCGACTCGGCGGCCCGTGCGGGGCCCGCGTGGGAGTCGCGGGGCAGTTCCACGCTGACCAGCCCCGAATAGGCCGCCTCCCGCAGCGCCTGGAGAACGGGGCGGAAGTCGATCTCGCCGGCGCCGAAGGGCAGATGCTCGTGCGTGCCCCGGCACATGTCCTCGATCTGGACGTGACGCAGCCAGGGGGCCGCCTCGCGGACGCAGTCGGCGGGCGGCAAGGGCTCAAGGCACTGGCAGTGGCCGATGTCGAGGGTCAGGCCGAGCGGTTCGGGGCTGTCCAGCGCGGTACGCAGCCGGTGGAAGCCCGCCAGGTCCTCCAGCAGGTGACCGGGCTCGGGCTCGATCGCCAGGGGAACTCCCGCCGCCCGCGCGGCGTCCAGGAGCGAGCCGATCCCGTCGGCGAGGCGGGCCCAGCCTTCCTCGGGCGCGGTGCCGGGCGGGAGCGGGCCGCTGAAGCAGTGGACGGCGTGCGCGCCGAGGTCGGCGGCCACGCGAACGGCTGTGCGCAGCAGGCCGGTTCGCGCGGCACGGGCCTCCGCGTCGGGGTCGAGCAGGGTGGGGTGGTGTTTGCGGCGCGGGTCGAGGACGTAGCGGGCTCCGGTCTCGATGGCGACGTCCAGGCCGTGACGCCGCAGCGCGCGCCCCACCCGTGCGGTGCGGGCCGTCAAGTCGGGGGCGAGCGGGTCGAGATGCATGTGGTCGAGGGTCAGCGCGACGCCGGAGTAGCCGAGGTCGGCGAGGAGGGCGAGCGCGTCGTCCAGGCGCAGGTCCGTCAGTCCGTTGGTGCCGTACGCGAAGCGGAGCGCGGGACACGTCGAAGAAGAAGAAGAAGGGGAAGAAGGGGAGGAAAGGTCGGAAGAGGGGGTGGAAGGGGCGGGGGCTGCCGGGCTCATGTGGGGCTGACCTTCCTGGACAAGCGGCGGGCGAGCGGGACCAGCGCGAGCAGGGCCGACGCGTATCCGGCGCCGCGCCCGTCCCAGGTCATCCGGCTCAGTCGGCGGGGCGGGCCGCCGCCCGGTGGTGCGGTGCCGGGCGGGGCCGGGGACGGCTGAGCGCCCGGCGCGGCGGCGGCCCGTGCGATGAGCGCCGCCTGGAGGGGGATCATCGCGCGGATGCCGCCGCCCACCGCGCGCTGGAGCAGCTGCGGCGAGGGGTTGAGCGCGGCGTGGGTGAGGGGCCGGACGGCGGTGCCCAGGTAGGCGGCGGTGGCGGCGAGCGTCATCGGCGTGCTCCGCCGTCGATGACTGGTCACACCGGCCGCGATCGCCGCGACGGCGCCCAGCGCGGCGAGCGGGATGCCGGGCGCGCCGCCCTGGGCCTCCCGCCGTGAGACGGCGGTGACGGCGAGGGTGTGCGTTCCCATGAACGCCGCCGCGCCCAGTGCCCGTCCGGGCGAGGCGTTCCGGGGCCCGGTACGGCAGGCCGGGCCGCTGGTGGACGGGCCGCTGGCCGTGGCGCCCAGGAGGATGTCCAGGGCGCGGGCCGTGGCCATGGCGGCGGGGCCGGCCGGGGTGTGCTTGAGGCGGAGGTCATAGGCCCAGACCGTGGTGGCGAGGGCCCCGGCGGTGGCCAGTGGCAGCCGTCCGGCGCGGGCCGCGAGGGCGAGTCCGGCGGCGGTCAGGCCGGTGGCGGCGGCCAGTGCGGCGGGCGGGTGGATCCGCCCGGCGGGCAGAGGGCGTTCGGGGCGCTCGACGGCGTCCTCCGCGCGGTCGGCCCAGTCGTTGAGGGCCATGCCCGCTTCGTACAGGCACAGCGAGGATCCGGCGGCCAGTAGCGTGGCGCGGCCCGGGAGGCGTCCGGCCGCGACGGCGCCTGCCACCGCGTCGCCGGGCACCGTGAACAGCGCGGAGACGCGCAGGAGTTGGGCCCAGGCGGCGGCGTGCCCGCTCATCGGGCCTCTCCGGTGCGGGCGGTGGCCGGGCCGCCCTGGTCAGGTGGGGCCGCCGAACCGTCACCCCCCAAGGTGGTGACGGTTTCGCGCCCCTCTCCGACGACGGCTGCGGCGGCCTCCGGCCCGTCGCCGCCACGGGCGGCGCCCGTCGCCGCCCGTTCGCCCCCGGGTGTCAGGCGCTGGGCGAGGCCGAGCAGGGCGCGCCACTGGCCCGGCAGGTCGCCGGGGCCGCTGTCGGGGTCCTTGAAGTAGAAGCCGAGACCGTCCACCGGCCCGGTGAGGCCCGCCTCGTCGGCGCGCGCCAGCAGCCGGGCCAGGTCGAGGACCAGGGGTGCGGCGAGGGCCGAGTCGCAGCCTTGCCAGATGGTCTGGAGGACCATGCGGGAGCCGAGGAAGCCGTCGAAGGCGATGTGGTCCCAGGCGGTCTTCCACTCCCCCATCGCCGGCACGTCGTCGATGTGCACCTCGCCCTCGGGCAGGTGGCCGAGGTTGTCGGCGAGCACCCGCTCCTTGCCCGCGTTCTTGGCGGCTGCCGCGGCGGGGTCGGCGAGCGCGGCGCCGTCCCCGCCGCCCAGCAGGTTGCTCCCGGACCAGGCGCGCACCGCGAGGGAGCGCTGCGCGAACATCGGGGCGAGCACGGAGCGCAGGAGCGTCTGGCCCGTCTTGCCGTCCCGCCCGGCGAACGGCACCCGCGCCGTGCGGGCCGCCTCGGCCAGGCGGGGGTGGTGCAGGCCGGTGGAGGGCGTGAAGTTGACGTAGGGGCATCCGGCGCGCAGCGCGGCGGCGGCGTAGCGGGAGCTGGGCGGCAGAGGCGCGTCGTGGGGCGGGTGCGGCTCGGTGCTGGCGACGTTGATGACGACGGTGCGCGCCAGATCGTGCTCGCGGGTGAACGCGGTCAGGTCGGCCGCGTAGGTGTCGATCAGCTCTTCCTCACCGCGCGGGTCGCCCGCGGCGGCGCCGGGGCGTATCGCCGTGTCGGCCTTGGCGAGTTCGGCGTGCAGCGCGGAGGGCAGCCCATGGGGCAGGACACCGGCCTCGGCGAGGATCTCGGCGCGCTTGGGCAGGGGGCAGGAGACGGTGTCATGGCCGCCGAAGACGAAGCTGTCGAGCGGGGGGAGGGAGCAGGGGCCGAAGGGGGCGGCCTCGGTGACCATGCCGGTGGGCGGGTGGAGGCCGGCGGCGAGGGCCGCCGCGCCGGTGAGGGCCGTTGTGGCGACCGAGCCGCGGGCTCCTATGAGCCATATGCCGGTGCGCGGCCTGGGGATCTGGTGAGCGTCGGTCACGTCGTCCTCCCTGTTCTCGTACGTGCGCCCGGGGCCTGCGGCCGGCAGACCCCGGTCCCATCCCTTCCCGTTTCTCACCGGGCGCGCCCCTGTGAGATCACCGAGGGCCGTGCGTGACCGCGGGGGGCGGTGGAGGGAGTCGGCGTCTCCCTCCACCGCCGCATGGGGCGGCTATTTCCTGGCTGCCGGGGGTTCCGCGGCGAGCGGTTTGACGCGCACGTCCCGGAAGGCGACCTCGTCGCCGTCGCCGTGGTTTTGCAGACCGAGGTAGCCGTCGGTGAGGCTGCGGGCCGGATCGGTGTTGGTGTAGTCGTTGATGAGCGTGCCGTTGAGGTAGACGCGCAGCCGCTCGCCCTCCACGCGCAGTTCGTAGGTGTTCCACCGGCCCGGCGGGTTGAGCGCGGCATCGCGTGCCGCCAGGTCGGCGGACTGGAAGCCGTAGACGGAGCCGGTGGTCTTCTCATCGACGTCGGTGGCGTCGATCTGCACCTCGTAGCCGTTGTTCACGGCCGAGTTCGGGTCGTCGGAGGCGGGGAAGCCGACGAAGACACCGGAGTTGTCGTCGCCGTCGGCACTGGCCATCTTCCAGTCGAGCTTCAGCGAGTAGGAGCCGAACTGCCGCTTCCCGTACCACAGCAGGCCCATACCGCCCCGGGTGGTGAGGGTGCCCTCGGCGCTCTCCTCGAAGGAGCCGGGCCCGGCCTGCTGCCAGCCGTCGAGTCCGTTGCCGTCGTAGAGCGGCGTGTAGCCGGTCTCGGGGCGGCAGTCGGCGTTGACGGCTCCGGTGGCGTACTGGATGCCGCCCAGCAGGTGGGTCCGGAAGGCTTTGTCGGCGTAGGACTCCTTGGTGTGGCCGGCGCCGGTGTAGAAGGCGCGGCCTCCCTCGTAGTTCTGGCACCAGGCCAGCGGGTGGTCCCCGCCCATGGTGCCGCCGTTGTAGGTGCCCTCGTCCAAGGTGGCCAGGACGCGGGCCCTCTCGCGCGGATTGGCGCGGTAGTTGTACCACTCGTCCGTGCGCTCCCATGCCGTGCCGAGGTGGGCCGTCGCCGGGTGGGCGTGGTCCTCGATCCGCATGGTGGCGGGCTGGATCGCCGGATGGGAGTCGAAGTAGGCCCCGGCGAGGCCGCCGTACCAGGGCCAGTCGTACTCGGTGTCGGCTGCGGCGTGTACGCCCACGTAGCCGCCGCCGTCGCCGATGTAGTCCTCGAAGGCAGTCTGCTGGGCGCTGTTGAGGACGTCACCCGTGGTGGAGAGGAAGACGACCGCGTCGTAGGCGGCCAGCTTCCCGGGTGTGAAGACGGCGGCGTCCTCCGTCGCCTTGACCGCGAAGCCGTGCTGCGCGCCGAGCTTCCGTACGGCGGCGATGCCGTCGGGGATGGAGTCGTGGCGGAACCCGGCCGTCTTGGAGAAGACGAGGACTTTCGGCCGGGCACGCGGTGCACTGGTCTGCGTCCGCTCATCCGGTACGCCGGTCTGCGTGCGCTCATCCGGTACGCCGGTCTGCGTGCGCTCATCCGGTGCACGGGTTTGCGTCCGCTCATCCGGTGCACCGTCCGCCGCCGCCGGGTCACCGGCGGGCTGAGCCGCCTGGCTGGGCAGCGCCATGGCGCCGACCATCACCGCCGCCGCGACGAGGGCGAGACGTGCCCGGTGCCGTACGCGGGGCCGTACACCGGGCCCTGGTACGCCCCTTGGGGCTTGCGCTCCTGGAGTGGTCATGCTTGCGCCCCCTTCATCCGGCCGTGACGGTGAAGCTGTCGAAGTCGAAGAGCGCCCCGCTGCCTCCGGTGAAGACCAGGTAGAGCTTGCCGGCGCCCTCGGGCGCGCCGCTCAAAGCGGTGCTCACCTCGCTCCAGCCGCCTCCCGCCGTGACCTTCGCGGTGCCCAGCAGGGGCCCGTCGGGGGCGTCGGCGCGGACCTCGATCGCGCCCTCGGCCTTGCCGCTGACGCGGGCGCTCAGCTTGCTGAGGCCGCCCGGCGCGTAGGGGTCGAAGGAGATCCACTGCCCGTTCTTCGCGGACGTGACGGCCTTGCCGCCCTCGGCGCCTGCCACCTCGCCCTTGGTCGCACCGTCGGAGGAGGTGGTGAAGTGCTCGGCCTGGCGGTGCTCAGGTTGCAGGATGCTCTGGCCGTGGCTGGTGAGCGGGGGCTGGCCGTTCGCGCCGCCGTCGGTGTACTTCGCGTCGAAGACGCCGAAGATGTTGGCGTTGGGGTCGTGCTCCCCGTCGGCCTGCGTCTTGATGGTGCCCTCACAGCCCTTGGCGGAGGTCATGGGGTGGCCGTGGCTGTCGTGGCCGAGGATGTAGGTCACCTCGACCCTGGAACAGTCGATCTGCGCGTCCTCGGGGTCGGTGACCTCGACCTTGAACGGGATCTCGTCCCCGAAGCCGAACGGCTGGCCGTCGGCGGGGAGTTTCAGCTCGACCTTGGGCGCGGTGTTGCCGACCGTGACGTGCACGCCGGCGCTGCCGGTGCGGCCCGAGGGGTCGGTGGCGGTCACGGTCGCGACGTAGGTGCCGTTGGCCTCGTAGGTGTGGGTGGGGGCGGCTTCGGCCGAGGTCTTGCCGTCGCCGAAGTCCCATTCCAGGGTGAGGTCGTCGCCGTCCTCGTCCGTCGCGGAGGCGGAGAAGCCCACCTTGAGGGGGGCCTGGCCGCTGGTGGTGTCGGCCTTGGCCTCGGCCACGGGGGTGTGGCCCTCGGCGGCGTTCTCGATGCGGTAGAGCGCCGAGTTCTCGTCCCCGTTGAAGTATCCGGTGCCGTAGTCGAGGACGTAGAGGGCGCCGTCGGGGCCGAAGTCCATGTCCATGACCTGGGTGCCGGCCCACGGGAAGTCGTTGATCTTGGAGACGGTGCCGTCCTTCTGCTGCTCGATGCGCTTGATCCACTTGCGGCCGAACTCCCCGGCGAAGAAGTTCCCGTCGTACTCCTTGGGGAACTTCACGACCGAGTCGAGCTTCTTGTCGTAGTTGTAGACCGGGCCGCCCATCGGGGATTCGGAGCCGTCGCCGAACTCGGGCACGGAGGCGCCGTCGTAGGGGATCCAGGCGGGCTGCGCCGGAGGCAACGTGGCCAGGCCGGTGTTGTGCCGCGAGGTGTTCTCGGGCGCGGCGCAGTCGAACGCGGCGCCGGACTCGCCGGTGGCGAAGTCGTAGTTCTGGTAGGCGTCGTTCTTGCCGGTGCAGTAGGGCCAGCCGTAGTTGCCGGCCTTGGTGACGCGGTTGAACTCCACCTGCCCGGCCGGGCCCCGCTTGGGGTCGGCGGTGCCCGAGTCGGGCCCGTAGTCCCCGAGGTAGACCGTGTCGGTCTTCTTGTCGACGGTCATGCGGAAGGGGTTGCGGAAGCCCATGGCGTAGATCTCGGGCCGGGTCTTCTTGGTGCCCGGCGTGAAGAGGTTGCCCTTGGGGATGGCGTACGAGCCGTTCTTCTTGACCTTGATGCGCAGCAGCTTCCCGCGCAGGTCGTTGGTGTTGCCCGCCGAACGCCGGGCGTCGAAGGCCGGGTTGCGGTCGGCGCGCTCGTCGATGGGCGTGAAGCCGTCCGACTGGAAGGGGTTGGAGTCATCGCCCGTGGACAGCAGCAGGTTGCCCTTGGAGTCGAAGGCGATGTCACCGCCGACGTGGCAGCAGGTGCCGCGGCTGGCCGGGACGTCGAGCAGCCTCTTCTCGCTGGCCTTGTCGAGGGTGCCGTCCTTCTTGAGCACGAAGCGGGCCAGACGGTTGACGCCGTCGAACTTCTTGAAGTCCTCGGCGGTGCCGTTGTCGGGCGCGTCGCCCTCGGGGGTGTCCAGCTTGGGCGCGTAGTAGAGGTAGACGAACCGGTTCTTGGTGAAGCCCGGATCGACGCCGACGCCCTGGAGGCCCTCCTCGTCGTGGCTGTAGACATCGAGGGTGCCGGCGACCTTGGTGGTGCCCTTGGCGTCGGTCAGCCGCAGTGTGCCTTCGCGGGCCGTGTGCAGGACGGAGCGGTCGGGCAGCACCGCCATCGTCATGGGCTCGCCGGTCTCCTCGACGCCCTTGGCAAGAGTGACCTGCTGGAACTGGGCGGCCTCGGCCGGCTTCGCCGACTCGGTGCGCTGGGCGTCGGGCGGACCGGCCGCCTGGGCGCCCAGTGCGGTCGCGGCACTGATGAGGAGGGTGGCGGAGAGTGCGGTGAGGCGGGTGCGAAGTGTGCTGTGCCGACTGGGCCTCATGGGCCTACTGGGCCCGCTGGGCTTTGGCTGGTTTCGGTGCACGCGTTTCCTCCTGCAAGGTAACGGTGGTTGACGGGGGGGGGGAGTGGGTGCCGTCGTGCCGTGTGCTTCGCAGGCGCGCGCCGTCGCGCCGCGGGGAGGGGGCTGCGCCCCTCATGTCCCGTACATCTCAAGGACCGTAGCTTTGTTTGTCCGGCCCGGAAACCCCTTTGACACGGGAACGTATGGGATTTGTCCTCGGGAAGGACAAAGAGGGATCGCCCCTGCCGGAGGGGCTGCAAGTAGCCCCTCCGGCGCTTGCGGAGCGGGGGCTTGGGGACGGAGCCCAAAAAGGAGCCCCGAAGCCCCGAAGCCCCGAAGCCCCGAGAAGAAGGGTCGCTCAGTTGCCGAACGCGGCGTCGAAGGAAGCCGTGGGCGGGTCGTAGTCGAACGCCTTCAGGCGCGACAGCGCCTCCGGCGCCCCGGCGAGGCGGTCCATGCCCGCGTCCTCCCACTCCACCGACACGGGGCCGTCGTAGCCGATGGAGCGCAGCATGCGGAACACGTCCTCCCAGGCCACATCCCCGTGCCCGGCCGAGACGAAGTCCCAGCCCCGGCGCGGGTCTCCCCAGGGAAGGTGGGAGCCGAGCCGCCCGTTGCGGCCGTCCAGCCGCCGCCGGGCCTCCTTGCAGTCCACGTGGTAGATCCGCTCGCGGTAGTCGTAGAGAAAGCCCGTCGGGTCGAGGTCCTGCCACACGAAATGGCTGGGGTCGAAGTTGAGCCCGAAGGCGGGCCGGTGGCCGACCGCCTCCAGGGCGCGCTGCGTCGTCCAGTAGTCGTAGGCGATCTCGCTGGGGTGCACCTCGTGGGCGAAGCGCACGCCCTCCGCGTCGAAGACGTCCAGGATCGGGTTCCAGCGCTCGGCGAAGTCCTCGTAGCCGCGCTCGACCATCGCGGCCGGGGTCGGCGGGAACATCGCGACCAGGTGCCAGATCGAGGAGCCGGTGAAGCCGACCACCGTACGGACGCCGAGCGCGGCGGCGGCCCGCGCGGTGTCCTTCATCTCCGTCGCGGCCCGCTGCCGCACGCCCTCGGGGTCGCCGTCGCCCCAGACGCGGGGCGCGACGATCGCCTGGTGGCGCTCGTCGATGGGGTGGTCGCAGACGGCCTGGCCGTTGAGGTGGTTGGAGATGGCCCAGCACTCCAGGCCGTACTTCTCCAGCAGCTGCCGCCTGCCCTCCACATAGCCGGGCTCGCGCAGGGCCTTGTCCACCTCGAAGTGGTCGCCCCAGCAGGCGAGTTCGAGACCGTCGTAGCCGAAGTCGCGGGCGAGGCGGCAGACCTCCTCCAGCGGCAGGTCGGCCCACTGGCCGGTGAAGAGGGTGAACTTACGTGCCACGGTGGCCTCCTAGACGGTTGCCGGGTGGTGTTCGACCGGCGTGTAGACGCAGTTCTTCCCCGCGCTCTCCTCCACGGCCGCCAGCACCCGCTGCACCTGGAGCCCGTCGTCGAAGGAAGGCGCGGGGGCGCTGCCCGCCGCGATGGCATGGACCAGGTCGCGGGCCTGGTGGGTGAAGGTGTGCTCGTAGCCGAGGCCGTGGCCCGGCGGCCACCACGCCTCCAGGTAGGGGTGGTCCTGCTCGGTGACCAGGATGCGGCGGAAACCCGCCTCCCCGGCGGCCTGCGTCTCGTCGTGGAACTCCAGCTCGTTGAGGCGCTCCAGGTCGAAGGAGAGGGAGCCCGCGGTGCCGTTCAGCTCGACGCGCAGCGCGTTCTTGCGTCCGGCGGCGACCCGGGTGACCTCGAAGGAGGCGAGCGCGCCCGAGTCGAGACGGCCGGTGAAGACGGCGGCGTCGTCCACGGTGACCTGGCCCATCTCCCCGTCCGGGCCGCCCTCACGCAGCGGACGCTCGCGCACGAAGGTCTCGGTCTGCGCGGACACTCCGGCCAGCGGGGAGCCGGCCAGGTGCTGGGCCAGGTCGATGGCGTGGGCGCCCAGGTCGCCGAGGGCGCCGGAGCCGGCGGTTTCCTTGCGCAGCCGCCAGGCGAGCGGAAAGGCGGGGTCCACCAGCCAGTCCTGGAGGTAGCTGACCCGTACGTGCCGCACCTCGCCCAGCCTGCCCTCGGCGACCATGCGGCGGGCCAGCGCGAGCGCGGGTGTGCGGCGGTAGTTGAAGCCGACCATGGCCACCTGGCCGCGGGCCCGCGCCTCGTGTGCGGCCCGCGCCATGGCCTCGGCCTCGGCCACGGTGTTGGCGAGCGGCTTCTCGCACAGCACGTGTTTGCCCGCCTCCAGCGCCGCGACGGCGATCTCGGCGTGGCTGTCGCCGGGGGTGCAGATGTCGACGAGTTGGACGTCCTCGCGGGCGATGAGCGCGCGCCAGTCGGTCTCGGCCGCCGCCCAGCCCAGGCGCCCGGCAGCCGTGCGGACGGCGTCGGGGTCGCGTCCGCACACGGCTGCCATGACGGGGCTCAGCGGCAGGTCGAAGACCCGGCCCACGGTGCGCCAGCCCTGGGAGTGGGCCGCGCCCATAAAGGCGTAGCCGACCATGCCCACGCCCAGTGGCGGCGCGTCGTCGGGTGCGGGCGTGACGTTGTCGTACGACATTGAGGTCCTCCCTCTCGGGGATTCCGAACGGTCTCAGCGGTGGGGGTCAGGACACGGCGGCGCGCGGCCCCACCGGCCCGGAGGTGCCGGGCGGTGGGCGCCAGGGGGTGTCCGGCGAACGGCCGCGCTGCCGTGGGGCCTGTCAGGTGAAGCCGATCGGGAGGTAGTCGTCGACGTTCTCCTTGGTCACGACGGCGGAGTAGAGCGTGACCTGGGCCGGGATCTCGAACTCGGCCATTCCGGAGATGCCCTTGCCCTGGCCGAGCGCGCGGGCCAGGTCGATGGCGGAGGCGGCCATGGTGGGCGGGTAGAGGACGGTGGCTTTGATGACGCTGTCATCGTCCTTGATGGCCTGCATGACGCGCTTGGAGCCGGCTCCGCCGACCATGAGGAACTCGTCCCTGTTGGCCTGCTTGATGGCGCGCTCGGCACCCACGCCCTGGTCGTCGTCGTGGTTCCACAGCGCGTCGAAGCTCTTTTGCGCCTGGAGCAGTTCGGACATCTTCTTCTGGCCCGACTCGACGGTGAACTCGGCGGCCTGGCGGGCGACCTTCTTGATGTTGGGGTAGTTCTTCAGCGCGTCGTCGAAGCCCTTGGTGCGCTCGCGGGTCAGCTCCAGGTTGTCGATGCCGGCCAGTTCGACGACCCTCGCGTTCTTCTTGTCCTTGAGCTGCTCGCCGATGTAGTGCCCGGCGTTGAGGCCCATGCCGTAGTTGTCGCCGCCGATCCAGCAGCGGTACGCCTGCTGCGTGGAGAAGATCCGGTCGAGGTTGACGACGGGAATCCCGGCGCGCATCGCCTTGAGCCCGGCCTGGGTGAGGGCCTTGCCGTCGGCGGGGAGGACGACGAGGACATCGACCTTCTTGTTGATCAGCGTCTCGACCTGGCCGACCTGGGTGGCGTTGTCGTTGGAGCCCTCGGTGGACTCCAAGGTGACGTCCTTGTACTTCTTGGCCCGGTTCTTGGCCTGCTCGCTGATGGCGTTGAGCCAGCCGTGGTCGGCCTGCGGTCCGGCCCAGCCGATGGTGACCTTCTTGCCGGGCTTGTCGTCGGCGACCCCGGCGCCCGCGGCCTCGGCCGGACCGGCCGAGTCGCCGGAGTTGTTGTCGTTGCTGGTGCACCCTGCGGTCAGGAGCGCGGCACCGGCCGCCGCCGTGCCGAAGAGCATGCTTCGTCTGCTGGATACGTGTGGCACCCGTGGGCTGTCTGTCATGAGGAGGATCGACCCTTCTGGACCAGGACGGCCGCGACGATGATCGCGCCCTTGGCGATCTGCTGGACGTCTGTCTGGAGGTTGTTGAGGGCGAACAGGTTGGTGATCGTGGTGAAGACCAGGACGCCGAGGACGGAGCCGAGGATCGTGCCGCGCCCGCCGCTGAGGAGGGTGCCGCCGATGATCGCGGCGGCGATGGCGTCCAGTTCGTAGAGGTTGCCGTTGGTGTTCTGGCCCGAGCCGGTGAGGATGATCAGCATGAACGCGGCGATGCCGCAGCACAGGCCGGACAGCAGGTAGAGCAGCAGCCGCTGGCGCTTGACGGCGATACCGGCGAGCCGGGACGCCTCCGGGTTGCCGCCGACGGCCACGGTGCGCCGTCCGAAGGTGGTGCGGTTGAGCAGCAGCCAGCCGACGACGCAGACGAGGGCGAAGACCAGCACGATCGGCGGGATGCCCAGCACATAGGAGTCGGCGACGCCCAGGTCCAGGACGGAATCGACGTTCACCACCTGGGTCTTGCCGTCGCTGATCTGGAGCGCGAGGCCGCGCGCCGAGGCGAGCATGGCGAGGGTGGCGATGAAGGGCACCATCGGCCCGTAGGCGACCAGCAGCCCGTTGACGAGGCCGCAGCCGACGCCGACCAGCACGCTGCACACCAGCATGCCGCCCAGCCCGAAGTCCTGGGTGGCCACGGTGGTGGCCCACACGGAGGCCAGCGCGACGATCGCGCCCACCGACAGGTCGATGCCGCCGCCGATGATGACGAAGGTGACGCCGACGGTGACGACGCCGATGACGGATGCCTGGGTGAGGATCAGCCGCAGGTTCTCCGTCGCCAGGAACTCATCGGGTTTGGTGAGGGCGCCGACGACGGCCAGCACGACCAGGACGCCGATGAGGGAGAGGTGGCGCACATCCAGCGGGCTGCCGCCGAGGCCACGGCGGCGGGCGGGCTTCGCGGGGGGCGCGGAGTCGGTGTCGGGCCCGGGCGCTGCGTCGTGCACCGCCTGCCCCTTGGTGGAGTTCACGTCATGTCACCTCTGGAGACGGTGGAGAGGGCCGGCTGCGTCAGGTGCGGGCGCGCCGGGTGCGAACGCGCCGGGTGGGAGAACGTCATGCGGAGGTACGTCGGGTGAGGCCGCGTCATGTGCGAGGGCGTCACGTGAGGACGGGCCGAGGCGAGGCGCGTCATGCGAAGGCACCTGCGGAGGCATCTCAGGTGAGTCCGCCTCATGTCGGGCCGCCTTCCATGACGAGGTCGAGCACGCGGTGCTCGTCCAGGTCCCGGGCGGCTGCGCGGTGCACCACGCGGCCCTCGCGCAGCACCAGGACCCGGTCCGCGAGCCCGAGCACCTCGGGAAGTTCGCTGGAGACCAGCAGCACGCACACGCCCGAATCGGCGAGACGGCGGATGACGGCGTACAGCTCGGCGCGCGCCCCCACATCCACGCCCCGGGTCGGCTCGTCCAGCAGCAGGACGCGGCACTCGCGCAGCAACCAGCGGGCCAGCACGGCCTTTTGCTGGTTGCCGCCCGACAGCGTGCGCACGGGGCGGTCCGGGTCGTCGGGGTGGAGCGCGAGGTCTCGGGTGTGCAGCCGGGCGGCGGCGCGCTCGCGGGAGCGGTCGAGCCAGCCGCCCCGGGAGAAGCGGGGCAGCGAGGAGACCGACACGTTGCGGGTGACGGACTCCAGCAGCAGCAGTGCCTGGGACTTGCGCTCCTCGGGCGCGAGGCCCAGACCGGCGCGGACGGCGGAGACGATGCTGCCGGGGCGCAGCGGCCTGCCGTCCACCAGTACCCGGCCCGCGGTGGGGCGGCGGGCGCCGTAGAGGGTCTCCAGGATCTCCGAGCGCCCGGAGCCGACGAGTCCGGCGAGTCCGACGATCTCCCCCGGCCGCAGCTCCAGGTCCAGCGGCTCGAACTCGCCCTCGCGCGCGAGCCCTTCGGCGCGCAGCACCGGCTCGCCCGTGGGCGCTTCGCGCTCCCCCTCGGGGAAGGCGTGCTGCACCTCGCGGCCGGTCATCCTGGCGACGAGTTCGCCGGTGGGGGTGGTGCGGGCCGGCAGGTCGCGGGCGGCGACGCGGCCGTCCTTGAGGACGGAGACGCGGTCGCCGATGCGGCGTATCTCCTCCAGCCGGTGGGAGATGTAGACGACGGCGACGCCGTCGGCGGTGAGGCTCTCGACGATGCGGAAGAGGTTGTCCACCTCGTCCGGGTCGAGCGCGGCGGAGGGCTCGTCCATGATGATCAGTCGCACGTCGTGGGAGAGCGCGCGGGCCATGGAGACGATCTGCGCGCCCGCCGCCGGCAGGGAGCCGACCAGCGCCGCCGGGTCGATCTCGGGGTGGCCGAGCCGGGCGAGCAGTTCGGCGGTCTTCGCGCGGGCCTCGCGGGGCCGGATGATGCCGCGGGTGGCGACCTCGTGGCCCAGGAAGACGTTCTCGGCGACGGACACGTGCTCCACCAGGTCGAGTTCCTGGTAGATGGTGGCGATGCCCAGCCGCATGGCGGCCACGGGGGTGGACAGCTTGACGGGCCTGCCCTGCCAGGTGATCTCTCCCTCGTCGGGCTGGTGGGCGCCGGCGAGGACCTTGATGAGGGTGGACTTGCCGGCGCCGTTCTGGCCGAGCAGGCAGTGCACCTCACCGTCCGCCACGTCGAGATCGACGCCGTCGAGCGCGCGGACACCGGGGAATGATTTGGTGATTCCGGACATCGTCAACAAGGGCATACGGGACCTCCGTCCCAGGCCGTACGGGATCGCGGTGCGAGAGTGCGGATGCGAACGTTGCTGTGCGCTGCGCTGTGCTGTGCTTCGGACCAGTGGGACGGAAGCGGGACCGACGGTGCGGAAGGTGCGGGCCGGGTGGCTGTCTTGCGCGGGAGAGGCGGTTTACACGCGGGGGAACAGAGGCGGCGGGCTTACGCGGGTGAGAACAGGTGGTCGCTGGTGAGGCGGGCGGCGCCGGTCACCCCGGCGACCTGGCCCAACTCGCCCAGCACGATGGGAAGATTGCCGGTCGCCAGTGGCAGCGACTGGCGGTAGACCTGGGTGCGGATGCTGGCGAGCAGTGTGTGGCCGAGCCCGGTGACGCCGCCGCCGATGACGACGAGTCCGGGGTTGAAGAAGCTGACGAGTCCCGCGATGACCTGGCCCACGCGGGCCCCGCCCTCGCGGATGAGGTCGAGCGAGGTGCCGTCCCCGGCGGACGCGGCGGTGGCGACGTCGGCGGCGGTGAGCCGTCCGTTCGCCTCCAGCAGCCGGGCCAGCTCCGCCGAACGGCCGTCCCGGGCGGCCTCTTCGGCGTCCCGCGCGAGTGCGGCGCCTCCGAAGTACGCCTCCAGGCAGCCCCGGTTGCCGCAGGCGCACTGGCGGCCCTCGGGCTCGACCTGGATGTGCCCGATGTCGCCCGCGCTGCCGGTGGTACCGCGGTGCACCTCGCCGCCGACGACGACGCCGCAGCCGATGCCGGTGCCGATCTTGACGCAGAAGAAGTCCCGTACGGAGCGGGCGACTCCGGCTTGCATCTCGCCGGTGGCCATCAGGTTCACATCGTTGTCCACCCGCACCGGGCAGCCCAGTTCCTGGCTGAGCGCCTCCCGTACGGGGAAGCCGTCCCAGCCGGGCATGATCGGCGGGGCGACCGGGATGCCCTCGGGGAAGCGGACGGGGCCCGGGACGCCGATGCCCGCGCCGTCGAAGCCCTCCGCCACCCCGGTGTCGCGGAGCTTGGCGACCATCGCCAGCACCTGGTCGAAGACGGCGACCGGCCCTTCGCGCACGTCCATGGGCTGGTTGAGGTGGCCCAGGATCTCCAGTTCGGGGTTGGTCACGGCGACGTCGATCGAGGTGGCGCCGATATCGACACCGAGGAAGCGGAGTTGGGGTGCGAGGCGGATGTTGTGCGAGCGGCGCCCGCCCCGCGAGGCGGCGAGCCCGTCGGCGACGACCAGCCCGGTCTCCAGCAGCCGGTCCACCTCGACGGCGAGCTTGGAGCGGGAGAGATCGACCCGGTCGCCGAGTTCGGCGCGCGACCGGGGGCCGCCGTCACGCAGCAGGCGGAGCAGCCGCGCCTGGTGCGCGTTCGCGGGCCGTGCAGTCATGCGCCTCACCGCTACCCCTCCAGCCGCTACGTCGGCATTGCTGTGTCGAGCCCGGGAGTTCGCCGTGTCGAGCCCGGTATTTCACGGGGAACGTAGCAGCAGCCTCCGGGGTTGGGAAGAAGTTATGCGGAAACCCGATCTACTTTTTCCCGCGAGAGGACAAAGAGCGATACGCGTACCCGGCCGGGCCGGTCCGGGGCGGGGCGGGGCGGTGCGGGGCGGGGCGGGGCAACAGCCCACGACGGTCCGCCCCTGTCCAAATCCTTTCGGTCTTCGTAGGGTGCCGGATCATGACCCACCCCCGAGCCGGGTTCCTCGACCGCTCACGCACCATCGCACCACCAGGCTGGAGCCGCTGGCTGGTGCCGCCCGCCGCGCTGGCGGTGCACCTGTCGATCGGGCAGGCGTACGCATGGAGCGTATTCAAGCCACCGCTGGAGTCCTCACTGAACCTGTCGGGCACGGCCAGCGCCCTGCCCTTCCAGCTCGGCATCGTGATGCTGGGCCTCTCGGCGGCGTTCGGCGGCACCCTCGTCGAAAAGCGCGGCCCGCGCTGGGCGATGGCCGTGGCGCTGGTCTGCTTCTCCTCCGGCTTCCTGCTCGCCGCGCTCGGCGCGGCGACCCGCCAGTACTGGCTGGTGGTGCTCGGCTACGGCTTCGTCGGCGGCATCGGCCTGGGCATCGGCTACATCTCCCCCGTCTCCACCCTCATCAAGTGGTTCCCCGACCGGCCCGGCATGGCGACCGGCATCGCCATCATGGGCTTCGGCGGCGGCGCACTGATCGCCTCGCCCTGGTCGGCGTCCATGCTGGACGCCTTCGGCTCCGGCAACGGCGGCATCGCGGCCTCGTTCCTCGTCCACGGGCTGGTCTACGCCGTGTTCATGGCCCTCGGGGTGCTGCTGGTGCGGGTGCCGCCCGAGGGCTGGCGGCCCGCCGGGTGGGAGCCGCCCGCCGCCGGCCGCGCGATGGTGACCACCGCGCGGGTCTCGGCCCGCAGCGCGGTGCGCACCCCGCAGTTCTGGTGTCTGTGGGTGGTGCTGTGCATGAACGTCACGGCGGGCATCGGCATCCTGGAGAAGGCGGCGCCGATGATCACCGACTTCTTCTCCGGTACCTCGACGCCGGTCAGCGCCTCGGCCGCCGCCGGGTTCGTCGCACTGCTGTCGCTGGCGAACATGGGAGGCCGCCTGCTGTGGTCCTCCGCCTCCGACCTGATCGGCCGCAAGAACATGTACCGCGTCTACCTCGGCGTCGGCGCGCTGATGTACCTGGCGATCGCGCAGCTGGGGGACGACTCCAAGCCGCTGTTCATCGTCTGCGCCCTGGTCATCCTCTCCTTCTACGGCGGCGGTTTCTCCACGGCGCCCGCCTATCTCAAGGACCTGTTCGGCACCTTTCAGGTCGGCGCGATCCACGGCCGGCTGCTGACCGCCTGGTCCACGGCGGGCGTGCTCGGCCCGTTCATCGTCAACAAGGTCGCCGACTCCCAGGAGAACGCGGGGCATTCGGGCCCCGGCCTGTACGGCCTGTCGCTGTCCATCATGATCGGCCTGCTGGTGGTGGGCTTCATCGCCAACGAGCTGGTACGTCCCGTGCACCCCAAGCACCACGAACCGGAGGAGGAGGTGGCCGGTGACCCCGAGCAACGGCGTACCGCCTGAGAGCACGACGCCCCCCACCACGGCCAGCCCCGCCCGGACGCCCTTGGCGGTGCTGGCCTGGCTCTGGGTCGGACTGCCGCTCGTCTATGGTCTGTATGAGCTGATCAGCAAGGCCACGCAGCTCTTCACCGACTGAAACGCCTCCGACCCGCACCGACAAAAATGCCCCCGGCCCGCACCGGCTGGAGTGCTCCGGATCGTCACCGGCCGAGGCGCCCGCGGTTCCAGCATCTGGAGCGCTCCGGCCGCATCCGGCCGGGCGCGCGACAATGGCACGGAAGAGCGGAACGACACCCGGGAGTGGACGGATCATGGGAAGGGTCACCGAGCGGCGTCCTGTCATGCGGATCCGGGACGGGGTGGTCAGCTCCCGCCCGGACACCCTGGTGGCCGAGGAGCCGCTGGAGATCCGGCTCAACGGCAAGCCCCTGGCCATCACGATGCGCACCCCCGGCGACGACTTCGCCCTCGCCGCCGGGTTCCTGGCCAGCGAAGGCGTCCTGCGCACCGCCGAGGACCTGGCGACCATCGCCTACTGCGCGGGCGCCACCCACGAGGGCACCAACACGTACAACATCGTGGACGTGCGCCTCGCCCCCCATGTCCCGGTCCCGGACATCACCCTCGAACGCAACGTCTACACCACCTCCTCCTGCGGGCTGTGCGGCAAAGCCAGCCTCGATGCCGTCCGCACCACGGCCCACTGGGCGCTGGAGGCCGACCACCCGCGCCTCACCCCGCAGGTGCTGACCGCGCTCCCCGACCGGCTGCGCGGCGCCCAGCGCGTGTTCGACCGGACCGGCGGGCTCCACGCGGCGGCCCTGTTCACCCCGCACGGTGAACTGCTCGACCTGCGCGAGGACGTGGGCCGCCACAACGCCGTGGACAAGCTGATCGGCCACGCCCTCCAGCAAGGGCACCTCCCGCTACGGGACAGCGTGCTGATGGTCTCCGGACGCGCGTCGTTCGAGCTCGTCCAGAAGGCCGTCATGGCCGGCATCCCCCTCCTCGCCGCCGTCTCCGCGCCCTCCTCGCTGGCCGTCGATCTGGCCACCGAGACCGGCTTGACCCTCGTCGGCTTCCTCCGGGGCACCACCATGAACATCTACTCCGGAGCGGAGCGGCTGGCTCTTGAGGTGCCCACGGGCAGCGGCTGAGCGTCCGTACGGATGTCCGGGCGAGGATCCGTGCGAGTGTCCGGGCGCACCGGCGCGTCCGCCACCGCCCCCGTCCCCGCCGCTGCGGCCGTTTCGGCCACTGCCTCTGTCGGAGTCTCTGTCTCTGCCGTGGACGACCAGCGCCGGGCCAGATACGCGCACACCATCAGCTGCATCTGATGGAAGAGCATCAGCGGCAGGACGGCCAGGCTCGCCTGGGCGCCGAACAGGACGCTCGCCATGGGCAGCCCGGCGGCCAGTGACTTCTTCGACCCGGCGAAGCTGATGGCCACGCGGTCGGCGCGGGCGAAGCCGAGCCTGCGCGAGCCGTACCAGGTGAGCGTGAGCATCACCGTCAGCAACACCGCCTCGACGCCGAGCAGGGCCAGCAGCCGGACGGGCGTGACCTTGCCCCAGATCCCCTCGGCCATCCCCTGGCTGAACGCGGTGTAGACGACGAGCAGGACGGAGGAGCGGTCCACGCGCCCGAGGAGTTGCTTGTGCCGGGCGAGGAACCCCGCCAGCCAGCGGCGCAGCAGCTGTCCGGCGACGAAGGGCGCCAGCAGCTGGGTGCCGATCCCGAGCAGCCCGGAGGCCGAGAGCGCCGCGTGCCCGCCGATCAGCCAGGCCGCCAGCAGCGGCGTGACGATCATGCCGAAGAGGCTGGAGTAGGTGCCCGCGCAGATGGCGGCGGGCACGTTGCCCCGCGCGATCGAGGTGAAGGCGATCGAGGACTGGATGGTGGAGGGGACGAGGCACAAGAAGAGCAGCCCGCCTTGGAGCTGCGGGGTCAGGACGTAGGGCACCAGTGCGTGCGAGGCCAGGCCCAGGAGCGGGAAGAGCGCGAAGGTGCACAGCAGCACGGCCAGGTGCAGCCGCCAGTGACGCAGTCCGTCCACGGCCTCTCGGGTGGACAGGCGCGCCCCGTACAGGAAGAAGATGAGCCCGACCGCGATCCTGGTGGCCCAGCCGAAGCCCTCGGCGACGCCCCCGGAGGCGGGCAGCACCACGGCGAGCAGCACCGTGCCGAGCAGCAGCAGTATGTAGGGGTCGAGCAGTCGGGCCAGTCGGCGCATGGTCTCCCTCGTACGGTGCGCGCGCCGCGGTCGCGGTGCCGGGGGCGTACGGTTTCGGGCTCCGGATACCGCGCTGCGGAATTGTTTTTCCGACCATTTCGCTTCGGTCGGCCTCCGCGCAAGCCGGGGCGTCACACCGCGAAGGTTCGGTGCAGAAACCCGGCGGGGCCCGCGACGACTTCGCGGGCATCCGGGTGGGCGACGTACGAACTGTCCTCAATTGACCGGCTGCTGGGCCGACGGGCCCACCCGGAGCCGCCGCGACCGCCTCCCGATCACGCGAGGCATCGGATACGGTCACTCGCGCTGTGTCACGCAGCGCCTGTACGTCGAGGAGCAGAACCTTTGCGCGAGTTCACCGTCCCCGCTTTGGCGACGGGGCCCCACGTCGGGGGGCTGGCCGACGTCGTGTTCGAACATGCCGATGAGAGCCCGGCGCTGACCGTGCTGGTGCGCAAGGACGAGTCGGGCGGATGGCAGGACGTGAGCGCGGCGCGGTTCCGCGACGAAGTCGTCGCTCTCGCGAAGGGCCTGCTGGCCGAAGGCGTCCGTTTCGGGGACCGCGTCGCGTTGATGTCGCGTACGCGCTACGAGTGGACGCTGCTGGACTTCGCGCTGTGGTCGATCGGCGCGCAGTCCGTTCCGGTCTACCCGACCTCCTCGGCCGCGCAGGTCGCGTGGATGCTGCACGACGCCGAGGTGTCGGCGGCGATCGTCGAGCACGAGGGCCACGCGATGACGGTCGGCTCGGTCATCGACGGGCTGCCCCGCCTCAAGCGGCTGTGGCAGCTCGACTCCGGCGCCCTCGCCGAACTGACGGCCGCCGGAGCCCACATCGAGGACGAGGTCGTCCACCGCCACCGGCTGGCGCTCACCCCCGACACCGTCGCCACGGTCATCTACACCTCGGGCACCACGGGCCGCCCCAAGGGCTGCGTCATCACCCATGCCAATTTCATGGCCGAGGCCGACAACATCGTGGCCTGCTATGACCAGGTCTTCCACGCCAGGTCCGGTGAACAGGGCTCGCTGCTGCTGTTCCTGCCGCTCGCACACGTCTTCGGCCGGATGGTGGAGATCGCGGCGGTACGGGGCAGGGTCAAGCTGGGCCATCAGCCGGACATGTCGGCGCGGGCACTGATGCCGGACCTGAAGAGCTTCCGGCCCACCTTCGTCCAGGCCGTGCCGCACCTGTTCGAGAAGATCTTCCGCAGCGCCCGGCGCAAGGCCGAGGCGGAGGGAAAGCTCGGCCCCTTCGACAAGGCCGTCGATCTCGCGGTCCGCTACGCCGAGGCCACCGAGCGCAAGGCATTCGGCGACGGCCCGGGCCCCGGCCCCTCCCTGCGGATGCAGCACCAGGTCTATGACCGGCTCGTCTACACCAAGCTGCGCGAGGCCATGGGCGGCCGGTGCCGCTACGCCATGTCCGGCGGCTCGGCCATGGAGCGGCGGCTCGGGCTGTTCTTCGACGGCGCGGGCATGCGGATCTTCGAGGGCTACGGGCTCACCGAGTCCACGGCGGCGGCCGTGGCCAACCCCCCGGAGCGGCCCCGCTTCGGCACGGTGGGCCGGCCGGTGCCCGGCACGAGCGTACGGATCGCCGAGGACGGAGAGGTCCTGCTGCACGGCGGCCAGATCTTCGCGGGCTACCTCAACGATCCCCGCGCCTCCCGAGCCTCCTTGCGCGAGGGCTGGCTGGCCACCGGCGACCTGGGCTCGCTGGACGGGGACGGCTATCTGACGATCACCGGCCGCAAGAAGGAGATCCTGGTCACCTCCAGCGGCAAGAGCCTCTCCCCCGGCCCGCTGGAGGACCGCGTACGCGAGCACCCGCTGGTCGGACAGTGCATCGTGCTGGGCAACGACAGGCCCTACGTCTCCGCGCTGCTCACCCTCGACCAGGAATCGGTGCGGCACTGGCTCGCGATGCGCGAGAAGCCCGATGTGCGGGCCTCGGAACTGTTGCGGGACCCCGATCTGGAGACCGAGATGCGGCGTGCCGTGGTTGCCGCGAACACCCAGGTCTCCCAGGCGGAGTCGATCCGCACGTTCCGCATTCTGGCCACGCCGTTCACCGAGGAGCAGGGGCTGCTGACCCCCTCGCTGAAGCTGAAGCGCGCGGCGATCGAGAGCGCCTACGCCGCCGAGATCGAGGCCCTGTACCGCGGCTGAGCAGCGCAAACGTCAGGGCTGAGCGGCTGGGTCCGGCGGCGGGGGCGGGGGTTTCCGGGGCGCCGAAGGGGGCACTCCGGGACCGGAAGCGGATACTCCGGGTGCCGGTGAGGAACAGACACCCGGCACCACGCGTTCACCATGGCGGAAGAAATCCCACGAGACGAACGATTGAGGACCCACCGCGTGAGCAACGTTCCCACCATCACGCTCAACAACGGCGTCACGATGCCGCAGCTCGGCCTCGGCGTCTGGCAGGTGCCGGACGACGAGGCGACCGCGACGGTGACCACGGCGCTGGAGTCCGGCTACCGCAGCATCGACACCGCGGCCGTCTACGGCAACGAGGCGGGCGTGGGCCGCGCCCTCGCCGCCAGCGACCTGCCGCGCGACGAGCTGTTCGTCACCACCAAACTGTGGAACTCCGAGCAGGGCTACGACACGACCCTGCGCGCCTTCGACGCCTCGCTCGCCAAGCTCGGCCTGGACCAGGTGGACCTGTACCTCATCCACTGGCCGATGCCGGCCGTCGACAAGTACGCGGACACCTGGCGCGCGTTCGAGAAGATCTACGCCGAAGGGCGCGCCCGCGCCATCGGCGTCTCGAACTTCCAGCCCACGCACCTCAACCGGCTGATCGAGCAGGGCGGCACCGTCCCGGCCGTCAACCAGATCGAGCTGCACCCCTCCCTCCAGCAGCCGGTGCCCCGCGCCTTCCACGCCGACCACGGCATCGCCACCGAAGCCTGGTCCCCGCTGGGCCAGGGCGGCGAGCTGCTCAAGGCGCCGCGGCTCACCGAGATCGCCGGGCGGCACGGCAAGTCCGTCGCCCAGGTCGTGCTGCGCTGGCACCTCCAGCTGGGGAACGTGGTGATCCCCAAGTCCGTCACGCCCTCCCGCATCCGCGAGAACATCGACGTGTTCGACTTCGAGCTGAGCGCCGAGGACCTCGCGGCCATCGCCGAGCTGAACACCGACACCCGGCTCGGCGACGACCCCGAGAACGTGAACTGACGACGACACGAGGCGGCGGCAACGCCCCCCGGCGGCCCGGCCCCCTGCGCGTGGCCGGGCCTCAGCTCGCCCCGTGGCCCGGCGCGATCTCCTCGATCCGCCGGGCCAGCGCGATGTCCAGCTCGGTGACCCGGCCCCCGACGCTGTGCGTGTTCACCGTGACCGCCAGCTTGTTGTAGCCGAGGGTCATGTCCGAGTGGTGGTTCAGCTCCTCCTGGATCGCGGCGATGTGGATGACCATCGCGGCGGCCGGCAGATGCCCGCCGAAGCTGTAGGTGCGCGAGACGCTGTCGCCGTCGGTCTTCCAGTGCGGAAGCTGGGCCAGTGCCTGCTCGGTCTCCTCGGGAGTCAGCGGCTGCGGCGCCATGGGATGGTCCCTTCTGTCGGCTGTGCCGGTCTGTTCGAGACTGGTCCGCCGCGCCGCTCTGTTCGAGACGGTGCCGGTCCGGCGGTGTCCGCGACGGGCGGCCCTGGGCCCAGCGTGTCACGTCCCTCCGGTTACCGCCGGGTCCATGCCCATCTCGCCGGACGGGCCCGCCCACAGCCCCGCCGGGCAGCCGCGTATCCGACCCCTACGGGACATTCCGGGGCGCCGGACCAGGGATACCCCCGAGCGGGGGTGTACCTAGCTACACCCCCGCCGTGGTCCTAGGCCCCCTCTTCCACTGGCGTGCTGCACGGCTGTCAAGACCCCCCGGCCTGCCGGGAGCCTTACGGGTATGACGACAGCGACCGAGGCGCCCCCAGCGCGCACTCAGCGAGCCGCCACCTCCCGCACGCCCCGCGACAGCTCCGGCTCCCAGGGCAGCGACTTCTCCCGGCTCTCCCGCAGAATCACCGAGGCGGGCCTCATGACCCGTAAACCCGTCTACTACGCGATACGGCTCACGCTGGTGGGCCTGGCGTTCGTCGCGGGCTGGGTGGCCCTGTTCACCGTCGGTGACTCGTGGTGGCAGCTCGCCGTCGCCGTGTACCTGGGCGTCCTCTACGGCCAGATGGCACTGGTCGCCCACGACCTCGCCCACCGCCAGGTCTTCCGCGGCCGGCGTGCCAGCGAGTGGTTCGGCCGCGCCGTGGGGAACGTCGGCATCGGCATGTCGTACGGCTGGTGGATGAACAAGCACACCCGCCACCACGCCAACCCCAACCACGAGGACCTCGACCCCGATGTGGCACCCGACATCCTGGTCTGGTCCCGCGAGCAGGCGGCCGAGTCCCGGGGGCTGCCGCGCTTCATCGGCCGTCACCAGGCCGCGCTCTTCTTCCCGCTGCTGACGCTGGAGGGCTTCAACCTCCACGTGGCGAGCTTCCGCGCGCTGCGCGAGCCGCACCTGAAGCGCAAGTGGCTGGAGGGCGGACTGATGCTTCTCCACACCGGCGCCTACCTCGCCGCGCTGTTCACCGCGCTGCCCGTGGGCATGGCGTTCGCCGTCCTCTTCCTGCACCACGCCGTCTTCGGCGTCTACCTCGGCAGCATCTTCGCGCCCAACCACAAGGGCATGCCCACGCTCCGCGGCGACGAGCGGCCGGACTTCCTGCGCCGTCAGGTGCTCACCTCCCGCAATGTGCGCGGCGGTCTGCTCACCGATGTGGCGCTCGGCGGCCTCAACTACCAGATCGAGCACCACCTCTTCCCGAGCATGCCCTCCCCGCACCTGCGCAAGGCCCAGCCGATCGTCCGCGACTACTGCGCCGAGCTGGGCATCTCGTACCACGAGACCGGCCTGATCGCCTCGTGGGGCGAGGCGCTCCAGCACCTGAAGGAAGTGGGGGAGCCGATCCGCGAGGGCGTCACCGCCGAAGCCGCTCAAGCCGTCCCCGGGGCCGGCTCCACTCCGCAGCCGCGCCCGGAAGCCGGGTCCGAGTCCCGCGGCGGTTCCGGGGGCGCTGTGCACAGCCTGGTCAAGACCCCCGCCGGTTGAGCCGGCCGGCCGGGTGAGCCGGGCGACCGGCGACCGGACGGCCGGTCAGCAGCGGCGCCGCCCGAGGTGAGGGCGCCGGTCAGCCCCGGTACGCGGCGGGCAACGGCTCCGCCGCGCCGGGCGCGTCCCCTTCCGGGGGTGCGGACCGCGTGCGGGCGTGCGGCGGCTCGGCGGACTCCGCCAGCCAGCGCCGCAGCACCCGGTGGACGGCCTGTGCGCCCACCAGTTCGGCCCCCGGCACGACCGGGGGCGACAGCTCCAGCGGGGAGAGCAGGAAGGCGTCGCTCTGCTCGCCGCCCAGCCCCCCGTGCGAGCCCACCTGCTCCTCGAAGGCGTGGACGGCCCCGGTCCCGGGATCGACCGAGGAGTTGACCATGATGTCCGGGGCGTGCGGAAAGCGCGCCGTGCGCAACACCGCCCCGGCGGCGCCGACACCCAGCCCGGCCAGCGGATCGCGCGGCCCGAGGATCTCGCCGCTCTCCAGCCGGTGTTCGGCACCGCCCTTGCCCAGCACCACGGGTCCGTGCTCCGCGCTTTCGACCAGCACGAAACCGATTCCCGGATGCTCGGCCAGCGTGCGCAGCAGCGCGGGCCTGAGCTCGTCGATCCGCTCACGGGTCAGCCGCCCCGGCACGTCGGGGAAGGAGATCAGGCCCAGGTTGCCGGAGGCGAGCACCACAGGGCCGGTATGCCTGGCCGGTTTGCGCGGCGGCTCCTGACGCCCGTCCTCGGGCCGGTGCAGTGCGGCGCGCGCCGCCGCCCGCGCCTCCGAGCCGCTGGGCGTACGCCCGGCGCTGCGCGGCACCTGAAGTCCGCTGCCCGCGCGCACCAGCTCCTCCAGCGTGAGCCCGTACGCCTCCTCGAACGTCTCGCCGTGGCTCTGCCCGTGGTCGGAGAGCAGCACCAGCCGGTAGGGGCGCGGTGCGCGCTCGGCGACCTTGGCGATCAGCGCGACGGACCTGTCCAGCCGTCGCAGCACCTGGCGGGTGTCGCGCCCGCGCGGCCCCGAGTGGTGCGCCACCTCGTCGTAGCCGACCAGATCGGCGTAGACGGCGGTGCGGCAGCTGAGCATGTCACCGAGCACGGCGGCCACCACCACATCCCGCTCGACGACCGTGGCGAACGCCCGGATGAAGGGGTACAGCCCGCCCCGGCCCACCCGCGGGCGCTCGCGGCGCAGCAGCGCGCGGGTGGACTGGGCCACCTCGCGGACCACCTCGCCGGCGAAGGAGACGGCGGTGCGGGTCGCATTGGCCGGGTCGGAGAAGTACGCGAAGTACCCGGCCCGGGAGCGGTTGTCCTTGCCGCGCCGGGCGGCCACCGACAGCACGAGCGCGACCTGCTTGGCCCCGCCCGTGAACAGGTTGCCCCTGCTGGCGCCGTCCTGCGCGAGCAGGCCCCGGTCCCCGGTGCGTTCGACGGCGCGGCGCTGGAGTTCCGCCGCGCTGGTGGGCCGGTTGCTGACGACGACCTCGCCGCTCTCCTTCTCGTACCAGCGGAAGGCGGGCACGTCCTCGTTGGTGCCGTGCAGGATGCCCAGTTGGCTGGCGCCGGTCTGGCTGGACCAGTCGGTGCGCCAGCGGGTGAGCCGGTGGGTGCGCGCGCGCAGCGCGGCGACGGCGGGCATCAGCGGCGTGCCGCCCGCAGGCGCCTCCAGTGCCTCGCTCAGCACGCCGTGGCCGAGCCCGTCGAGTTGGAGGAAGACGGTGCCGGGGGTGCCGAGGGCGGCGGCCGGTGCGCCGGTGCCCTCCCTGCGGCGCCGTCGCCCGGCGATGCGCGCGAGGCGGTGCCGGTAGGCGCGGTCGTCCCGTACGGCCAAGAAGGCGTTGGTCGCCGAGGAGGCGGCCGACATGGCGGCGGCCACGACCACCGCCATCGTGGGATCGGTGCTGCCCCGCCCGTACGGCACGAGGGAGAGGGCGAGCCACAGCAGGGAGCCGTTGAGGAAGAAGACGAGCACCCCGAGCACCAGCGCGGGCACCAGCAGGAAGGCCCGCACCAGGATCGGCCACACCAGTGCGCTCAGCAGCCCGAAGACCCCGGCGCCGACCGCTGCGGTGATGCCGATCACGGTGGCGCTGTCGCCGCCGGCGGACTGGAGGCGGAAGTCGGGCAGCACACCGGCCAGGACGAGCATCGTCACGGTGCTCACCAGCCACACGGCGCCGATCCGCAGCAGGGCGGCGCCCAGCCCGCGCCAGGAGAAGCCCGGCCCGCTCCGGGAGGCGGAGGATCCGCGCCGGAACAGCGGGGTGCGCCAGAAGGCGGGCCCGCGCCGGAAATCCGGTATGCGCACGCGGTCCTTCACCTCCTCACGGCCAGCGGGACATCGTCCACTTTTTCACAGCCGGCCACCCGGGTGAGGAGGCGCTCGGGAGTGGGCCCGGCCACAGGCGCGCTCAGGGCGCGCTTACGCTCGTAGGTGTCCGTACAGACGCCCGCACCGGTCCGGCGGCCCCTTCAGGGGCGCCGCGCACCGGGAAGCGCGGCAGGCCCCGGGAGCCGCGGCAGGTCCCGGATCCCGGAGAGTGCAGGAGGAACGCGCGTGCCGGTCGAGGTCACCTGGTGGGGACACGCCACGGCCACCGTGCGGGACTCGGGGGTCACGGTGCTCACCGACCCCCTGCTGGTACGCCGCCTCGCACACCTGCGGCGCAGGCGTGGCGCGCTGCCGCCACCCCGGGCCGCGCTCGCCGATGTGGTGCTCGTCTCCCATCTGCACGCGGACCATCTCCACCTCGGCTCCCTCGCCCGGCTGGCTCCGGGCACCCGCGTGGTGCTGCCGCGCGGCGCCGTGCGCGCCGTACCGGGGCTGCGCAGGCTGGCGCCGCTGCTGGACCTGGTGGAAATCGGGGCGGGCGGCGCGGTGACGGCGGGCCCGGTGACGGTACGCGCGGTTCCGGCCTCGCACGACGGGCGGCGGCTGCCGGTGGGCCGGCACACCGCGCCCGCGCTCGGGTACGTCGTCGAGGGCGAGGCCCGCACCTACTTCGCCGGGGACACGGGGCTGTTCGACGGGATGGCCGAGGCGGTGGGCCCGGTGGACACGGCGCTGCTGCCGGTCGGCGGCTGGGGGCCCTTCCTGGGGGAGCACCATCTGGATCCCGGACGGGCGGCCGAGGCGCTGGCGCGGCTGCGCCCGCGCAACGCGGTGCCGGTGCACTTCGGCACGTACTGGCCGATCGGGATGGACGCGGTCCGGCCTCACGAATTCCACTCCCCCGGCGCCGAGTTCGTCCGTCTCGCGGCGCGGCCGGCACCGGAGGTCGAGGTCCATCTGCTGCGGCACGGCGAGAGCGTACGGCTGGAGGCGGCCCGGTGAGCGGAGCGCTCGCGGGCGGCCTGGGCACGATGGCCGGGACGCTGACCGACACACTGGTGAAGCCCACGGAAGCAACCCAACAGGCCGTGGGCTACCCGTCGTTGTTCCTCCTGGTGGTGCTGGGATCGCTGGTGCCCGTGGTGCCGACGGGGGCCCTGGTGAGCGGCGCCGCGGTGGTGGCGCTTCATCAGAGCCTGCCGCTCTTCTCGCTGCTGACCGTGTTCGGCGTCGCCTCGTTCGCCGCCTTCCTCGGGGACATCGGGCTCTACTGGCTCGGCAGGCGCGGGGTCGGCTCGAAGAACGGCTCGCGCTGGCTGGCCCAACTGCGCGAGCGCGCGGCGCCGGAGCGGCTGGCGCAGGCGGACAGCAAGCTGCGCGAGCACGGGGTGGCCGTGCTGGTCGTCTCCCGGCTGGTGCCAGCCGGCCGGATCCCCGTGATGCTGGCCTGTCTGCTGGCGCGTACCCCGCTGCGGGAGTTCGCCCGCGGGGACGTCTTCGCCTGTCTGGCGTGGGCCGTCGTCTACCAGCTGATCGGCGTCGCCGGCGGCGCGCTCTTCCCGAGCCCCTGGGAGGGGATCGCGGCGGCGGTCGGGCTCACCCTGTTCCTCAGCACGGCCCCCTCCCTGTGGCGCCGGATCCGCCCGCCGCGCTCCTCCTGAGACTCCTCAGACGGCGCCGGGGGACGAGGCTCCGGGCGTGGGGGCCGGGCTCACAGGTCCGTGAGCCCGGCGCCCGCGGATCGTCAGTCCGGCGCTCACCGGTCGTGAGCCCGGGGCTTCCAGGGTGCGTCCGGAACCGGCGGGCGGGCCGTGCTACGCGGCGGGCTCCGACTCCAGTACGCGGGAGGCGCCCACCGGGAGGTCCCACAGGTCCTCGCGGTCGCGGCCCGCGTCGCGCCAGGCCGCACGGACGCGGATCAGCGGCTCCAGCGGCGGCTCGCCCGAGAGCAGGAACGTGGACCAGTGCATCGGCGCCATCCTCCGCGCGCCCAGATCCCGGCAGGCGAGCACGGCCTCCTCGGGGTCGGTGTGCACGGGCCGCAGCATCCAGCGCGGGTCGTAGGCGCCGATGGGCATCAGCGCCAGGTCGATGCCGGGGTAGCGGCGGCCGATCTCGGTGAACCAGTGTCCGTATCCGGTGTCCCCCGCGAAATAGAGCCGCCGGCCGTGCTGGTCGGTCAGCACCCAGCCGCCCCACAGGGAGCGGCAGGTGTCGGTGAGGGTGCGCTTGGACCAGTGGTGCGCGGGCACGAAATCGAACCGTACCCGGGCGCCCCGGCCGGAGCCGCCCTCTGGAACGGCGGCGGCAGCGGGCGCGGCCGTGGCAGCGGGCGCGGGCAGTTCGGCCCCCTCCCACCAGTCCAGCTCCGTGACGACGGTGAAGCCGCGTCTGCGGCACCACTCCCCCATCCCGGCGGGCACGAACAGCGGTGTAGCGCGCGGGAGTCTGCGCAAGGTCGGCAGGTCGAGGTGGTCGTAGTGGTTGTGCGAGATGACCACGGCATCGATCGGGGGCAGATCCTGCCAGGCGACGCCGACGGGGGTGACCCGAGCGGGGGTGCCCAGGATCTTGCGCGACCAGACGGGGTCGGTCAGCACCGTCAGACCGCCGATCCGCACCACCCAGCTGGCGTGCCCGGCCCAGGTGACCGCGAGCGTGTCGGGGCCGGAGTCGGGCATCGGGCCGGGGGCGAAGGGGAGTTCGGGGATCTCCTCGGCCAGTGTGGCGGCCATGGGCCGCATGGTGCCTTCCCTGGCGAGCCTCGCCATGGCACGGACCCCGGGCAGCGGCGCGGTGAGCCGGTCGGCGAACGAACGTGGCCAGATGCGCCGCGCTCCCACCGGACGGGGCGGCGAGAGCGTGGTACGCGGGGGCGCGAGGACCACATCGACGGGCCCCGGACCGGCCCCGCACGCCCCGGCGCCCCCTCCCGTCCCCTCTGCCCCGGCAGTACCGGCGGTACGGGAGCGGGCCGGGGAGGACGGATCCGAAGAAGGCGAAGGGGAGGACGACGCTGAAGATGGCGAAGGGGAAGGGGAAGACGACGCTGGGGCTGAGGTGGAAGGGCGCTCGGGGCGCTGCCCGGTCCGTTCTGTCATCTACTGAGGGCTCCCATCCGTGAGGTCGGCCAGCACCGACTGCACCTTTGCCAACGCCCCGCCCGCGCCCGGCAATTCCAGCGGGTCCAGGTCGGCGGGCACCTCAGACCGTCCCACACCCGCCGCGTGACCTGCCGGGCGGGCCCACCCGGCGTCGGTCAGCGCACCGGTCAGCACGTCCGTCGTGAGCCGCACCCGCAGCTCGCCCGGCTCCTCCCCGAAGCGGTGCCCGCCCTCGGCGTACGGGCCCAGTCGGCGGACCAACTCGGCCTCCAGGCCCGCCGCGTCGGCGATGCCGCGGGCGGCGAGGAGGGGCCGGAGCTGGTCGAAGTCGGCGTAGAGCTGACGCCCCAGACGCGGCGGTCGGCACACGGCGCCCGCCGCGATGACGGCACGGTGCAGCGCCCCGGCGAAGGCCCCGTGCAGCCGGGCGGCGGCGCCACGCCTGGCCAGCAGCGGCTCCGGCTCCCTCAACGCCTCGGCGGCGGCTGCGCCGACCGGTTCGGGCACCTCGGTGTGCAGGGCCGACAGCACCTGGCCGACGCCCTCCCCCAGCGCCCGGCCCCGGCCGGTGCTCGGGAAGCGGGCGATCCCCGCGTGCAGGCCGGGGGGCAGCAGCGTGGGCCCGAGCCCGGTGAGCACCACGATGGCCTCGGCCCGCTCGCCGGCGAACATCTCGGCGGGGCTGACGATCACTGTGCCGTGCGGGTCGTGCGTGGTGTCGCGCCAGGTCTCGTCGCTGACCAGCAGCAAGCCCTCGTCCGTCGCGGCCTCGACCACCTCGTGGAGCAGCTCGGGCGGCGCCGCCGTGCCGGTGACGTCGTCCGCGACGGAGACGATCAGCAGCCGGGGCTCGTCGCCCTCGTCCCTGGCCCGCCGCACCGTCTCCAGCAGCGCGAAAGGGTCGGGTACGCCGCCGCACTCGGCGGGGACGGGCACGGTCCGCGCCGAGTGGCCCAGCAGCCGGGCCTGCGGGGGATACCACGCCGAACAGGGGTGCGGGAGCAGCACGCTGCCCGCTCTGCCGCCCCAGGCGGCGCCGGAAGCGGCGCCGCGGCCGTCGGCATCGAAGGGGCCGTCCCCGTCGGCGGCGGCCAGGACGGCGAGCAGCAGGAGGGAGACGCCGGGGGCGACGGCGACCTGGGCGGGCTCCGTCGGCATGCCGCGCCGCTGCCAGTATCCGCACGCGGCCTCGCGGACAGCGGCGTCGGGTCCCTGCTCGGTGCGCCGCATCCGTCCCCGCCTTCTCCTGGGGTCCTCGGGTCCTGGGGTCTGCCTACCCGTACATCAGACAACCTGCATCTCGTACACCTTGGCAGAAGGCCGTGACAGCGGCAGCGGCGACACGTGCGGCCCATCGCGTCCGCCGGGGGCGCGGGGGCGGCTTGTCACGAGTGGCACGTACGGCACGTAGTGCATGAGCGGCACGTACAGCGCATACGGCCGGAAGCGGATCGTCACCGCGCTGCGGCGTTGCTCCCACCGCGCTGCGGGTCGCCACGGAGCTACGGTGTCCGGCCGAGGCGGCGCAACTCGCTCTCCATGCCGCGTCCGCGCGTGCGGACGACGGCGTCGGCGAGGTCGTGGAGCTTGCGGTTGCCGTGCTGGGAGAGGCGACGGAGGACGGAGAACGCCTCGTCGGCCGAGCACCCGGTGACCGCCATGATGATGCCGCAGGCGCGGTCCACCACCGGCCGGGAGCGCAGCGCGGTGTCGAGCTGTTCGACCTCGTCGAGCGCGGCCCGGTAGCGCACGTCCCGCACCAGGAGGGAGGCGGCCAGGTCACCGAGGAGCGCGGTGCCGGCGCGCACGTCCTCGTCCATGCGGTGGGGGCGGAAGGAACAGACGGTCAGCGTGAGGACCATCCCGCCGCGCCGGTAGGAAAGGGTGGTGCTGGAGCGCAGTCCGGCCTCCAGCGCGCGGGCCCGGTAGGCATCCCAGCGCTCCGCGTACAGCAGGTCATCGCCGCCGGCCAAGCGGCCGGTCGCCAGCGCGGTGGGTATGGGGCCCTCGCCGCACTCGCGCTGCACGGTCACGAGCGGCGTCAGGTCGGGGTGGGTGACGGCGACCTGCTGCCCCCCGGGGGCCGGGGGCATCTCGGCTCCGGCGTCGGAGAAGGTGGCGATGGCACCGCAGCACTCCGGGCTGAAGCGGGCCGCGCGCTCGGCGAGGTCGGCGAGGCTGCGCCCGAGTGATGCGTCCTCCGGCCGTTCGCCCGGCTCCAGAGGGGGCCGACGGATTCCGGTGTGCGCCGCGGGGACGTACGGGGAGGTGCCCATAGCGGCACGGCTGCCCGGCCCGGGAGATCGGAAAACGGCCGGATATACCCGCCCCGGCCGCGATTCTTCCGCGAAAGCGCCCGGAGCGGACCGGGGGTCCGCGGGTGCGTCTAGGTTGGGCACCATGACCGGGGTAGATGAGTTCGGCACCGAACTCGCAGATTTCCGTCGGCGCGTGGACGGGCTCAAGGCCGCGCGTGCCCTGCCGGACACCGAGCCGCTCTCGACCCTCGACGCCGCACTGTTCGAACTCCAGCACGCCGCTGACGTGCTGTGGCCCCGGTACGAGGAACTGGTCGCGGCAAGCCGCAAGGGCACCGACCGGACCGGGAGCCGGGAGCCGCAGGTGCTGCGCGCGCTCTTCCAGCGGCTGCCGGTCCCCGTGACGCTGCTCGACCGGGACGGGGTGGTGCGCCGGATGAACACGGCCGCCTCCGAGCTGTTCGGAATAGGCGCCGGCTACGCCTCGGGACGGCCGCTGGCCGGTTCGCTGGCACACAGCGCCCGGGCGGCGTTCCGCTCGCAGGTGGCGGCCGTCGCCCGCGGCGAGGGCTCCCGCAGCCTGCGGGTCCATCTGCTGCGTCCCCCCTGCACCGAAGCGCCCGAGTCCAGGGAGCTGCGGGTGACGCTCAACATGCTGCGCACCCCCGGCTCCCAGCGCGGCACCGTGCTGGCGGTCTTCCAGCTCGTCGCCCACACGGTGCCCGTCGTCCCGCTCCCGGGCCGGCCGTCGGGCCGGGCGTCGGACCGCTCGTCGGCGGACCGCTCGTCGGACCCGTCGCCGGGCCGGACATCGGCTCAGTCCCCGGGACGGCCGTCAGGGCAGGCGTCGTGGGGGCGGCCGTCCGGGCAGTCCCCGGAGCGCGGACGGCCGGAGTCCGCGCGCACGCTGCCGGAGCTGACCCGCCACGCGGAACTGCTGGACCTGGTGGACGACGTGGCGGCCGAACTGCTGGTCTCCGCGTCCGCCGAGGAGGCGGTCACCCGGGCAGCCGCCGTCCTGCACACACGCTTCGCCGACTGGGTCGTGGTGGACCGCCGCCACGGCAGCGGGCGGCTGCGCCGGTCACTGGTCCTCGCGCCCGAGGGGGCCGGGGAAACCCGCGAGGCGATCGCGGCCCAGAACCCCGCCGAGGTCCCCGTGGTCACCGATGCCGCCCAGCGGGGCTCCGAGACGCTCCTCGTCCGCCCCGAGGGGCCGGAGGCCCTGGGCACGGACACCACGGGCGCGCCCGTGCTCGCGCGGGCCGAGGTCAGCTCCCTGCTGTGTGTCCCGCTGACCGCGCCGCCCGGCCTTCCCGGATGCCAGGGCAGGACGGGGCGGCGGGCAGCCGGGGAATCGGCGCTGGGCGCGCTGACCCTGCTGCGCAGCGGCGGCAGAAACGCCTTCGGGCTGGCCGAGGCGGGCGTGGTGGATCGGATGGCCCGCCATCTGGCGCTGGCGCTGGGCCGTTTCGAGCGTCCGGCCGAATCCGTGCCCGCCGATGCCGGGGCCGTTCGCGAGGGCACCGGGACCGGGCCCAAGGATGTCGGTTCCGTGCCCGAGGGTGCCGAGAGCACCTGAGAGACACCCGCCACGGGGCCCCGCCCGTCCGCTGACGGGTCGGGCGGTCCGGCGGCGCGCGGTTCGGCGGTCCCGCGGGGCGCAAGTCCGGCCGGCGGAGCGGATGGCCACGGTTCGGCCGGCGGACCTGATGACCGGATATGCCGCGTCAGGCGACGGCGCGCGCGTGGGTCGTCGTCCTGCGCCTGCGTCCCGTACGCGCGCTCTCGCGCTCGCGGGGCCGGTCCGCCTCGACCTCGTTGTGGAGGCGGTCGCATGTCCGGCTGATGAGCCGGGAGACGTGCATCTGCGAGATGCCGAGCTGTTCGGCGATGCGGCCCTGCGTCATGTCGCAGAAGAAGCGCATGTACAGGATGCGCCGCTCGCGCTCGGGCAGCTTGCGAAGCCGGGGCCGGACGGCTTCACGGTACACGACCCGGTCGAACCCGGGTTCGATCGCACCGATCGTGTCGGCCAGCGAGTAGCCGTCCTCGGCCCCGGGGAGTCCGGCGTCCAGGGACAGGGTGCTGTAGCTCTCCAGCGCCTCCATGCCGACGAGCACGTCCTCCTCGGACAGCCCGCAGTGCTCGGCGATCTTCGTGACCGTCGGGCTGCGCCCGTCGGGCGAGCAGCTCAGCTCGCGCTGTCCGACGCGTACGCGGTTGCGCAGTTCCTGCACGCGCCGGGGCACGTGCAGGCCCCACATGTGATCGCGGAAGTGCCGCTTGATCTCGCCGACGATGGTCGGCACGGCGAAGCTCTCGAACGCGCAGCCGCGCGAGATGTCGTAGCGGGCGACGGCCTTCACGAGCCCGAGGGCCGCGACCTGTTCGAGGTCTTCCAGGGTCTCGCCCCGGTTGCGGAAGTGCCGGGCCAGCCGGTCGGCCATCGGCATCCAGGCGCGCACGACCCGCTGTCGCAGCTCCTCTTTCTCCGGGCCGTCCGGCAACTCGGCGATACGCCGGAACTCCCCGTCGGTGTCGGGGGCGTCGTCGTGAGGATGCCTCGCGCGCTTCGTCCGGGTCCGTACGGTCATCGGCCCTGCTCCCTAACGCTGACGTGGTGGCGGACAGTCACCGCGGGAACTGGGCACAGGCGGGGCGGCGAGCCGGGCGAGCACAGGTCGCTCCCGCGGATGTGCCTTCATTCCGAAGCACGGAATCCCGGGTGCCCGAGCGCTCCCGGGGCAAACCCCGGGCATTCCGGGGGCGTTCGGGCGAGTTCCCCGGCGGCCACTTCGGCGGGATCTTCGACGGGGCACTCCGAGCCCCCAACTCCGTTGCCACCGGCCCGTGTCGGATGCGGATCGGCGGGTACCTCGTGCCTCCCAGCAAAGGGCGGCACAGCGAGTGCGCGGCACAGTGAGTGCGCGGCACAGTGAGTGCGCGGCACAGTGAGTGCGCGGCACAGTGAGTGCGCGGCACGAGGAAGAGCGGCAAAGGGACGAGACGATGGCACAGTTCGTGAGGGAAGTCATGACGCCGGCGGCCACGACGGTGCGTCCCGACGCGTCACTGGTCGAGGCGGCGCAGCTGATGCGCGCGCAGGACATCGGCGACGTACTGGTGGCCAAGGAGGGCCGGCTGGTGGGGGTGCTCACCGACCGCGACATCGCGCTGCGCGCCGTCGCCGACGGAGTGGACCCGCTGGGCGTGAGCTGCCGGTCGGTCTGCACCCCCGACCCGGTGACGGTGGGGCCCGACATGGAGGTGGTGGCGGCCATCCAGCTGATGCGGGCGCATGCGGTCCGGCGGCTCCCCGTGCTGGACCACGGGAAGCTGACCGGGGTGGTCAGCATCGGGGACCTCGCCCAGGAGAACGACCCGGACTCCGCGCTGGCCCAGATCAGCCGGGCGGCACCCGACAGCTGGCGGCAGGACGGCGCGGTCGGCTGGATGTGACGCGCACACGCACACAGCGTCCGAACGGATATGACGCGCACCCGCATACGACTGTCCAAATAATGGAATGATGTTGCTCGCATGGCAAGACGCGAGCAATGTACATGCATGGCACACGAGACCGCCGTGTACACCCACGGCCACCACGACTCCGTCCTGCGCTCCCACCGCGCGCGTACGGCGGCCAACTCGGCCGCCTACCTGCTCCCCGAACTGCGGCCCGACGCACGCGTCCTCGACATCGGCTGCGGCCCCGGCACCATCACCGCCGACCTCGCCGCGCTCGCCCCGCGAGGCTCGGTCACGGGCCTGGACGCCGCCGAAGGCGTACTGGAGACGGCGCGGGCGACGGCGGCCGAACGCGGGCTGCCGAACGTGGAGTTCACCGTCGGCGACGTACACGCGCTCGGCTTCCCGGACGCGTCGTTCGACGTCGTACATGCCCACCAGACACTCCAGCACGTGGGCGCCCCGGTGGCCGCGCTGCGCGAGATGCGCCGGGTATGCGCGCCCGGCGGCCTGGTCGCCGTGCGCGACGCCGACTACGGCGGAATGTTCTGGTACCCGGACACCCCGGTGCTGGACGAATGGCAGGACCTCTACCGGAAAGTGGCCCGCGCCAACGGCGGTACCCCGGATGCCGGACGTCGGCTCCACGCGTGGGCGCGCGAGGCGGGCTTCACGGATGTCGCCCTCACCACCAGCACCTGGACCTTCTCCTCACCCGAGGAGCGGGCCTGGTGGAGCGACCTGTGGGCCGAGCGCACGGTGGCCTCCAGCTACGCCGGCATCGCGGTCGCGGGCGGGCTGGCGAGCCGCGAGGACCTGGAACGGATCTCCACGGCGTGGCGCACCTGGGGCGAGCAGGAGGACGGCTGGTTCACGGTGGTGCACGGGGAGATCCTCTGCCGGGTCTGAGGCAGGACGCGCGGGGGTGCGGGTGCGCGAGGTGCGGGTGCGCGAGGTCGTGCGTGAGCGTGCGCGGGTATGCGGGTGCTCCTGCGCGTGTACGCGCGGCTGATCACCGTCGCCCCCATGGCAGTTGGGCTCTCCGGCGAGGACGCAATTAGGCTGGGCGCATGGATATTCTGGGGACCTCACTGCGCGTCTGTGTCGACGATCTGGATGCTGCCGTACCGGTGTACGAGCGGCTGACGAGCGCGGAGGCGGTCCGCTTCCAGAACGGCCCGGTATCGGTCGCGGCCGTCGGCCCCTTCGTCCTGATGAGCGGCCCCGAAGGGCACCTGGAGATCCTTCGTAAGATCGCCGCGACCCTCGCCGTGAAGGACGTCGATGAGGCCCTGGCCGACCTGCACACCGTGGGCGCCGAGGTCATCGCGGGCCCCATGCCCACCCCCATCGGCCGCAACCTGATCGCCCGCCATCCGGACGGTAGCGTCTTCGAATACGTGGACCGGCAGGGCCCGTCCGCGGAGTGACGCCCCGGGCCCGTCCCGTCCACCGGCGCGTGAAGGGCCGGTGGACGGGGACAGGGCCTGACCTGGCCAGGCCAGGATCGGAGCGGAGCGGATCGGAACGAACCGGTCCGGATCAGGGCCGAGCGGGGCGCATGCGGAAGTCGTAGCGGTCGGGCAGGGGTTCGTCCGTGAGCGCGGCCCACGTATCGCTGAGGACTTCCTCGCCCTCCCGAAGATCATCGGCCTCGAAGCCCGGGGTCCGAGTAGGAACGGTCCGGGAAACCGGTGTTGCTGTCAGAATTTTTGACACTGCTTTGCTGGGGAGTTGGCGACTGTCTCCATGGATTTGACGCCCGATCAGGCAGCACTTGCGCTAGAACGTCACGACTGCCCGAACTGTGACGCACCCGCCGGCAGCGCCTGCCGCACCCGGGGCGGGAAGACCGCCGCGAAGTACCACACCCCGCGCTTCGTCCGCTCGTCCCCGCGCTCCGCGAGGAACTGGAGATCTCCGTCCCCGCCGACCGCGCTCCTGGCCGCGCATGGAAGCAGCAACCGGCGCTCGCCGTCCCCGCGCCCCGCACCGAGCGACCGGTGAGAATCGGGTACGCAAGGACATCGACCGCCCGCCAGGAGCTGGCGAGCCAGCTCGAAGCCCTCCACCGGAGAGGGTGCCACAAGGTCTTCAAGGAGCAGATCAGCACCGCATCAAGGTCCGGCCCGAGCTGGAGAAGGCGCTCGCGCTGGCCCACCAGTTCAAGGAGGCCGCGCCGGAGACGCCGGTCATCTTCACGGTGCACGAGCTGAAGCGTCCGGCCAGGAACGCGGCCGAGATGATGACGCTGTCCGCCGAGCTCCAGGCCGGCGGTATCCAGCTCGAACTCCTCACCGGTCCGCTCACCGGGATCTACGACCCCAACGGCCTGGGCGCGATGTTCTTCGCCGTGCTGGCCGTCGCCGGGCAGATCGAGCGCAACTACATCCGGGAGAAGACCCTCGAAGGCCAGGTCGTCGCCGCGTCCAAGGGCAACCATGGCGGAACACCCGCAGGTCATCGACGACGACATGCTCACCTTCGCCGTCACCCTGAAGGACAAGGGCGTCCCCGTCCCGGAGATCGCGAAGAAGCTCACCATCAAGGTCGGGAAAACGCGGGCAAGTCCCCCTCGGTCGCCTCGCTCTACCGGGCCCTCGCCGAGGCCGCCGCGGTGGACGACGGCCTGCCGCTGCGGCCCAAGCCCGTCCGTGCCCGCCGGCCCGAGGACCCGCTCACCCCCGAGGAGATCGAACTGCGCGAACGGCTCCAGGCCCAGCCCCAAGCGAACGCCGCGGGCGCCCCCCGTGGATGACCTCGCCACCGCGCGCGCAGGAGTACGCGAAGGTGTACGACGAACTCCTCGGTGCCGCAGCCCGGCTCGACATGCTGCGGCGCCTGGAAGGCGGCAGTGTCGACGCCCACGCCACCGCCGCCATGCACGGACTCCGGTTCGCCGCCACCATCCTCTGGCCCACCGTCCCGAACACCCCGCCGCCCGGCTACCGCCACGACAGCGAGCACCTGCTCCAGCTCACCGCGAACTGGCGCGAGGCGGCGCGCGAACTCGGCGATTGGTGGGACGAACACGGCATCTTCGTGGATTTTGAAGCGTAGAGAACCCCATGATCCACAGGGGCCGTGTTGGCCTGCTTCTGGGGCTTGCCACCGACGTCAACCGACCCAAGCTCGAACGAGCCGGGCAAACGCCGGGTCCCTGCGATGAACCCGACTGGCGTGAGGATCGTTTATGAGTTGCAGCTCGCTCATGTTCTTGACGCCGCCTAAGCGTTGTCCCGCAACTCGGGGCGGAAACTCATGGGGCATCACGGCCGGATCGACTTGTCTGGTTCCGTCCCGGCTCACAGTCTCAACGGGCCTCCGGCCAACCAGGTCGAACCGGACGCCGACACGCCGTCTCTAGAGTTGCGGGACAACCCTTGGACGTTGACGTCAGGGCTGCGTAGCCAATCGAAGGAGTGGTACCGATGGTCGAGGACTCGAAAAGACTGGAGTTCTTGGATGCTCTTGACGACCCCTCAATTAAGTGGCATGCAGTCCAGTCCATGGACTTTGGAGTTCTGGATAAAATCCTACATGAGGGTCTGCCGGCCTCGTCTCAGTCCGAGGACGGTAAGTGGTGGCAGGTATGCGTATCAAGGTCCCCCGGTTCAACCGCCAAGGATGGCGAGCTTTATAACTCATTCTTGAGGTATACAATGGAGCCTGCTCGCTTTGCGGTCGCGATACGCACTGACAAGAGCCACCGTCCAGAACAGTGGTTTTTCCAGGATGAACAGGTCACCACACAGCGAATCCCTCCGGCCGACATAGTAGCGGTAGCGGCCAACGATAGAACACTCGCTTCGCCATTGTCGGCAGCAAAAGTAGACGGCCTTCAGATAAATTCCGGCAACCGTGAGTACTTTGAAGGAAATATCGAATGGATGCACAAAGTCTGCGGTGAAGTGATTGCAAAAGAATTTCGGGAAAAGTGGGCTGGCGCGGGTGTGGGAAATGACCGTGTCCAAAGGCTAATGCTTCGCGAAATCGGATCACATATGCGCACGTCAGATCGCGGCAGTTCCACCGTGGCCGACGCCATCAAAGACTGCATTGTTCGAGCCGGAAGCTCCGCCACTCTTTTCTCCTGGGACGACCAGACCAAACAAGCCCTAGAGTCCATCACCGAGCAGCTTAGAGCCGGTCAGGCAATCACCTTGCCCCTAAAGGACTTGGTCCAAAACTGGCGGTCACAGCAAGCGATTGCTGCGGCAGCAAGGCTGCTCACCCCTACTGACAACGTCAGAAATCAGGCCGCCACTTCCTCCGGTTCTTCAGTCCAAAGCTGGCGGCCACAGCAAGCGATTGCTGCGGTAACAAGGCGGTTGCGTCCTCAGAGCGGTAGAAAATCTCGATAAGGGGTTCCGTAGGGTTGACCTCGATTCTTAACATTGAGCCTTTTCCGTGCGCCCAGCAGGCAGGAGGCAGGGCGATTGCCAGGGCGCTGGTTCATCGACGGTAGGTGTAGAGCAGTTCCTTGCCGGACGGTTTGTGGAACAGCGAGCCGACCCGGCCGCCCAACCCCGGCAGCACGGTGACGCGCAGTCGGTCGTTCTCGATGACCAGGGTGTCCAGCGAGGCGGGAGCGCGCTGCCTGCCGTATCCGTCGAGAATCCGGGTGGGCAGAACGGAACGCAGCGGGCCGTAACCCACCTGCCGGGCCATCTCTGCGGGGAGCGCGGCACGTTCGGATTCCGCCAGGGTGTGCGCCTCCTCCAGCGGCAGCAGCGCGGGCAGCGGATTCTCGGGGCCGAGGGGTGCGGCGGGCAGGGTCAGAGTGTCGCGTCGTACGGTCGTGGCCACGGCAACCTCGCTCCTTCATGCGTCTCCACGGGCGCCGCCGCCATACCGGGACCCCCGATGACCATGGAACACGGTCACGCCCGGCGCGCCAGATCGTCCGGATCGTCCCGGACGGTGAAGTCACCGCCACGACCGGGCTGTTGGTGGGGGGCGAGCGGGCTGCTGGTGGGGCCGGCGGGTCGTCAGCGAGGGGCGGGCGGGCTACCTGCGAGGGCGGGGCATCGGCGGAGGCGGGCGGGCTGTCGGGCCGGCGGCGGGGACCGGCGGCGGAGCGAAGAGATTCTCAGCGCCGCACGAAGAACCTGCCGCACAGCCACCCGACGACGGCTGTGGCCAGCAGCGCTGCCCACAGCGGCATGGAGATTTCCGGAATCAGCAGCCGGATCCTGGCGTGCCTGGTGTTCTCGAAAATGAAGATGACCGCTAGGACGGAGAGCACCGCGATAACGAGCCTGCCGGGCGTGACCAGGCCGCCGTCGCGCGAGCCGCCGGCATTCTTCGGAGTCATGACTTCACCTTGGGCAGCCCGCCCGCCATGCGCCCGGCAGGCCGGTCCTACCGTGTGGGTGCCTCACCCGAAAGAGTGAGCCGCAGCGCGCTGGCCGCCGCGTATCCCGTGGGCACCGGCAGGTCCGTCAGCCGCCAGCCGGGCACCGCGGCAGGCTCACCGAGCGCGCTGACGTAGGTGACCGAGGGATCCTCGCCGAGCCCGGAGCCCGTCCCCTTGAGATACGCCTCCTTCCGCGTCCAGCAGCGGGCGAACGCGGCGGGCAGCTCGGCATCCGCCACCGCCCTCAGCTCGGACTGCTCACGCGGGTGGAGCGCACCCAGCGTCTCGGTGGCGCTGCGCAGCGACGGGTGCTCCTCGACATCCACGCCGACGGGCACGGCGGCGAACGCGAGCAGTACGAGATCGCCCGCGTGGGAGAGCGAGAAGTGCAGCGGATCGCCCGGCACACCGGGCCGACCGTGCGGGCCCCCGCACACGGGGCAGTCCGCGCGGCCGAGGCGGACCTCACCGGGCGCCACCCCCAGCAGCACGCCCAGCTCGCGGCGGAGCGCGAGGTGCGCGACCAGATAGCGATCGCGGTCGGCTTCGTGCATGAACACGGCGGCGCGCTCGCGCTCCTCGACGGACAGCTGCTCCAGGGCTCCGGGCTTCCGCGCGTCGGCAGCATGCTCGGATACGCGCACCACGTGAACAGCGGGGCAGCGAGTGGGGTCGGGGTCGGTGGTCCCGGACGCGGCGGTGGTCATAGGTGGAAAATACCCGACCAAGGTGACACTGCGCTGCCCCGGACCCCACACAACTCCGCCCCCGCGAAAGCCCCTTGCGCCGGGGTTTTGTGCGCGACGGCAAGAGCCGGGGGGCAGGGCAGGGGCAAGGGCCGGGGTCAAGGAGCAATGGGCGGGGCAGGGGGCCAGGGCCACGGCCAGGGGAAAAGTGTTGGGGCAGCGACATCGTGCGGCCTACGGTGGGGGCCCCTCCCCCCACCCCCTCCCCTCGCCCCCTGGATCGCGCTGTGACCGAACTCTTTCCGCCGACGCTGCCCGTGCTCAACGACATGCGCCGCACCGCCGACGGGCGCGCCTGGCTCGCAGGGCTGCCCGCGCTGGTGGAGACGATGCGCGAGCGGTGGCAACTGCGCTTCGGTGCGCCCTACCACGGCGGCAGCTGCTCCTGGGTGGCGCCCGTCGAACGGGCCGATGGCACCACCGCCGTGCTCAAGCTCACCTGGCCGCACCCCGAAGCCCGGACCGAGGGTGCGGCGCTCGCCCTGTGGGACGGGAACGGTGCCGTGCGCGTGTACGAGCGCGACGCGGCGCTCTACGCCCTGCTGCTGGAGCGCTGCGAGCCAGGCACTGAACTCGGCCGCGCCGAGGACATTCCGGCCGACGACCGGCTCCTGCTGGCCACCGATGTGCTGCGCCGGCTGTGGTCGGCCGACACCGAGCGGGCGCGGGCCCTCGGCGTGGGCAGTGTGCGTGGGGTCGCGGCCGAGTGGGCCGATCTGGCCGACCAGCGCGCGGACCGTGACTGGCCCGCCGAGCTGGATGCGGGCCTGTTCCGGCTGGGGTCCCGGCTGCTGCGGGATCTGCCCGGCTCAGCGCAGCGCGAGGTCCTCGTCCACGGTGACTTCAATCCCGGCAACCTCCTCTCCGCCCGGCGCGCCCCCTGGCTCGCCATCGATGCCAAGCCAATGACCGGTGATCCGGCCTTCGAGCTGTGGCCACTGCTCGAACAGGTCGATGATCCCTTCGCCCATCCCGACCCGCACCACGTTCTGCGCCACCGCACGGCCCTCGTGGCCGAGGCTCTGGATGAGGATCCGGCCCGTATCCGGGCCTGGTCGGTGGCCCGCCATGTCGAGTACGTGCTCTGGTCGGTCGAGGAGGACGAGGACCTTGGCCGCAGCGTCCAGATGATGCGACAGGCACGCATCCTCGCGGACGTCGCGGAGCTGTGACCGGCCTCCGGCTCCCTCTTCTCTGCCTGCTCTCTCTGCTCCCTCCCGTCGGCTTGCTTTCTCGGCTCCCTCTTCTCACTCTCCAACAGCGCCTCCTGCCAGCTCCACTGCCACATCCAGGTGACCCATGTGGCGGGCGTATTCCTGGAGGAGGTGGAAGAGGATCCAGGCCAGGGTCGGCGTCTCCTCCTGGGTGGAGAAACCCCCGCCCACCCCGGCCCGCTGATCCAGTTCCGCCGCGGCCGTGATCTCCCGCGAGCGTGCGCACTGGGCCTCGAACGCCTGGATGACGTCCGCGCCGCTGAGTTCCTCGGGTACGTGCCAGCCGTTGTGGCCGTCGTGGTCGCCCCAGGGGTCCGGCACCTTCTCTGCCAGGAACCCCCACACCAGCCAGCGCCGTTCGACATGCGCCAGGTGGCGGACCAGTTCAAGTGGTGTCCAGCCCGAGGGCAGCCGTCCGATGCGCAGCTCGGTCTCCGACAGCTGGGAGATTTTCCGCAGCAGGGCGTGGCGGTAGTAGTCGAGGTAGCCCTCCAGCAGGGTGTGCGGGTCGGCGAGTGCGGGGCCGGGCTCGCCTTCGGGAAGGGGCGGAGTGTTCATGAGCCGAGTTCCAGACTCGGCACGTCCTGTCGGCTCAGCCCGAAGGTCTGGTCGTAGAGCGACAGTTCGGCCTGGAGTGCGCGCACGATGGTCTCGGCCATGCGGAAGCCGTGCCCCTCACCCTCGAAGGCGATGTAGGCGTGCGGCACTCCTGTGCCTTTGACCTCTTCCAGGAACCGCTCGCACTGCACCGGGGGGCAGATCACGTCGTCCAGCCCCTGGAGCAGGAGGAACGGGGCCGCCACTCGGTCTGCCCGGTGCAGCGGTGAGCGTTCGCGGTAGCGGCCCGGGCACTCCGCGAGCGGGCCGACCAGCGACTCAAGGTACTGCGACTCGAAATCGTGCGTCTCTCCTGTGGCCCAGCCCTCCAGGTCGAGGATGGGGTAGGTGACTGTGCCGCAGGCGTAGAGGCCCTTTGTGGCGGGAGAGGTCAGCGAGGCCGCGCTGGTCCAGCCGCCGGCGCTGCCGCCTCTGATGGCCAGGCGGGCGGGGTCGGCTGTGCCTTCGTCGGCGAGGGTGCGCGCCACGGCCGCGCAGTCCTCGACATCGACCACGCCCCACTGTCCGCGCAGCCTGTTGCGGTACTCCCTGCCGTAGCCGGTCGATCCGCCGTAGTTGACTTCCGCGACGCCGATGCCGCGCGAGGTGAAGTAGCCGATTTCCAGGTCGAGTACCAGGGATGCCCGGCTGGTGGGGCCGCCGTGCACCCATACGACGTAGGGCGGAAGCTCGTCGGCGGGTGCCGAGCGGTCGGGGTGGTGGGGCGGGTAGATGTGGGCGTGGATGTCCCGCCCGTCGTGTGCTGTGAAGGTGCGGATCTGCGGCTCGGGGTAGTAGGCCGGGTCGATGTGGTCCTCGTGCTGGGCGGCCAGCACAACCGTGTGCCCGGTCCGGGTGTCCAGTTCCACGATCTCGTAGGAGGTGCGGGGGCTGGCTGCTATGCCGGTGACACGGGTGTCGGTGACGGCGAGCGCGGGCGCCCACTCCGTCCAGGGGCCGGCGGTGTCCACCAGTTCGCCGGTTTGCGGGTCGAGCACGCCCAGTCGCTGTGCGCCGCGCCCGTGCAAGGCAGCGATCAGTCCGCCTGGCAGTGGGGCGAACCAGCGCTGGCCGATCTTCCAGATGGCCCCGGCGAATTCCTCCTCGCGGGGGCAGAGCGGCACGGGGACCGGCCGTCGCGTGCCCGCAGTCTCCGTTGCCGTGACCTGTACTCGCTGGAGGTTCCACCAGCCGCTCACGTCAGAGGCGATCAGCAGCGAGCCGTCGTGGGCGAATTCGGCCTGTGCGACGGACTCCTCGGGGCCCCCGGCTACGACCCGGGTGCTGCTCAGGGTGCCGTCTTCGGCGATTTCGGCGACCTTGACCCGGGTGCCGTCCCAGGGCATGGCGGGGTGGTCCCAGGCGAGCCAGGTGGCCCGGCGTCCGTCGGGGGAAAGGCGCGGCCCGGTCACGAACCGGTCCTCGTCCGCGGTCAGTTCCCGCACCCGGGCGCGGTCCGTCGCGGCGGAACCGTCGAGGGGTACGGCCGCCAGCACTCGGCGCAGCTGGGTGGGGCCGTCTCCGGTGAACTCCTCCAGCACGCACCACACTTCGCCGTGCTCGGGCACCACGATCGGGTCGCACCAGCGCAGTCCGCCTTCGGTGGCGGGTGAGAGCGGTGTCAGTGGCCTGGGCCCGCTCTCGTCCGGCGCGTCGGGCTCCAGGGCGTAGAGCCGCTGGTCGGCGAAGTGGGTGAAGACGACCAGCGGTCCGCCTTCGGCCCGGGGCACGCCCGCCCAGGGCAGGCCGCCGTATTCGATGACGCGGTTGCGGACGTTCCACGGTGCGGGCAGCACGCTGACGGCGGGGCCCCTGCTCTCGCCGGTGAGCCGCATCAGGGCGCGCCGTCCGCCTTCCTGGGGGCGGGGTTCGGTCCACCACAGTTCGTCGCCGACGGCGCCGAGGAATTCGGGCCGCCCGTCGTGCGCGGCGGCGAGTGCGGCGTCGATGGGCGAGGGCCAGGTGCCGTAGGGGGCTTGGAGGGGCATCGGGTCAGCCTCCTGACGGGGTGGGGGCGTCGTCGTGGGCGGTGGGGCGTGGGCTGCTTGGCCCGCAGGTGCCGTCGGCCAGGAGGACCCGGTCGAGTACTCGGACGCCGAAGTGCAGGGCTTCGACGGGCACGCGCTCGTCCACGCCGTGGAACAGGGCCTGGTAGTCGAAGCCTTCGGGCAGCTTGAGGGGGGTGAAGCCGTAGCCCACGATCCCTAGGCGGGAGAACTGTTTGGCGTCGGTGCCGCCCGACATGCAGTACGGCAGGGCGTGTGCTCCGGGGTCGAAGTGCTCCAGCGCCTGGCTCATGGCGGCGAACAGCGGGGAGTCCACCGGGGCTTGGAGGGGGGTCTCGCGGTGCTGGAAGTCCCATTCGACATCGGGGCCGGTGAGCTGGTCGAGGGTGGCGTGGAACTCTTCCTCGGCGCCGGGCAGCATCCGGCCGTCGACTCTGGCGGTCGCCGTCCCGGGGATCACATTGATCTTGTAGCCGGCGTCCAGCATGGTCGGGTTGGCGCTGTTGCGCACGGTGGGTTCGATCAGTGCGGCGGCGGGCCCCAGCTTTGCCAGGAGCGTGTCCACTTCGGTGTCGGTCAGCTCGGGTCCGGGGGCTTGGAGGCCGCGCAGCTCGGCGAGGCGGGCGAGCGCCGCGCGGGTGGTGGGGGTCAGCCGGACGGGCCACTCGTGCTCGCCGATGCGGTGGATCGCGGCGGCGAGCCTGCTGACAGCGTTGGCGCGGTTGATCTTGGAGCCGTGTCCGGCGCGGCCGTGGGCGGTCAGTTTGAGCCAGGCCGTGCCCCGTTCTCCCGCCCCCACGGGGTAGAGCCGCAGCCCGTCTCCGGTGTGGAAGGTGAAGGCGCCCGACTCGCTGATGCCTTCGGTGCAGCCTTCGAACAGCTCGGCGTGCTGCTCCGCCAGGTAGTCGGAGCCGAATTCGGCGCTGTCCTCCTCGTCCGCTGTGAAGGCGAGGACGATGTCGCGCGGCGGGCGCACTCCTGCCCGCGCCCAGGCGCGCACCAGGGAGAGGACCATGGCGTCGGCGTCCTTCATGTCGATCGCACCGCGCCCCCACACCACCCCGTCGCGGATCTCACCGGAGAACGGGTGAACGCTCCAGTCGGCGGGCTCGGCGGGCACCACGTCCAGGTGGCCGTGCACCAGCAGGGCGCCGGCTGTCGGGTCGGTGCCCTCGATCCTGGCGACGACGTTGGTGCGGCCGGGTTTCTTCTCCAGCAGTGCGGGCTCGATACCGGCTTCGGCGAGCCCGGCGGCGACGTATTCGGCGGCCTGCCGCTCGGAGCCCTCGCCGCCGCCCCTGTTGGTGGTGTCGATGCGGATCAGCTCCGAGGTGGCCGTCACCACCTCGTCGAAGACCCGGGTGTCCAGGTGGTCGGGGACGCCAGGCGTCATGGTGCCTTCCTCCAGCTCAGCCATACTGCTCCTCCACGGCGGAGGAGACGACGGTGGTGACGGCCTTGAAGCAGCGGATGGCGTCGTAGGCGCTCGGGGAGGTGTAGGTCACCCGGCGCTCGCCCGACGGTTCGACGCCGGGGACGACTGTCGCGGCGCCCACCAGGTGTTCGGCGTCGAACTCGATCTCGATCGTGTGCGGTTCAGTGTTCTGGGGGGTGTGGCGCACGGCCAGTGGTGCGGCGCGCTGTGCGGCGGCTTCGATGTCCGCGGCTGTGCGGGTCGGTGTGCGGCAGACGGCGGCGTAGCGCGACACGTAGTCCTTGACGGCGACGCCTTCGGCTTCGGGGGCGTAGCCCTTGGCGTCCTCGATGGTGCGGTCGTCGCCGGTGACGAGGATGACCGGGACGCCCAACTCGGCGACGACCAGGGTGTTGAGGTAGCCCTCGCTGGCGCGTACGCCGTCGGCCCATACGCCGGTCAGGGTGTTGGCGAGGTAGGTGTGGGCGAGGACGCCTTCGGTGCCGGCTCCGGTGTGGTAGCCGATGTAGGCGATGCCGTCCACGTCGGCGCGCTGGGCGCCTTCGACCATCGAGAGCGATTTGTGTCTGCCGGTGAGCATCTCCACCCGCTCATCCAGCTTTTCCAGCAGGAGGTTGCGCATCGTCCAGTGCGCTTCGTTGATGAGCACCTCATCGGCGCCCGCGGCGAAGAAGCCTCTGACGGCCGCGTCCACGTCCGAGGTGAACATCGATCGGCAGCGCTCCCACTGGGGCGTGCCGGGCAGCACGTCTGCGGGCCAGGTGACTCCCGTGGCGCCCTCCATGTCGGCGCTGATGAGGATCTTCATGGCCGGAACGTTACGCGGTCGCCAAACGCCAGGACACCCCTGTGGATAACTCCACTGGTCCACACCAGCTGTTTCCACTCGGGCGGGTGAGCGAGTTATCCACACCGCCCGCTGACCTGCGCGTTCAGCGCGGCGAGCGCCGGGTCGTCGAGGAGGAGGGGGCGGCTGACCTCCAGTACGGGGCAGCCCAGTTTCAGGACCCGGGCCACGAGCCGCGCGGCGGCTTCACGGCCGGGGCGGCCGAGCATGCCGGGCAGCCGGGCGGCGAGTTCCGCGGCCTCGGGGAACCAGCGGTGCGGGCCGAAACCGGGGGCGAACCTGGCCCCGCGCAGGCCGCGTTGGCGCTGGAGCCTGGCCGCGTCCACCGCGAGCACCAGCAGCCGGGCGGAGGACGGGGCGGGCAGCGGATAGGCCCACCACAGCACGTCGGCCCGCCCGGCGGTGTCGGCGCGGTCGGCGCCGGCGGTGACCCGGGCTCTGCCCGCCATGAGGTCTCCCGCGCCCGCGAGGTCTCCGGCACCGTCGAGCCAGTGGTGGTCGCCGGGGCGCGCGGCGGCGTTCAGCGCGCCTGTCACGGGCAGGATTTCACCGGCCGGCATCCCGACGGCGTGCTGGCGGCGGTGGCCGAACAGGGCGCGTGCCCCGGCACCCCAGTGCAGGATGGTGCCGCGCGCGTCGATGGTGATGGCGGCGGTGGGCACGCAGCCGCGTACGGCTACGACGTTCTCCGCCGTCCCTGGCCCCTGGGCGATGTCCGGCTCACTTTCCATGGAAGCCAGTCCTCCCTTCCGGCGGTGGCCGGTCCCGGGCCGCTCCTGGCGCGGCCACGTCCACGGTAGAGCGGATGGCCGGCCAGGGGCGGGGCAACGCACGAACGGGGGGTGCGCCGGAGCGGAATGGCGCGGAAGGGAGCCGGGAGTGAGCCCCCGGCCGGTGTCCCGGGCCGGTCCGCCGGGGCGTCAGTCCTCGTGGCCGAGTTGGAGGTCGCGCTCGGTGCGGCCTCCGCCGGCGATGTGCAGCACGGTGGCGACGGGCGGGTATCCGGCGGCTACCACCGTGTACTCGCCGGACGCCAGATCGACGAAGCGGAAGATGCCGTCCGCGGCCGTGGTCGCGGTGTCCACCACGTTGCCGGCCGCGTCCAGGAGGGTGACCCTGGCGTCCTCGACGGGCCTGCCGCCGCTGGCCCGCACGGTGCCGCGCAGCACGGCGCCGCCCGCCAGTTCGATGTCCTGCCGGGTCTCGCGTGACGCCTGCACGGAGACGGGGAGCGCGGCGGGGCGGTAGATGGGGGCGCTCGCGGCCAGGGTGTACTCCCCCGCGACGAGTTCGGTGATGACGTAGGTGCCCTCCCGCCCGCTGCGGGTGCTTGCCACCACTTCCCCGCGTACGTCGGTGAGAGTCACCACGGCGTCCTTGACGGGCGTGCCGTCGGCGGTGAGCACGCTGCCCGCCAGCCGGCCCGCGCCGCCCAGCACCACGTCGAGATCGACCGGCCGCTCCCCGACGGTGACGCTGACGGCGCGCGGCTGGTGCCCTCCGGCGGCGGCGATGAGCACATAGGCGCCCTCGCCCGGGGTGCTCAGCGCGTAGCGGCCGTCATCGCCCGTCGCGCCGCGTCCGATCTGCCGTCCCGAGGTGTCCACCAGGGTGAGCGCGGCGCGGGGCACGGTGCTGCCGTCGTGGTGGCGGACCGTGCCGCACAGCGGGACTCCCGCCGCGTAGGGCACCGGCTGGAGCTGGGGCGCCGCGCCGCCGGTCTCCGCCGCCGGGGCGGGGGCCGGTGCGGGGAGGTCGTCGGCCGCGCGGGCCTGGGGGACGGACATGTGCTGAGACACCAGTGGTTTCTCCTTGAGGAAGAGGGCCAGCCCGAGTCCGAGGGCGAGCACCGGCACGAGGTAGAGGAAGATCCGCGGCATCGCGTCCGCGTACGCGTGGATGTAGGCATCCCGCAGCGGCGCGGGCAGCGCGTGCACCAGTTGCGGGGTGACCGAGTCGGGGTCGGGCAGCTCGCCGTCGCGTGCGTGCGGCATGTCGCGCAGGAGCGCGTCGGCCAGGCGTTCGGCGAGGAGTGTGCCGAACAAGGCGGCGCCGACGCTGCCGCCGATCTGCCGGAAGTAGTTGTTGGCGCTGGTGGCCGCGCCGAGGTCGGCAGCGCTCACGGAGTTCTGCACGGCCAGGATCAGCACCGGCAGTACGAAGCCGATACCCAGGCCGAGGATGCCGGACCAGATGCCGAAGACCTGGCGGGAGGTTTCCTCATCCAGCTTGGAGAGCAGCCACATCCCCTCGGCCGAGAGCGCGCAGCCCAGGATGGGAAAGATCCGGTAGTGGCCGGTGCGCGAGATGAGCTGGCCCGCGAGGGTGGAGGAGACGACGACGCCGCACATCAGCGGCAGCATCAGCAGCCCCGAGCTGGTGGCACTGGCGCCCTCGACCATCTGCAGGAAGCTGGGCAGATAGCTGGCCGCGCCGAACAGGGCGATGCCGATCGCGGCGCCCACCAGGCCCGTGATGTTGAAGACGGAGTCGCGGAACAGCCGCAGCGGCAGGACGGGTTCGGCGGCCCGGTGTTCGGCGACGAGGAACAGCAGCCCGCTGAGCGCCGCCCCGGCGGCCAGGCCGACGATGACGCGATCGCCCCATTCGTAGGTCGTGCCGCCCCAGCTGGTCAGCAGGACGAGGCAGGTGGAGAAGGCCGCCAATAGCAGCGCGCCGAGCACGTCGAGCCGGGGGCGTACGCGGGGGCGGGGCAGTTTGAGGGCGAGCGCCGTGACCACCAGGGCGAGGAGGCCGACCGGCACGTTGAACCAGAAGCACCAGCGCCAGGAGTGGGCGTCGGTGAACCAGCCGCCCAGCAGCGGGCCGGCCACCGAGGCCAGGCCGAAGGCGGCGCCGATCAGGCCCATGTAGCGCCCGCGTTCGCGAGGCGGTACGACGTCGGCGATGATCGCCTGGACGCCGATCATGAGGCCGCCCGCGCCCATCCCCTGGAGGGCGCGGTAGACGATCAGCTCCTGCATGGAGCCCGCCCAGCCTGCGAGGGCCGATCCGGCGGTGAAGACGGCGATGGCGAAGAGGAAGAGTCCCTTGCGGCCGAAAAGGTCACCGAGCTTGCCGTAGACGGGCAGTCCGATGGTGGCGGCGAGCAGGTAGGCGGTGATCGCCCAGGACATCTGCCGCAGTCCGTCGAGCTCTCCGACGATCTTCGGAAGTGCCGTGGCGACGATGGTCTGTTCGAGCGCGGCGAGCAGCAGCGAGAGCATGAGGGCCCCGAAGACGAGCCGCAGGCGGCGCGGGCTGAGCGCCGCGCCCTGCTGCGCCGGGTCAACGGCCTGCGCCGTATCGGTTGCCTGCGCCGTATCCGGTGCTTGCTCCGGGCCCGTGGTCCGCGCCGGGTCCGGGGGCTGCGGCGGGTCCGCCGGCTCCCCGGGGCCCTGCCATCCGGTGCGCCCGGACTCCGGCCCGGCATCCGATGGCGGGTCGGGCCACGCTTCCGGCGCGGGCTCCCGCACGGTGGCCCACGCGGGGTCTCTGACCGGCAAGGACTGAACGGACTCGACTGTTTCCGGCGGAACATGACCGGGTGCCGGCCTTTCGGAGGGGCTGGGCGGGGCCGGCTCCTGTCCAGGAGACACCGGTCCGGTCGGCTCCCAGGCGAAGTGCCCGCCCCAGCCGTGTGCCAGGTACGGGTACTCGACTCCTTCCGGCACCGCGCCGCCCGGCGCCGCGTCGCCCGCCGCCGCGCCGCCCCGCATCGCGGTGCCCGGCACGGCACCCGGGAGACCCGGCGCCGCCGGTGTCCGCTCCGGTGTCCGCTCCGCCGGGGCCTCGTAGCCGCCGGGGATCTCGACGCTGACCTCGACCGCCGCCGGTGCCAACGCGGGGCGGTGGTCCCGCACTTCGGGTGGCGTATCGCCGCCGTACGCCCGCCATGCGGGGTTCTCATCGTCCTTGCTGTCGAGGATCGCCCCGCTGGTTCCGCCCATCGCACTCCCCTTGCCGCTTCATCCGGGGGAGTATTTCTCGCATTGCACGACAAGAGCGTTCAAGCAAGGTCCGGGCGCGTGCCGTGGGCGTCAGGATCCTCAATTCCGTTGCCCGGGGCGTCTGTCGGGCGGCCGAGCAGGGGCTTTCGCCGCGGGGCCGGTACCACCGGCGCACCTCGGCCCCGCGGTGAAAACCACTCGTTCCGGTGAGCGGCGCGACGCCCCGCCGCGCTACTCCGTTGCCGCGCCGCCCTGTTCGGCATGCGCGGCCAGGCGGCCGAGCAACTCGTCGTAGATGCGGGCGAGGCCCTTGGGGGCGAAGGTCTTCTCGAAGAAGCCGCCGATGCCGCCCGCGCCGTTCCACACGGTCGTCACGGTGACCCGGGCGGTCTTCTCCTTGCTGCCGGGGGTCACACGCCAGGTGGTGACCATCGAGGAATTCCGGTCCTTTTCGACCAGCTCCCCGTCGGAGGGCTCGGTGACGTCGAGCAGGCAGTCGCGGATGCGCTTGCTGGTGGCCTGGAGCTTCCAGTGCACGACGGTGCCCGCGCCGTCGCCCCCCTCCTTGACCTCGTACTCGCTGAAGTGCCCGGGAAGCAGCTCGGCCCGGGTCTCGCTGTAGTCGGCGAGTGCGTCGAACACCTCGTCGGGACCGGCGGCGATCTCCCGCTGTGTGGTCGCCTCGACCTGCGCCATAACTCCTCCAGTGGTGGGCGCCCCACGGGCTTCCGCGGGGCGCTGCGGACATGGCGCCCAGCCAATCACCCTCGCGTCGGCCGCCAAAATCCGCCTTGACAGAGATCCGGGGAACAGGTGTTCTATTCTGGACGAGCAAGCGACAGCGCCGCCAGAAGGACGCGACACCACCACCGAGGAGGCCGCACATGCGCTGGGACGAACTGAGCGACAAGGGGCCGACCGCGGCGCCGGCGCTCTTCGGGACCTCCGCCGTCACCACCCGGACGTTCGACACCCCCGAGTTCCGGGGGATCACCTTCCACGAGGTCAGGGCCCGTTCCCTGGTGAACAGGGTGCCCGGAGCGTCCCGGATGCCGTTCGAATGGACGGTGAATCCGTATCGCGGCTGTTCGCACGCGTGCGTGTACTGCTTCGCCCGGCGCAGCCACAGCTATCTCGACCTGGACACCGGGGAGGGGTTCGACTCCCAGATCGTCGTCAAGGTCAACGCACCCGAGCTGCTGCGCAAGGAACTGAGCGGTCCGCGCTGGTACGGCCAGCACATCGCCATGGGCACCAATGTCGACTGCTACCAGCGAGCAGAGGGCCGATACCGGTTGATGCCGGGCATTTTGACCGCGCTGCGGGACTGCGCCAACCCGTTCTCGATCCTCACCAAAGGCACACTCATCCTGCGCGACCTCGACCTGTTGCGCTCGGCGGCGGCCGTCACCGACGTCGGGGTCTCCGTCTCGGTCGGCTTCACCGACGAGGAGCTGTGGCGCACGGTCGAGCCGGGCGCGCCCGCTCCGCAGCGGCGGCTGGATGTCGTCCGTACGCTCGCCGGGCACGGCATCCCCTGCGGGGTGCTGATGGCGCCGGTGATCCCCTTCCTGAGCGACTCACCCGCGCAGCTGCGCCAGACCGTCCGCGCCATCGCCGCGGCCGGTGCCACCTCCGTCACCCCGCTGGCCCTGCATCTGCGGCCCGGAGCGCGCGAATGGTTCTTCCGCTGGCTGACCGGGCATCACCCGCACCTGGTACGCCACTACGAGGCGCTCTACGCCAACGGCCCGTACGCGCCCAAGTGGTATCAGCGACGCATCACGCGCCAGGTGCACGAACTGGCGGCCGAGTACGGCGTCGGCCCCTCCTCCCCCGGCGCGGCCCGGCGCATCGAGTCACCGGCCAGGACCGCACCCTCCGCGCCGGAGGAACGCCCGGCGCGGGAGGCGGAGGACGCGCACTGCACCCAGCTCACCCTGCTCTGACCTGCCGCCGACCACCGCTCCGCCCCGGCCGACGAGCAGCGGGCAGCGGGCAGCAGGCAGCAGGCAGAGCGGGCGACGGGCCGCACTGTCGGACCCGTATGCGAGTCTCTCGGCATGTCACCGCTCACTCACATCGCCACCCCTGACGGTCTCGCTCCCGGCAACGGCTTCAGCCATGTCGTGTGGGGAGAGGGCAGATTCGTCGCGGTCTCGGGCCAGGTGGCCGTCGATGCGGACGGCAAGGTCGTGGGCGAAGGCGATCCGGCCGCGCAGGCGCGGCAGGTGTTCGCCAACCTCCAGCGCTGCCTGGAGGGCGCGGGGGCCACCTTCGCCGATGTCGTGAAGTTCACCTTCTTCGTGACCGACTTGTCGGTGATGCCCGCGCTGCGGCAGGTCCGGGACACCTACCTCGACCCCGAACGGCTCCCCGCCTGCAGCGCGGTCCAGGTCGCCGGGCTGGTGCGGCCCGAACTGCTCATAGAGATCGAGGCGTTCGCCGTCGTCGGGTAGGCATCGCAGCCCGCCCGCCGCGCGGCAACGGCCCTGTGCGCCGCGCGGCATCGGCCCCCCGGCGGGCGGTGTCAGTCCTCGTGCGGCGGCGCGTCGTCGTTGCCGCGCCGAACGGTGCGCAGGGGGCGGCCCGGGTGCCAGATCCTGAAGACGATGCCCGGATCCTCGATGGAGACCCCGACCACCTCCGTCAACTCGGCCCGGAACAGATGGAAGGTCTCCGGCACCCGCCCCTCGGGCGCACCGGCCGCCCAGCGCTCCAGCCCCGCCTGTTCCCGAACCTCCACGGCGCGCCCCGAGACCCGGAGGTCGCCCTCGTCCATCCCCGATCCGGCGCCCGGATTGGCGTGCAGGCAGAAGCGGGGGTCACGTCGCAGGTCCAGCGCCTTGAGCGAGCCGGGCATCATGCCCAGCCCACGGCTCGCCCTCCCGGAAGCCGACCTCCAGGCCGGTGAGCCGGGGCGAGCCGTCCTTGCGCAAGGTGGCGAGCACGTGGTGCGTGTGGCGCTCGAAGCGCCGCCGCCGCGCCCCGGCCGGCGAAGTGCGGCTCCGCCTGCGCGAAGCCCGCCCGGCTCACACCGGCCCCCTCACCCGCGCCCGACTGCTCGCCTCTCCCCTCCCCCGGTTCGCCCCTCAGCCCCTCCGTCGGCTCGGTTGTCGGCTCTTGTGCCCGCTCGCTCCTCGTCATGCGGGAAGCTGGCGCGGCAACCGGACATCTTCTGTCGGGTATGGCGGCCAAGGCCGGGGAAACTGCGGAGTCAGGTATGGCGGCCGGCCGAGGACGGGGCGGGGATGCGGGCCAGCGCGGCCTTCGCCGAGGGGGAGAGCCTGTGGTGTTCGGCCGCGGCGTCGAGCACGGGCACCGCGCGCTTGTCGCCGAGGGCGCCGAGTCCCAGGACGCACGCCTCGGCGATCGGCCAGTAGTGCAACGGTCCGATGAGCAGCCGCTGGAGGACGTTGATCAGCGTGGGGACCGATTCGGGGGCCCGCAGCGCGGTGAGTAACCGTACGGGGTAGAGGGCGTAGGCGGTGCGCAGTTCGTTGGTGGCCAGGGCTGCCGCCGCCTTGGCCGTGCGGGGATCGCGCAGCTTCTCCAGCGCCTGTGCCGCGCTGGCGCAGCGCGTGGGATCCCGGTAGTTCAGCATGAACACGAGGGTCTCGAAGGCCCTGCTGTCTCCCGCGCTGCCCAGCGCGAAGGCCGCGATCTCGCGGGCCCACAGCGGCCGTTCGGCCTCCACGAGCACGGAAGCGAGCTGGTCGCGCGCCTCCGGGCCGCGCTGCCTGGCCAGCGTGACCAGACGTGCGTACTCGACGGGCTCGGCCTCTGGCCGCACTCGGTCGATCAGCGCTCGGAATGCGTCGCCCACTACGCTTCCCCCTCACCTGCTGTGTGCCACAGCCTCGGAAGTGCTCCTGCCCCTGGCATTCTGGTTACCCACGAGTTACGGTGCTCATCAGAGCGGCACCCCCGCTCAGGCGGCCTGGTGACGCAGCCGCCGAGAGTGACGTCGGTTCGGCGCGGAGCACCGCGCATACGGCACGGCTCACGGCCGGGCCCCGGGACAGGGCCCGCCGAAGGGGCCTGACCTGTAACTCCCCTGCCTGCGGCGTACGTACGCCCGTGCGCCCGGTAGTGCACAGAACCCTCACCCTCATCAGCCGCGCCCCGTGTCCGGGGCCTGTGTCGCACCCTCTGGAGTCCCGTGATGGACCGTCCTCCCCTGCGCACCATCGCCGTCGTCGGCCTCGGCACGATGGGCACCGGCATCGCCGACATTCTCGCCCGCGCCGGGCGAGAGGTCATCGGCATTGACACGAACGAAGCAGCCGCCCGGCAGGCCGTCGCCGCCCTGGAGGCGTCCACGGCGCGGGCCGTGCGGCGCGAGCGGATGACACAGAGCGAGCGCCAGGAGGTGCTGGCGCGGCTGCGGACCCGCACACGGGTGGAGGCAGCCGCGGAGGCGGACCTGGTCATCGAGGTCGTGCCCGAGGACTACGACACCAAGTGCCAGGTCTTCGCCGCCCTCGACGCCGTCGTCAAGCCCGGCACCATCCTGGCCACGGGCACCAACGCGCTGTCGGTGACACGGCTGGCCGCCGACTCCGACCGGCCCGAACGGGTCCTGGGACTGCACTTCTTCAACCCGGCGCCGGCCATGAGACTGGTCGAGATCGTCTCCTCGGTACTGACCTCGCAGGAAGCGGTCACCGCCGTCACCGCGCTGGCACGGGAACTGGGCAAGGATCCGATCGCGGTCGGTGACCGTCCCGGATTCGTCGCGGACGGCCTGCTGTTCGGCTATCTGAACCAGGCCGCCGCGATGTACGAGTCGCGCTACGCCACTCGCGAGGACATCGACTCCGCCATGAGGCTGGGCTGTGGCCTGCCCATGGGCCCGCTCGCGCTGCTCGACTTGATCGGAGTGGATACGGCGCGCACCGTTCTGGACGCGATGTACGACCGCTCGCGCGACCGGCTGCATGCCCCCGCGCCGGTACTGCGCCAGCTTTCGGACGCCGGATTGACCGGCCGCAAAGCGGGGCGCGGCTTCTACACCTACGAGGCGCCCGGCAGGGGGACCGTGGTCCCCGACGCGCTCACCCCCGATCCGGTCGCACCCCGCGCCGGAGGCCGTCCCGTCGCCGCGGTGGGCGTCGTGGGGTCGGGGACGATGGCCGCCGGCATCGCCGAGGTCTTCGCCAGGGCCGGCTGTCCGACGGTGCTCGCCGCCCGGAGCGAGCACAAGGCGCGGGCGGCCAAGGACAAGGTGGCGGGGTCGCTGGAACGCGCGGTGCGCAAGGGGCGGTTGAGTGCGCGGGAGCGGGACGGGGCGCTCGCGCTGATCTCCCCCGCCGGGTCGCTCGCGGCGCTGTCCGGGGCCGATCTGGTCATCGAGGCGGTCGCCGAAGATCTCGCGGTGAAGCGGCAGTTGTTCGCCGCGCTGGATGAGGTGTGCAAGCCGGGCGCGGTGCTGGCCACCACCACCTCCTCGCTTCCGGTGATCGCCTGCGCCCGCGCCACCTCCCGCCCCCGGGACGTGGTCGGCATGCACTTCTTCAACCCGGCCCCGGCCATGAAGCTGGTCGAGGTGGTGGCCACGGTATTGACCGCCCCGGACAGTCACGCCACGGTCCGCGAGGTGTGCGCGCGGGTGGGCAAGCATCCGGTGGACTGCGGGGACCGTGCGGGATTCATCGTCAACGCGCTGCTCTTCCCCTACTTGAACAACGCGGTGAAGATGCTCCAGGAGCACTACGCCTCGCTCGATGAGATCGACGCCGCGATGAAGCTCGGCGGCGGCTACCCGATGGGCCCGTTCGAGCTGCTGGATGTCGTCGGGCTGGATGTGTCACTGGCCATCGAGCAGGTGCTGCACCGCGAGTTCCGCGACCCCTCCCTGGCGCCCGCGCCGCTGCTGGAACACCTGGTCGCGGCAGGGTGCCTGGGCCGGAAGACCGGGCGCGGCTTCCGCGAGTACGCGCGCCGGTGACCGGCGGCCACGAGGGGTGGGGCGGGCTGCTGGATCCCCGGCAGGCCGCCCCGCCCACCGGAGCGGTCACGGCATGTAACGTTCAGCACATGTCAGAGTCCGCGAAGAACTCCCGTACGACCACGACTCGTGCGGCCACGACGCGTGCGAGCGGCGCGGCCACCCAGCGCCTCAAGGTGCGCCGCGAGTTGGCCGCCGCAGCGATGGAGCTTTTCGCGACAAAGGGATACGAGGCCACGACGGTCGACGAGATCGCGGCAACGGCCGGCGTCGCACGCCGCACCTTCTTCCGGCACTTCCGCTCCAAGGAAGAGGCCATCTTCCCCGACCACGACGACACCCTCGTACGCGCCCAGGCCGTGCTGGAGGCCGCGCCGCCGCACGAGAACCCGCTGGACACCGTCTGCCGGGGCATCAAGGAAGTCATGAAAATGTACGCCTCGTCGCCCAAGGGCAGCGTCGAGCGCTACAAGCTGACCCGGGAGGTTCCCGCGCTGCGCGAGCGGGAGATCGCCTCCGTCGCCCGCTACGAGCGGCTGTTCACCCGCTATCTGCTGGGGCACTTCGACGAGGAGGCGCACCGCGACGGCGTCAGCGGCTATGACGAGCCGCTGCTCGCCGAGGTGGCGGCCTCCGCCGTGGTCACGGCGCACAACCATGTGCTGCGCCGGTGGCTGCGCTCGGGCGGCGTCGGGGATGTCGAGTCCCAGCTCGATCACGCGTTCGCGATCGTGCGGCGCACCTTCGGCACGGGCTTCGGCGCGAACCGCCCGGTGACGGAACAGTCCGTCGCGGTCGAGCGCCAGGAGGAGGTCCTGGTGACGGTCGCGCGGACGGACGCCCCGCTCGGGGAGATCATGGCGACGATCGAGCGGGCGCTGGCCCGCTGACCGCCTCGGGCCGGTGCCGACGCCGGCCGACGCAGACCGAATCGGCCGGGCGCCGAAGCGGCCGTTTCGGGGCGCCGGGCTCGCTGACCGTTCCGGGGCGCCGGGCCGCTGATCCGGGCACCGGACCGCCGCCCCTTTCCGGACGCCGCCCAGTCGGCCGGATCCTTCGCGTCCGCGGCGTTCCCCCCTCCCACGGCGGGGCAGCCTCTTCCCGTGGCTGGGCTGTTCCGGGCGGGGTGAGGCTCTCGCGGGCGGGGCGGGCCCCTTCGGGGGATTCGGGTGCGCCGGGTGAGTCGGGTGAATTGCGGGCCCGCCCACGCCGCGTTCCGGGCCACGAGCCCGCTGAACGGGAACCATGACGCCCTACAGCGACGTGGAGGTGCGGCAGTGGCGGCTGGGCCAGAATCCCGCGGAACGAAGGGCCTCCGGCCCTGGTTGCGGACCAAGTCCATCGAGGAGTCCATCCGCGACACCGACGATCCGGAGCGGGGCCTGCGCAGGTCGCTCTCCGCGCTCGACCTGACCGTCTTCGGCGTCGGCGTCGTCATCGGCACCGGCATCTTCGTACTGACCGGGCAGATCGCCAAGACCATGGCCGGGCCCTCGGTGGCGATCTCCTTCGCCGTGGCGGGCGCGGTGTGCGCGCTGGCCGCGCTGTGCTACGCCGAGTTCGCCTCCACCGTGCCGGTGGCCGGCTCCGCCTACACCTTCGCCTATGCCTCGCTGGGTGAGCTGCCCGCCTGGATCATCGGCTGGGACCTGGTGCTGGAGCTGGCGCTGGGGTGCGCGGTGGTCGCGGTCGGCTGGTCCGGCTATGTCCGCTCACTGCTCGACAACGCCGGATGGCACCTGCCGCAGTGGCTCTCCGGCACCACCCCCGAGACCGGTTTCGGCTTCGATCTGCTGGCTTGTGTGCTGGTGCTGGCGCTGACGGCGATCCTGGTGCTCGGCATGAAACTGTCGGCCCGTGTCACCACCGTCATCGTCGCGATCAAGGTCGGGGTGGTGCTGGTGGTCATCATCGCGGGAGCCTTCTTCGTCACGGCCGACAACTACCGGCCGTTCATCCCACCGGCCAAGGGGAGCGCGACGGGCGGCGGGGGGCTCACCGCACCGCTGATCCAGCTGATGTCCGGCTACGCGCCGACCGCGTTCGGGGTGATGGGCATCTTCACCGCGGCGGCCGTCGTCTTCTTCGCCTTCATCGGCTTCGATGTCGTCGCCACGGCGGCCGAGGAGACCCGGCGCCCCCAGCGCGACATGCCGCGCGGCATCCTCAGCTCCCTGGTCATCTGCACCGTGCTGTACGTGGCCGTCTCGATCGTGGTCACGGGCATGCGCAAGTACACGAAGCTGACCGTCCAGGCGCCCCTGGCCGACGCGTTCAAGGCGGTCGGCCAGCCCTTCTGGGCGGGGCTGATCAGCTTCGGCGCGGCGATCGGCCTCACCACGGTGTGCATGATCCTGCTGTTGGGGCAATCCCGCGTCTTCTTCGCGATGAGCCGCGACGGGCTGCTCCCCCGGTTCTTCTCCCGCGTCCACCCCCACTTCCAGACGCCGTACCGCTCCACGATCCTGCTGGGCGTCCTGGTCGCCATCGTCGCGGGCTTCACCAGCATCGCCGAGCTGGCCGAGCTGGTGAACATCGGCACCCTCTTCGCGTTCGTCGTCGTCGCACTGGGCGTGATCATCCTGCGGCGCACCCGCCCGGACCTGCCCAGGGCGTTCCGCACGCCTCTCGTACCGGCACTGCCCATCGCCTCGGTGCTGGCCTCCTTGTGGCTGATGCTCAATCTGCCGACCGAGACATGGCTGCGCTTCGCCGGCTGGATGGTGCTCGGCGGCATCATCTACGCCCTCTACGGGCGGCGGCACAGCACGATGCACGAGCGCGCCCCGGAGCGGACGGGCGGCGAGTAGCCCCGGGTGATCCCGGCCGGACGGTGGCCGAGCCGGGGCCGGGAACGGGAACCCGCGGGTTCGGGGTGCGGGGTCTGCTGGGGTCGGCGGCTGCCTGCTGTCCGGTTCCGTCAGTCGGGCTGCTTCTCCATATGCGCGAGGACACGGTTCGAGATCCGGGCGAGCGCGTCGAGTTCTTCAGGGGTGAGTGCGTCGATGAACAGCCGGCGGACCTGCTCGACGTGCACGGGCGCGGCCTCCTCGATCGCCTGGTGGCCGGCCGCGGTGGCGACGATGAACGCTCCGCGCCCGTCGTCGGGACAGTCTTCCTTGGTCACCAGTCCGCGCTTCGTCATCCGCCCGACCTGGTGGGACATGCGGCTCTTCTCCCACTCCACCAGCTTCGCCAGGTCCATGAAACGCATCCGCCCGCCGCCGGTTTCGGTGAGTTTGGCCAACACGATGTAGTCGGAGGCGGACATGCCGGAGTCGGCCTGGACCCGGCGGGAGAGCCGTCCGATGAGCTTCTCCTGCATGTGGATGAAGCTGTCCCAGGCGGCCTGCTGCTCCGTGGTCAGCCAGCGGGGCGTTGCGTTCATGGTGGGAGCGTATCGGCGCGGCTCGGACGGGTGTCCGCCCACCCGGCACGTACGCGGCAAGTACCCGGCACGTGCCCGGAAGTCGCCTCCCTGGGCAGCTAGTTGACGTGTCAATCACTTACGCCTAGTTTAGTTGTCGCATCAACTACGCGAGGCGGGGCCGTCGGGCAGGCAGCCCGCATCGCGCGCGCTACAGGCATCGAGCCTTCGGCGTGCCGCCTGACACCCCCGCACATGAAGCTCCAGAAGGGGAATCCCATGAGCACCAAGAACAAGGCCGGACTCGACGCACTGCTGACACCCGAGGAGAGCGTGGTCGTACTGATCGACCACCAGCCGTTCCAGTTCGCCAATCTGAACAGCCACGAACCGACGATGGTCGTGAACAACGCCGTTGGACTCGCCAAGACCGCCAAGGTGTTCGACGTGCCGACCATCCTGACGACCGTGCTGGAGGAGCGCGGCGGCTACCTCATCCAGGGGCTGCGGGACGTGTTCCCGGAGCAGAAGCCGATCAACAGGACCTTCATCAACACCTGGCAGGACGAGCGCGTCGTGGATGCCGTCAAGGCGACCGGGCGCAAGAAGCTGATCATGGCCGGCCTCTGGACGGAGATCTGTCTGGCGATGCCGGCCATACAGGCAGTGGGCGAGGGCTTCGAGGTCTTCGCTGTCACCGACGCCTCGGGCAGCGGCTCGAAGGAGGGGCACGACATGGCCGTGCGGCGCATGGTCCAGGCGGGCGTGGTTCCGATCACCTGGCTGGCCGTGCTGGGCGAGTGGCAGCGCGACTGGGCCCGGGAGAAGACCGTGCCGGGCGCCACCGAAGTCCAGGCGCAGCACGGTGGCGCCTCCGGCGTGGCCTACGCCTGGGAGACGCAGCTCCTCGCCGGGCGCGCCGGAAGCGCCGCCTGACATAGTCGCGAAACCCGCTGGGACATCGCGATCGGCAGCGGGCGGTGGTCGCGGGGACCGAAGCGGGCACGTCGCTCCCCACCACCGAAGACTCGGATGCCGATCCGCCCGGCGCACATTCGGTCCGCGGCGAAGAGCTGTTCGTCGCGGCCGAGTGGGCGGCGGTCACCCTCAACGTCTTCGACCGCATCTCGATTCCGAGCCGGCATCCGGTGCCTCCCCGCGATGCGGAAGGGAAGATTGTTCCATGACCAACCTGGAGACCCGCCCTCATCCGGAAGTCCTTGATCACGGTCAGCCGTGCACGGCGGTGGAGATCCTTACGCCGCGCCTGGTGCCGCTCGGCGGCGTGCGGGCGACGACGGTGCACCGGACGCTCCCGCAGCGGCGGAGGTCGCTGGTGGGGTCGTGGTGCTTTCTGGATCACTTCGGTCCCGATGACGTCTCGGTGACCGGTGGGATGCGGGTGCCGCGGCATCCGCACACCGGGCTCGCGACGGTGTCCTGGCTGTTCGCCGGGCGCGTCGAGCATCTCGACTCCGGCGGCAACGCGGCCTCGGGGGTGGCGGGAGAGCTCAACTTGATGATCGCGGGCCGTGGCATCACTCATCAGGAGATCAGCGACCCCGGGTCGAGCACTCTGCACGGCGTGCAGCTCTGGTACGCGCTGCCGGAGGAGACGCGTTTCGGCGAGAACGCGTTCGTGCACTACACCCCGGAGCCGGTGGCGCTTCCCGGCGTCACGGCCCGCGTGTTCATCGGCGAGCTGCTCGGCTCGGTCTCCCCGGTCGAGACGCGGACACCTGACCTGCTCGGTGCTGAACTCGTACTCGAACCCGGCTCCTCGGCCCGGCTCACCGTGCGGGCCGACTTCGAGCACGCGGTCCTCGCCGAGACGGGCGAGGTCACGGTGGACTCGGCCGTCGTGGACCATCGATCACTCGCCTACATCCCTCCCGGATCCGAGACGTTGGTCATCACCGCGGGCGATATGGAAGCCCGCGTCCTCCTGCTGGGCGGTGTCCCGTTGGGGGAGCAGATCGTGATGTGGTGGAACTTCATCGGACGCAGCCACGACGAGATCGCCGAGTACCGGCGCCGCTATCAGGCCGAGCTCGGTTTCGAACCCGCCGATCCGGCCGACGCCGACAAGCCTGCTCTGTTCGGCGAGTTCCCGGCCGGTCAACTGCCGCCGTTGCCGGCACCGCCCTTGCCGAACTCCAGGATGCGCCCGCGCGCGTAGCCCCTCGGGCAGGGGCCGCACAGCAGACGGTGTGCACGGCAGACGGTGGAACTCGATCACTGAGTGGCACCGGATGACTGAGGTCGGGTCGGGGTGTTGCCGCTGGTCAGGGGCTCCGCTTGAGGAAGGCCGGTCGACTGTCGCCCAACCGTGCGAGGGAGAGGCGGAGTTGGCCGACGCCGCCTTGGCCGTCACGCACAGCGAGGGCCACGCTGCGCGCGGGCCGGCCGGCCGCCGTGGGCCCGGGTGAGTTCTCCGGCGTGGAGCTGCCGTGGGGGCGGAAGCACCCCGCGTGGGAACGGGCGCCCTGCTCCCCTTTCTCCTTCAGCGCGCCGCGCGGGTGCGCCCTTGCCGACCTGATCGATCATCGCTCATATGAGAGCGGTGCAATACATGTGAGAAATAGCGGCACCCGGTGTCTTGTCTCCTGGCACTGGGTGTCATACCTTGGCAGCAGTCCGGGCCCCTGTCCCCGTGGTTCACGCCACGCTCTCCCGGACCGCTTGGCGTCACAAGCGACCCGGCGCACACCCGCGCCCGCACCACCTCGCCGAACCGACGGCACTGCCTTCACACCGACGACTCCCCCGGGGCACCTCCCGGCCGTAAGCCGGGGGAGTCCTCCCTCAATCCGCGCTTCGCCGGAGGCATTCCGTGAACCAGATACTCGACGCGATCCTCGTGTCCGACACTCCGCCGGAGGACTTCGCCGCCCTCCCCCTGCCCGACTCGTACCGCGCCATGACCGTCCACAAGGACGATGCGGAGATGTTCGAGGGGCTGGAGACCCGGGAGAAGGATCCGCGCAAGTCGCTGCACCTCGACGAGGTGCCGGTGCCCGAACTCGGGCCGGGCGAGGCCCTGGTGGCCGTCATGGCCTCCTCGGTGAACTACAACTCCGTGTGGACCTCGATCTTCGAGCCGCTGCCCACCTTCGGCTTCCTGGAGCGCTACGGCCGCCTCTCGCCGCTGGCCAAGCGGCACGACCTGCCGTATCACATCATCGGCTCGGACCTGTCGGGCGTCGTACTGCGCACCGGAGCCGGCGTCAACTCCTGGAAGCCGGGCGACGAGGTCGTCGCACACTGCCTGTCCGTCGAACTGGAGTCTGCCGACGGGCACAGCGACACGATGCTCGACCCGGAGCAGCGGATCTGGGGCTTCGAGACCAACTTCGGCGGACTGGCGGAGATCGCGCTGGTCAAGTCCAACCAGCTGATGCCCAAACCCGGCCACCTCACCTGGGAGGAGGCCGCCTCCCCCGGGCTGGTCAACTCCACCGCCTACCGGCAGCTCGTCTCGCGCAACGGCGCCGGCATGAAACAGGGCGACAACGTGCTCATCTGGGGCGCCAGCGGCGGACTGGGCTCGTACGCCACACAGTTCGCGCTCGCCGGGGGCGCCAATCCGATCTGTGTGGTCTCCAGCGACGACAAGGCCGCGATCTGCCGCAGGATGGGCGCCGAGGCGATCATCGACCGCAAGGCGGAGGGCTACCGCTTCTGGAAGGACGAGCACCATCAGGACCCGAAGGAGTGGAAGCGCTTCGGCAAGCACATCCGCGAACTGACCGGCGGCGAGGACGTGGACATCGTCTTCGAGCACCCCGGGCGGGAGACCTTCGGCGCCAGCGTCTACGTCACCCGCAAGGGCGGCACCATCGTCACCTGCGCCTCCACCTCGGGCTACGAGCACAGCTACGACAACCGCTACCTGTGGATGTCGCTCAAGCGGATCGTCGGTTCGCACTTCGCCAACTACCGCGAGGCGTGGGAGGCCAACCGGCTCATCGCCAAGGGCCGGATCCATCCGACGCTGTCGAAGACGTACCACCTGGCAGAGACCGGCCAGGCCGCCCACGATGTGCACCGCAACCTCCACCAGGGCAAGGTCGGCGTCCTCGCACTGGCCCCCGAGGAAGGACTGGGGGTCCGCGACACGGAGATGCGGGCCCGGCACCTCGGCGCCATCAATTTGTTCCGTGATGCCGAAGGCGAGCGGACCGGCAAGCACAGCCGTGATGCCGAAGGCGAGCGGACCGGCAAGCACAGCCGTGATGCCGAAGGCGAGCGGACCGGCAAGCACAGCCGGAGCGCCTGATGGCGCCCGTCTCAAGTACCGCTGGGGCTCCCGGCACGGGAGCGGCGCAGAACGGCAGAGACCGTCCCTGGCTGATGCGGACGTACGCCGGGCATTCGACCGCGGAGGCGTCCAACGAGCTGTACCGCCGCAATCTCGCCAAGGGGCAGACGGGGCTGTCGATCGCCTTCGATCTGCCCACCCAGACCGGGTACGACCCTGATCATGTGCTGGCGCGCGGCGAGGTGGGCCGGGTCGGGGTGCCGGTCTCCCATCTCGGCGACATGCGCAGGCTCTTCGAGGGCATCCCGCTGGAGCAGATGAACACTTCGATGACGATCAACGCCACGGCCATGTGGCTGCTGGCGCTGTACCAGGTCGTCGCGGAGGAGCAGGGGGCCGACATCTCCCGGCTCCAGGGGACGACGCAGAACGACATCGTCAAGGAGTACCTCTCGCGGGGGACGCACGTCTTCCCGCCGGTGCCGAGTCTCCGGCTGACTACCGACATGATCGCGTACACGGTCGCCCACCTGCCGCGGTGGAATCCGGTCAACATCTGTAGCTACCACCTCCAGGAGGCGGGGGCGACTCCCGTTCAGGAGATCTCGTACGCGATGGCCACGGCCGTCGCCGTGCTGGATGCCGTTCGAGACGGCGGGCAGGTGCCGGCCGAGGAGTTCGGGCGGGTGGTGGCGCGGATCTCCTTCTTCGTGAACGCCGGGGTCCGCTTCGTCGAGGAGATGTGCAAGATGCGGGCCTTCACCCGTGTCTGGGAGCGGATCACCACGGAGCGCTACGGCATCACCGACCCCGAACAGCGCAGGTTCCGCTACGGCGTACAGGTCAACTCGCTGGGGCTGACGGAGGCGCAGCCGGAGAACAACGTCCAGCGCATCGTGCTGGAGATGCTGGCCGTCACCCTCTCCAAGGACGCGCGGGCCCGCGCCGTGCAACTGCCCGCGTGGAACGAGGCGCTGGGCCTGCCCCGGCCCTGGGACCAGCAGTGGTCGCTGCGTATCCAGCAGGTCCTGGCACACGAGAGCGATCTGCTGGAGTACGAGGACCTCTTCGACGGGTCGCCCGTGGTCGAGGCGAAGGTGGCGGCGCTGGCCGAGGAGAGCTGGGCGGAGATCGGGCGCATAGAGGAGATGGGCGGGGTGATGGCGGCCGTCGAGTCCGGCTATCTCAAGTCCCGGCTGGTCTCCTCGCACGCCGAGCGGCGTGCCCGTATCGAGTCGGGCGAGGAGCGCATTGTCGGCGTCAACTGCTATGAGACGACCGAGCCCAGCCCGCTGACCGCCGATCTGGACACCGCGGTCATGACGGTGGACGCGGCGGGCGAGGCGGCCACCGTCGAGGAGGTGCGGCGCTGGCGCGAGACCCGCGATGAGCCGTTCTGGCGCTCGGGTGCCCGGGATCCGGCGCTGTACCCCAGCGCCGCGCAGGCGCTGCGCCAGCTGAAGGAGGCCGCGGCCACGGACGCCAACTTGATGGCGGCGACCATCGAGTGTGCCCGCGCCGGGGTCACGACCGGGGAGTGGGCGGGCGCTCTGCGGGAGGTCTTCGGCGAGTTCCGCGCCCCCACGGGGGTGAGCGGCGCCCCGGTCGCGGCAGGTGCCGAGGAGGGCTCGGCACTGGCCGGGGTACGGCGCGGCGTGGAGCGCACGGCCGCCGAGCTGGGTGTGGGCAAGCTGCGGCTGCTGGTGGGCAAGCCCGGACTGGACGGCCACAGCAACGGCGCCGAGCAGATCGCCGTACGGGCCCGCGACGCCGGATTCGAGGTGGTCTACCAGGGCATCAGGCTCACCCCCGAGGAGATCGTGGCGGCTGCCGTCGCCGAGGACGTGCACTGTGTGGGCCTGTCCATCCTGTCCGGTTCGCACGCCGAGTTGGTGCCGGACGTGCTGGAGAGGATGCGCGGGGCGGGCGCGGGTGACGTGCCCGTGATAGTGGGCGGCATCATCCCGTCGGCGGACGCGCGGGCGCTGCGCGAGGCGGGCGTCGCCGCGGTCTTCACCCCGAAGGACTTCGGGATCACGGACATCATCGGCCGTATCGTCGGCGAGATCCGTACAGCGAACACGCTGGATACACCAGACAAGCTGGACCAGCACGACCGGCCCGTCCAGCGCGACCCCCAGGAGGTCACTCAATGAGCACCGCGAGCACCGTGGGCACAGCGGGCAGCGTCGACCGGCAGCGCCCCTCACGGCCCCGCCGCTCCTGCCTCGCCGTGCCGGGCAGCAACCCGCGCTTCCTGGAGAAGGCCCAGGGCCTCCCCGCCGACCAGGTCTTCCTCGATCTGGAGGACGCGTGCGCGCCGCTGGCCAAGCCGGAGGCGCGGCACACCATCGTGAAGTTCCTCAACGAGGGCGAGTGGGGCGGCAAGACGCGGGTCGTGCGGGTCAACGACTGGACGACCGAGTGGACCTACCGCGATGTGGTCACCGTCGTGGAGGGGGCCGGGCAGAACCTGGACTGCGTGATGCTGCCGAAGGTGCAGGACGCGCAGCAGGTGCAGGCGCTGGACATGCTGCTGACGCAGATCGAGAAGACGATGGGCTTCGAGGTCGGGCGGATCGGCATCGAGGCGCAGATCGAGAACGCGAGGGGGCTGGTGAACGTGGACGCGATCGCGGGCGCCTCGCCGCGCGTGGAAACGATCATTTTCGGCCCCGCCGACTTCATGGCCTCCATCAACATGAAGACCCTGGTCGTGGGCGAGCAGCCGCCCGGCTATCCGGCCGACGCCTACCACTACATCCTGATGCGGATCCTCATGGCGGCCCGCTCGCACGATCTCCAGGCGATCGACGGCCCCTATCTCCAGATCAAGAACGTGGACGGCTATCGCGAAGTCGCCCGGCGCGCCGCCGCACTCGGATTCGACGGCAAATGGGTGCTGCACCCGGGCCAGGTAGAGGCGTCGAACGAGGTCTTCTCGCCCTCCCAGGAGGACTACGACCACGCCGAGCTGATTTTGGACGCGTACGACTACTGCACCTCGGAGGCGGGCGGCAAAAAGGGTTCCGCGATGCTCGGCGACGAGATGATCGACGAGGCCAGCCGCAAGATGGCGCTGGTCATCTCCGGCAAGGGCCGCGCCGCGGGAATGCGGCGCACTTCCGCCTTCGTCCCCCCGGAGGACTGAGCATGCAATTCGGCCGTACCTATGAGGAATTCACCGTCGGGGACACCTACAAGCACTGGCCCGGCAAAACGGTCACCGAGTACGACGACCACCTCTTCTGCCTGCTCACGATGAACCATCATCCGCTGCACCTGGACAGCAACTACGCGGAGTCCACGACGGACTTCGGCAAGAACGTAGTGGTGGGCAACTACGTCTACTCGCTGCTGCTGGGCATGTCCGTGCCGGATGTCTCGGGGAAGGCCCTGGCCAATCTGGAGATCGAATCGCTTCGGCATGTCGCCCCCACCTTCCACGGCGACACGCTCTACGGCGAGACGACGGTGCTGGGGAAGATCGCGTCGAAGTCGAAGAACGACCGCGGGGTCGTGCGTGTCGAGACCAAGGGCTACAAGCAGGACGGCACGCTCGTGTGTGTCTTCCGGCGCAAGGTGATGGTGCCGACGCGGACGTACATCGAGGAACGCGGCGGGGAGCAGCCGGGCCGTCCGGAACCGGCCGGTCCGCCGTCGAAGGGGGGCGAGTGAGATGGGGCGCCTGGCGCGGACCGAGGGGCTGACGGAGATCCAGCGGGAAATACTCGCGACCGTGCGCGGCTTTGTGGACAAGGAGATCCTCCCGGTCGCCACGGAGCTGGAGCACAAGGATGAGTATCCGACGGAGATCGTGGAGGGCCTGAAGGAGTTGGGGATCTTCGGCCTGATGATCCCCGAGGAGTACGGCGGGCTCGGAGAGTCACTCCTCACCTACGCGTTGTGCGTCGAGGAGATCGCCCGGGGCTGGATGAGCGTGTCGGGCATCATCAACACGCACTTCATCGTGGCGTACCTGCTCAAGCAGCACGGCACACCCGAGCAGAAGGACCATTTCCTGCCGAGGATGGCGGCCGGTGAGATCCGCGGAGCCTTCTCCATGTCGGAGCCGGGACTGGGCTCGGACGTCTCGGCCATCACCTCCAAGGGGGTGCCCGCCGGGGACGGTTCCGGGGATTTCCTGCTGACCGGCCAGAAGATGTGGCTGACCAATGGAGGCACCTCCACACTGGTAGCGGTGTTGTGCCGCACCGAGGAGGGGCACCCCGAAGGGGCGCCCCCGCACAAGTCGATGACGACATTCCTGGTGGAGAAGGCTCCCGGTTTCGGCGCGGTCCGCCCCGGCCTCACCATTCCCGGGAAGATCGACAAGATGGGCTACAAGGGTGTTGATACCACCGAGCTGATCATGGATGGCCTGCGCATTCCGGCCGATCGCGTACTCGGCGGCACGACCGGCCACGGTTTTTACCAGATGATGGACGGCGTCGAAGTCGGCCGGGTGAATGTCGCCGCGCGTGGCTGTGGCGTCGCCCAGCGTGCGTTTGAACTCGGTATCGACTACGCACAGCAACGGCACACCTTCGGAAAGCCGATCGCCGGCCATCAGGCCATTCAGTTCAAGCTGGCGGAGATGGCGACAAAAGTCGAGGCGGCACACGCGCTGATGGTCGGGGCCGCCCGCAAGAAGGACTCCGGCCAACGCAACGACCTGGAGGCCGGAATGGCGAAATATCTCGCCTCCGAGTACTGCAAAGAGGTCGTGGAGGACTCGTTCCGCATCCACGGCGGGTACGGTTTCAGCAAGGAATACGAGATCGAGCGGCTCTACCGGGAGGCGCCGATGCTCCTCATCGGCGAAGGAACCGCCGAGATCCAGAAGATGATCGTGGGCCGGCGGCTCCTGGAGGAGTACCGCAACCAGGGCTGAATGTCCTTTTCGGGGTGTTTTCTTGAAGATCAAGATCACACCCCGACCTGGGACTTCAGCCACTGACTGGCCCTCTGGCTTGCCCAGTTGCCGTCAGAAACCGATAGCATCCCGGGAAAGCCGCCGTCCCCCTGTTACCTACGCGGCTCCCTCCGCTACGAAGGTCATTCATGCCCCACAGCCCATCCACTGCACCCAGCGACTCCCCCGCGGGCGGCTCCGGCCCCAGCGGGTCCGGCATGTCCGGCGCACCCGGTGCGACAGGTGTGCCCCGCGTACGTCTGGCGCGCGGAGCGTCCCCATGGCTTCTGCCGACCGTGGCGACGGCGGCCCTCAGCCTGGCCCGCTCCCGCAGGTCCGGACGTGCCGCGCTGGTCGCCGTGCCCGCCACGGCGCTCGCCGCGGGCATGCTGTGGTTCTTCCGGGACCCGGAGCGGGAAATCGGCCAGGGCCGGGTGATCGCGCCGGCCGACGGTGTGGTGCAGAGCATCATGCCGTGGAAGGACGGCCGCACCCGCGTCGCCATCTTCATGAGCCCGCTGAACGTGCACGTCAACCGCGCCCCGCTGGCCGGGACGGTGACCTCCGTCGAGCACATCCCCGGCGGCTACGTTCCCGCGTTCAACAAGGAGAGCGAGAACAACGAGCGCGTCGTGTGGCACTTCGACACCGAGCTGGGCGACATCGAGATGGTCCAGATCGCCGGTGCCGTCGCGCGGCGTATCGTTCCTTATGTGCCCAGTGGCGCCAAGGTGGAGCAGGGCGAGCGCATCGGGCTGATCAGATTCGGCTCCCGGGTGGATGTATACCTCCCGCAGGGAGTCGAGACGGCCGTGGAGGTCGGCCAGGCCACGACAGCGGGGGTGACTCGCCTTGACCGTGATTGATCCCGATACCCAGGCGGCGTGGGCGCCCGGCGCCGATGCCGCACGCGACGAGCGCGACGGCCACGACGGCCGCGGTGCCCATGACGACCGGCTCAATGTGCTGGAGGACGACGCGGCCGAGGAGATGCCGCTGTCCACCCGCCTCTCAATAGCGGACACGCTGACGCTGGGCAACGCCACGTGCGGCTTCATGGCGGTGTACTTCACCACCACCGGCGTCCTCATCCCGCACCTGACCGGCAGCGAGGACGGCGGCATGACGCGGCACAGCGCCGCCACGGCCGTCGTGCTGATGCTGATGGCCTCCGTCTTCGACCTGTTCGACGGCCTGGTCGCTCGCAAGCTGCGCAGCTCGGCCATGGGTGCCGAGCTGGACAACCTCTCCGACCTGATCAGCTTCGGGCTGGCGCCCGCGTACTTCGTGGTCGTGTGGGGGATGGTCGCCAACGACGCGCACCAGCGGGTCTCGGTGGTGGCCGCGGTCGTGGTGCTGCTGGCGGTGGTGCTGCGGCTTGCGCGGTTCTCCTGCACGACCGTGCGGGACGGAGTCTTCCAGGGCATGCCGGGACCCTTCGGTGCCCTGACGGTCGTCTCCATCGTGCTGCTCGGGCTGCCGTTCGTGCCGACCACCCTCGCGATCCTCGGTGTCGCCTGGCTGATGGTGAGCCGGGTGGAATACCCCAAGCCGCGCGGACGACTGGCCGTCGCGATGCTCGGCTGGATCGTGCTCAGCATGGGGCTGCTGGCGGCCTGGGCGTTCGGCGGGCCCGGCGGTGAGCTGCTGCTGCAGACCGGGTGCGCGCTCCAGGTCGTGCTCGGCGCGGTGATTCCGCTGTTCGCGACGTTCCGCCGCGTCAATTCCTTCCGCGACAGCCGGCGGGAGGCGCGGGCCGCAGCCCAGAGCTGAGTCCCTTGCGGGGCCCGGGGGGCACTCCGGGGTGCCACTTCGGGCAGGTCGCGGCTGCGGGTGCGTGTAGCTGAGCGCGCCGTTCCTCGTGCCTCTTCGGGGCCCGGTCTTCGGACCGGGCCCTTTTGCTGTCCCGCGCCCCCTTTGGGGCCGGCCCGGAAAAAGTGTTATCGGAGGGCGTCGCGTGCCGTCTCCTGGGTGTACGGCAACTCATCCGCCACCACCCCCACCAGGAGTTCCCCCATGCCGCACTCCCCCAAGGCCAAGCACCGGCTCTCGCGTCGCGATGTTCTCCGGCTCGGTGGCGGGCTCGCGGCGGCCCGTGCCGCTGTCGGCGGGGCCGCCGCCGCGTTCGGCAGCGGCACCACCGCCGGGGCCGCGCCCGGAAAGGGGCGGGTGGCCAAGGCGGCCTTCGCCCATCCCGGCATGCTGCACGCCGCCGACGACCTCCGGCGGGCCAAGGACGGTGTCGCGGCGGGCAAGGAGACGTGGCAGGCCGGCTGGCGCAGACTCACCGCCAACCCGCACTCCGCGAGCACCTGGACCGCCCGGCCGACGGCGGAGGTCGTACGCGGCGGCACCGGCCAGAACTACCGGACCCTCTACAACGACATCCACGCCGCCTACCAGAACGCGCTCCGCTACCGCGTAGGCGGCACCAAGGAGCACGGCGACGCCGCCCGCGACATCCTCAACGCCTGGCCGGGCACGCTCAAGACGGTGCCGGCAACGCGGACCGCTTCCTGGCGGGCGGCATCTACGGCTGGCAGTTCGCGAACGCCGCCGAGCTGATGCGCGACTGCGAGGGGCTTCGACCTGGCCCGGCTCCAGACGATGATGACCTCGGTCTTCCAGCCGCTCGACGAGGACTCCTCACCCGCCACAACGGCGCCCACATCGAGAACCACTGGGTCAACCGGGACCTGTGCAACGCCGCCTCGCTCATGGCCATCGGGATCCTCACCGACGACCGGGCGCTGTTCGACCGGTCCGTGACCTACGCGAAGGAGGGCGCGGGCAACGGTTCGATCCCGCACGCCGTTCCCTTCCTCCACGAGGGTGGCCTCGCGCAGTGGCAGGAGAGCGGCCGGGACCAGGGCCGCACCATGACGGGCGTGGGCCGGCTCGGCGCGGTCTGCGAGATGGCCTGGAGCCAGGGCGGCGACCTCTACGGCTTCGACGACAGCCGCTTCCTCAAGGCCGCGGAGTACGTCGCCAAGTACAACCTGGGCCACAGCGTCCCGTTCACCGCCTACACCTGGCACCAGGGACAGCCCCCGGGCAAGGCGATGACGCGGACCGTCATCTCCGATGTCGCGCGCGGCCAGCTCCGCCCCGTCTGGGAGATGCTGCACCACCACTACGCGGACCGCCGGGGCCTCGGGGCCGTCCTTCACGGGCTCGCCCCCCGCACCGTCCCGGGCCGCCGCGTCACCGTCGCCGAAGAAGCCCGCGCTCGCGCGCCGCGTACGGCAGCGTCGTGGACGCGGCCGACCGGGCGCCGGACCCGGGGCTGCGGCCCGGCGCGCTGCCACGGCGCGCCGGCCGGGGCCTGACCAGCAGCGGGGGCGCCATGGCCGTGCTGACCCACCGGGGGGAGTCGGTGTCGCTGCGCGGTGCCGGCTATGTGCGGGTGCGCTGGCAGATCCTCCCGGACCAGCGCCCGGGAAGCCTGGTCATGCCCAGTTGGACGCGGCTGCGCGGCAAGCTCTTCCATGTCGCCTCGGGCGGCGGGCGGCGCATGGACGACCGTCAGCCCGGCGCGGGCGACCGGACGTGGATGGGCTCGCCCTCCGGCGCGCTCACCCACCTCCCGCGCGGCGCGCAGCAGATGTGGCAGAACGAGTTCTTCTGGCTGGACGGGGGCGTCACGCCGCACCTCAACGAGCGGGGCGCCGACTACGACCTCATCGTCGAGCCGGTCGGGCCAGGGGACATCCGTGACGACCTGGCGGCCGGTCCCGATCCCGCGCGGGGCATCGTGCGCTACGGCTTGGTCCGCGACACGGGCGACGACCGGACGCCCGTCCCCCAGTACGCCACGCGCGCGGTCCCGGACGACCCGGCGACGGTCCCGCAGCGCTCCCGGCTCCGCTGAGGCCCATCCGGCGGATCTTGCTGTTGCCCTCTTTCCCGGTGCTGACTTTCCCTGTGCTGACTTTCCCGGTGCTGAGCAGGGGCCGCCCCAGCTGTGGAGAGTGCGGGCACGTACGCGCCGGCGGCTCCCCCACCCCCGGCGCGGCGGAGCCGCATAGGAACAGCCCCGCGCCGCTTCGGGGCGCCTCTTCGCCGGGCACGGATGATCCGCCGGACACCGCGCAGGTCCTGCTGTCAGATGTCCGTCTGCTGTGCGCGTCTGCCGCCCGCGGGAGGACCCGTGCGGGCGGGGCCGGGGGGCCGGGGCCGCTCCCGCCCCGCCCGGACCCTCCGGGCAGGTCAGAGATTCTCCTCGGCGAGGCGCGCGGCCAGTTGTTCCAGCAGGGGGCCGGCCTCGGCGAGGCAGCGGGCGACATCGGGCTCGATGTCCGTCAGCGCGTAGGCGTGGTCGATGCCCGCGCCCTTGAGTTCCTTCTTGCCGATGGCGAGCCGTCCGCAGACCGCCAGCACCGGCTTCCCGGCCTGCCGCGCGACCGCCGCGACGCCCGCGGGGGCCTTGCCGTGCAGGGTCTGCCCGTCCAGGGATCCCTCACCGGTGATGACGAGCGTGGCCCGGTCGATCGCCTCGGCCACGCCCAGCTCCGCCATGAGGACCTCGATGCCGGGGCGGAAGCGGGCCCGCAGACCCACGAGCGCGGCGAAGCCGACGCCACCGGCGGCGCCCGCGCCGGGTGCGGCGGCGCTCTCCACCTCGCCGAGGACCTCGGCGTAGTGGGTGAGCGCGGCATCCAGCAGGGCCACGTCCTCCTCGCCCGCGCCCTTTTGCGGGCCGTAGACGGCCGCGGCGCCCTTGGGGCCCGTCAGGGGGCTGTCGACGTCGCTTGCCAGGATGACCTCGACGTCCTTCAGGCGCGGGTCGAGGCCCGACAGGTCGGCGGAGACCAGCTCGCGCAGGCCGCCGCCGCCCCACGGGACGGAGTCGCCGTCCCGGTCGAGCAGTCGGGCACCCAGCGCGTCGAGCATGCCGGCGCCGCCGTCGGTGGTGGCCGAGCCGCCGACGCCGAGGATGACTGTGCGCGCGCCCGCGTCCACGGCGGCCAGCAGCAGTTCGCCCGCGCCGTAGGTGGTCGCGGTCAGCGGGACGAAGACGCCGGGGGGCAGGTGCTGAAGGCCGGAGGATTCGGCCATCTCCACGACGGCGGTGTCCCCGCGCAGCGCGAAGGCCGCCGTGACGGAGGCGCCGAGGGGGCCGGTGACCTCGGCCTCGTGCCGTTCGAAGCCGCAGGCGACGGCTGCCGCCACGGTGCCGTCTCCCCCGTCCGCGACGGGCAGGGACTCGGTCTCCGTCTCCGGGCGTGCCGCGTGGATTCCGGCGGTGACGCGTGCGGCGACCTCGACGGCCGTCAGCGATCCCTTGAACTTGTCCGCGGCGATCAGCACGCGCGCCGGTGTGGTCCGCGCCGTCGTAGTCATGGTTCTGCCCCTGGGGTCTGTCTTGCGTTCGAACAGGCAGTCGCGCCGGTGGCGACCCTATCTGCCCGCGGGCTCGCTCGACCATGGGCAGGGGGCAGGCGACCGTGACCTGACGGTTCTGACGCGCGGCGCCGGATCCGTCAGGGCCGTCACGTCTGTTGGGGCCGTCACGTCTGTTGGGGCTGTCAGGGCTGTCAGGGCTGTCAGGGCGCGATCCGGTCCGCGCGGCGCAGGCGGCGCCAGACCGCGCGGGCCGCGTGGTGGCCGGCCATGCCGTGGACGCCGGGTCCGGGCGGCGCGGCCGAGGAGCACAGGAACACGGAGGGGTGCGCCGTCGCGTAGGGGACGCGCTTGAGCTTGGGCCGGATGAGCAGGCGCAGCCCGGCCGCGGAGCCGCAGGCGATGTCGCCGCCGACGTAGTTGGCGTTGCGGGCGGCCAGTTGAGGCGGCCCCGCCGTGGCGCGGGCGAGGACGCGGTCGCGGAAGCCGGGCGCGAACCGTTCGATCTGACGCTCGATCGCCTCGGTCGCGTCGCCCTCCCAGTTGTTCGGCACATGCCCGTACGCCCAGAAGACGTGCTTGCCCTCCGGGGCTCTGGTGGGATCGACGAGGGAGGGCTGCGAGGTGATGAGGAACGGCTTCTCAGGGGCGCGCCCGCGCACGACGGCGTCGTACATCGCGGTGTTGATGTCGTCCAGGGTGGGCCCGACGTGGACGGTTCCGGCGCGCGCGGCCTCGTGCGAGGTCCAGGGAACGGGGCCGTCCAGCGCATAGTCGATCTTGAAGACGCTCGCGCCGTAGCGGACGTTGTCGTACGCGCTCCCAAGACCGGCGATCCGGGCGAGGGCCAGGGGTGAGGTGTCGAAGATGTAGGCGCGCGCGGGCGGGAGTTCGTCCAGGCGCTTGACCTCGGTACGGGTGTGGATCGTGCCGCCCAGAGCGCGCAGATATCCGGCCAGCGCGTCGGAGATGGCCTGGGAGCCGCCGCGCGGGACGGGCCAGCCGTTGGCGTGCGCCGCGAGGGCGAAGACGAGTGCGGGCGCCGTCATGAACAAGTTGCCCAGCGGGGCGATGACATGGCCCGCGAGGCCGGCGAACAGGGCTCGGGCCTTCTCGTCGCGGAAGCGCGCCCTGGTCCACGTCGCCGGCTGGAGCCCGGTCAGGCCGAAGCGGACGAGCTGGACCGGGTCGTAGGGGAAGCGCCCGTCGAGGGCCGAGCCGTAGCCGAGGAAGTCGGCGGCGAGGGTGTCCCAGTGGCCGGTGAAGGGCCCGACCATCCGCCGGTAGGCGCCCGCGTCACGGGGTCCGAGGGAGGCCGCTGTCTCGCCGACGGAGTGGGCCAGTACGGCGGCCGTACCGTCGGGGAACGGATGGGCCATGGCGAGTTCGGGGTGCAGCCACTCCAGGCCGTGGTCCGCCAGCGGCATGTCCCGGAAGGCGGGCGAGCCCGCGCCCGTGGGATGGACGGCGGAGCAGGGGTCGTGCCGGAAGCCCGGCAGGGTCAGCTCCTCGGTACGGGCGCCGCCACCGACCGATTCCCGGGCCTCGAACAGCTCGACCTCGAAGCCGCGGCGGGCCAGTTCGACGGCGGCGGTCAGGCCGTTGGGCCCGGCTCCGACCACGACAGCGTCCCGGATCGATGGCACTTTCGGCTCCCCTCGCCGGCCCCTGCTCACTGGGGGCTCGTGTCGCTTCCGTCACGCAGAAGCCCCACCATACGCCGGGCCACCCCGGCATCGCGTGCGGCGGTGAAGGGCAGTGCGTTGCCGCCCGCGAGGCGGAAGGGCACCCCCTCGACGGTGCCGCTCGCGCCGCCCGCCTCGGCGACCATCAGCAGCCCGGCGGCGTGGTCCCAGGCGGCTTCCCAGGAGTAGGCGACCGCGTCGAGATCCCCCGCCGCGACGGCCAGGTACTCCAGGCCCGCCGAACCGGTGGGGCGCGGCGCGACGCCCTCGGTGCGCAGCCGGCGCAGGGCCCGCTCCTGGTCCTCGTCGGTGAAGTCGGGGTGGGAGACGGCGACCCGGAGGGGGGCGCCCGGCTCGGGGGAACCGGCGTGCAGGGGCGCGCCGTTGAGCAGCGCGCCGCGTCCGCGCCGGGCCACGGCGGTGCGGCCGAGCGCGGGCGCGTGGATCCACGCGCCGTAGGTCTCCCCGTGCCGGGCGAGCGCGACCATGGTGCAGAACCCCTCCTCGCCCGCCACGAACTGCCGGGTGCCGTCGATGGGGTCGATGATCCAGACGGGTGCCTCCTGGGCCAGCGCCTCGTAGGAGGCCGGGTGCGCGTGCACGCCCTCCTCCCCGACGACGGCCGAGCCGGGCAGCAACGCGGCCAGCGCGTCGGCGAGTTGGCGCTCGGCCCGCTGGTCGGCGACGGTGACCAGGTCGTGGCTGCCGGTCTTGGTGGTCACCTCGTCCTCGGCCAGCTGCCGCCAGCGGGGCATCACCTCGTCCTCGACGGCGGCACGGACCGCCCTGACCACCGCCTCGGTCAGCTCGTCCGTCAGCGCGTCCGCGAATTCGTTTTCGATCATGTGTCCATGGAAGCACGGAAGGGGAGGGAATGTCGGTCTCCGGCGGGGCGGCGGGATGCTCTCCGACGGGGCGGCAGCGGTTTGCGCCGGGGCGGCGGGATCCGGCTTACGCTGAGGTCATGGGTGCACCGGAGAACGCGCCGCCGGGGAGCGTGCCGCCACGGGGCGCGCCGCTGGTGGCCGTCTTGAGCGGGGCGGGGATCTCCACCGATTCGGGTATCCCCGACTACCGGGGCCCGCAAGGGCTGTGGCGGCGGGATCCGGAGGCGGAGAAGCTCGTCACCTACGACTGCTACATGTCCGATCCCGGCATCAGGCGCCGCTCGTGGCGGATGCGCGGCGAGAGCCCGGTGTGGCGCGCGCGGCCGAACGTCGCGCACGCCGCCGTCGCGCGACTGGAGCGCAGCGGGGTGCCGGTACGCGTCATCACCCAGAACGTGGACGGCCTGCACCAGGCCGCCGGGCTGCCGGACCGCAAGGTCCTGGAGCTGCACGGCAACTCCCGCACCGTCGTGTGCACCGCCTGCGGAGCGCGCTCGACGATGGAGCGCGCGCTGGAGCGGGTGGCGGCGGGCGAGGAGGACCCGGCGTGCGAGGAGTGCGGCGGCATCCTCAAGTCCGCGACGGTGATGTTCGGCCAGCGGCTCGACCCCGACGTGCTGGCCGAGGCCGTTGCCGTCGCCAAGGCGTGCGAGGTCTTCGTCGCCGTGGGTACGAGCCTCCAGGTGCGGCCCGCCGCCTCGCTGGCGGGCCTCGCGGCGGAGAGCGGCGCCCGGCTCGTCATCGTCAACGCGGAGCCCACCCCTTACGATCCGCTCGCCGACGAGGTGCTGCGCGAGCCCATCGGCGAGGCCCTGCCGAAGCTGCTGGCGCGACTGGCCCCCTCCGGCGCGGAGGGCTGAGCGCGATGACGGAGGCGGGGGAACGCGCGGACGCGGAGACCTGGGCTCAGGCGGAGGCGGAGGCGCCTTCCCCTTCCGCCGAGGACGTGCGCAGGCTCGTCAACCGGCTGCTCGCCGCCTCCCCCGGGGAAGAGCGGCGTATCGAACCGGTGGACGAAGGGGGCGAACACGCGACATGGCGGGTGGGCAGCCGCTATGTGCTGCGACTGGCGCCCGGCGGCGCGGCCTCCGCCCGAGGGCGCCGCGAGGTCGCGCTGCGCGCCGCCCTCGCCGCGAAACTGCCGGTGCCGGTGCCGCACAGCGCGGCCAGTGGCGAGTGGGAGGGGGACGCGGACCTCACCTATACGCTCGACCTCGCGCTGCCCGGCGACTCCGCCGAGCGGCGACCGGTGGCGGCAGCGGGCGAACGGGACCTGGCCGCACTGCTGTCGGGGCTCGCGCACTTCCCCCTACGGGAGGCGACGGCACTCGGCGTGCCCCGCGCCGCGCCCCGCCACATCGCGGAGCTGTGGAGGGAGACGCGGCGCAGGCATGACGCACGGGAGCCCGGCGCACGGGAGCCCGACGGACCGGAGTACAGCGGACCGGAATACGGCACCCAGGCATACGGCGGACCCGGATACGCGGCGGGGCTCGCCGCTCTGCGACGGCTGGAGACCCGCTGTCCGGCCACCCCGGCCGCGCGGGTACCCACAGCGCTGGTGCACTACGACCTCAAGGGCGAGCACCTGCTCCTGGCCCCGGACGGCCGGGTGAGCGGGGTGCTGGACTGGACGGACGCGGTGCTCGGCGATCCCGCCGAGGACATCGCGGGCCTGGCCCTGTCGATCGGCGCGCCCGCCGCGCTCCGGGTGGCGCGGAGCGCCGGCTACGGGACGGCGATGTGTGCGCGAGCGCTCCAACTGGTGCGCTGCGACACGCGGATCCGGCTCGCTGACCGGCTCAGCGGCAGGGACGACAGCCCACTGCCGCTGCTGCGCGCCCAGCGGGCACGGGCCTGGGAAGCGACCCCGCTGGACGGGCCGGCGCCGGACATTCCCCAGTGACCTGAGTCAGAGATTCGCCGACAGTAAGCGGCGACCTTGTCGAGGATCTCTGGCTCGGATCACTAGCGCGGCAGGAGGCGTCGGCGCGGGATGAGGCGTCGCGGCCGGGGGTGCGCAGCGCCCTGGTCCGCGCGCCGGTCGCACCCCGCACCCCTTCACCTCGCACCCCGCACCCCGCACCCCGCTCATCCGCCGTGCGGTCACGGCCACTTCGGAGGCGTTCCGTCAGCGGACGGCCTCGCGTCGGCGCAAAAGCGAGAACGTGCCGTCCGGATCCCGCCAGCGGCGGCTGCCGGATCGCCGGAGGATGGGGTCGTTCGAACGGAAACCACTACGTATCGGCAGGTATCGACGATGTCCAGCAACTCCTCTCTTTCCTCCCTGAGCGGCAAGGTGGCCCTCGTCACGGGCGGCAGCCGAGGCATCGGCGCGGCCGTCGCGCAGCGGCTCGCGGCGGAGGGCGCGCAGGTGGCGCTCACCTACGAGGCCGGGGCCGAACAGGCGCGGGAGACAGTCGCGCGCATCGGGAAGAACGGTGGCCGGGCCTGGGCCGTGCGGGTGGACCTGACCGACGCGGCGTCGATCCGCGCGGCGGTGGACGGTGCGGTCGCCGAGTTCGGCCGCCTCGACATCGTGGTCAACAACGCGGGTGTGGGCACCAACGGCCCGCTGGAGGAGGTGGAGTTGGCGGAGGTGGACCGCGTACTGACGGTCAACGTACGCGGTGCCTACCTCGTCGCCCAGGCCGCCGCGGGGCAACTGGCGGAAGGCGGCCGGATCATCAACGTCGGCAGCTGCGTCGCCGAGCGGGTCCCCTTCCCCGGCATGACGCTGTACGCCACCAGCAAGGCGGCGGTCTCCGGCCTGACCAAGGGCCTGGCCCGCGAGTTGGGAGCGCGTGGCATCACCGTCAACCAGGTGGCGCCGGGCCCGATCGACACCGACATGAACCCCGCGCACGGCGAGGGCGCCGAGGCCCAGGCGGCCCTCACGGCGCTGGGCCGCTACGGCACCCCGGCGGAGGTGGCGCACACGGTCGCCCACCTGGCCACCGATGGCGCGCGCTACGTCACGGGCGCTTCCTTCGCCGTGGACGGCGCGATCTGAGACCGGCCGGTGCGCTCCCGGCCGGCCGCGTGGCGAGGCCGGCGCCCCTTCGGAGGGGGAGCCGGCCTCGGGTGGTGCGCTGCGGCGCTCAGCAGGTCACGGTGCGGGCGTAACTCCCCCACGGCCACGTGTAGTAGAAGCCCTTGCCGTTTCGCAGGGTGTGGCAGCTGCTGTCGTATCCGTTGTTGACGATGATCTTGACCCTCATCGTCTTGCCGCACCGGTTGGTGACGACAGCGTCGTCGGTCTTCTTGTTGACGGTACGCAGAATGCAGGCCGGCGCGGTGCCGCCGTCCAGGGCGACCGCGGGGCGGTCCGCTGCCTTCTCCGCGGCTGCGGCCGGCGCGGCCCCCGTGAGCGCCACCGCCGATAGCGCGCCCACCGCACCGGCGGTTGCCGCGATCACGCGGATGCGACGTCCCAGGGCCCGTCCTTGTGCGAACAACATGTGCTCCCCCTTTTTCCGACAGAAGGGCCTGCGGTCGAGCAGGGCCCCTCACCCGTGTTCGTGCCGCACCGGCCGGGCGCTTGCGGCGCCCGTTCGGTGTTCTTCGACGCTATCGGGGGCCCGGGGGGCGGGGCGTCCACTGCCAGTTCGAACTCCGGGTAAACCCTCGCGGTAGCTCGCGCATCATCTGCCACGGTGGGACGGCGCGTTCAGCGGTCCGGGCCGCCTCGGCGGGGTGGAGCGGCGGTCTCGGGGAAGCGCTTGGCGGGCGTCCGCCGGGTCACCGCATGTCGCGCATCAGCGCTCCGCGCAGCCGCAGGTTGTAGTGGAGGCGCAGCCGCCGCAGCTCCCACATGCCCACCAGGGTCACCGAGACAGGCGCACCGAGGAGCATGACGACGCGCAGGGCCTCGGGAACGCCCTCGTAGGCGCCGGTGACCAGGTCCACCAGCAGCATCTCCCACACCACCGTCATCGCCACCAGCGGCGGCACGGTCTCGTGGATGTCCGCCGAGCGGAAGACATGCACCAGCGACATGGCGACGCCGTAGATCACGAAAGGCAGTACCCAGGCGACTGTGAACAGGAGGCCGATCGCGGTCACGACCGTCATGAACGGGTTGACCGCGAACCGGCCCGCCGAGAATCCGGTGAGGACCGAGGCCGGGAAGACGACCATCCCCGCGAAGATCGCGAACATGGCACCCAACGGCCCCAGCGCCCTCCGCAGCAACTCCCGCCGCCGGGCGGGCAGGGCGAAGGCGGCCAGCGCCGCGATCACCAGGGGGAGGGTGACCGCCAGGGCGAGGATCGAGTACCACGACTGATCGAACCGGTCCTCGGCCACATCCTTCAGGGTCCCGGCGAGGCGGTAGGAGAGCGCCACGAACGAGAAGGCGGCCAGGCCCACCAGGGTGCGCATCTTCTGGATGCGCGCGACGCGTGCGTCCTCGACACGGCCGGGCCGGGACGGCAGGAAGATCCGGCGCCCCACGGGGACCGGCCCCACCACACGCCCCAAGCGCCGCAGCGGGCCCGCCCGTCGCACGGGTACGGGGCGTGGCGGGTAAGGGCGTTGCGGGTAGGGGTACGGCGGTTGTGGCGGGTAGGGGTGTCCCGGCGGGGGGTAATGGCCGGGCGGCGGCGGGTTGTTCCCGTACCACGGACCGGGTGGCTGCCCCGGTGGTCCTCCAGCGGCCATTGATGACTCCCCCGTTACTCGTCCCTGTACGCCTGACGCAGTGTTGGACACGAAGCCGGACCCGTTGGTTGCGCTTCGGCCGGGCGGATCGCGCCGGGGCCGAGATCGCCCATACGGATGCGGCGAAGGCGGCCCGCGAGGCGTCACGATAGCCGCTTTGGACCTGACGAGGCCGCCGCGCGGACCAAGTGGCGATGGCGCGGGTGGGGGCCGCCGTACGGGGCGCCCCCACGAGGCGTACGGGGGTCATCGTGCGGTGCCGCCCGGGCGTTCCGGGCCGTCGCGCCCGCTTGCCGGCGGAAGCCGGATCGGCGCGCGCTATCGTGTGGTCGGTCTGTGGTCAAGGAGGCGGAGCGACATGCACGGCGAGTACAAAGTCCCTGGTGGGAAGCTCGTAGTGGTGGATCTGGAGAGCCGGGACGGGGTACTGCGCGACGTCCGGGTCGCGGGGGACTTCTTCCTGGAACCGGATGAGGCCCTGACCGCCATCGACGGCGCTCTGGAGGGCGCCCCCGCCGACACCGATGCCGCCGGGCTCGCCTCCCGCATCGAGGCGGCGCTCCCCGCGGGCACCGTGATGTACGGCCTCACCGCCGACGGGGTCGCGGTCGCCGTCCGGCGGGCCCTGGCCCATGCCACGGACTGGACCGACTACGACTGGCAGCTCGTCCACGAGCAGCCCCAGCCGCCCGCCCTGCACATGGCGCTCGATCAGGTCATCACCGAAGAGGTCGCCCTGGGGCACCGGTCCCCGACCCTGCGCGTGTGGGAGTGGGACTCCCCCGCCGTCATCATCGGCAGTTTCCAGTCCCTGCGGAACGAGGTCGAACCGGAGGGCGCTGCTCGCCACGGGGTGACGGTCGTCCGGCGGATCTCCGGCGGCGGCGCGATGTTCGTCGAGGCCGAGAACACGATCACGTACTCCCTCTCGGTCCCGGCCTCCCTGGTCTCCGGGCTCTCCTTCGCCGAGTCGTACGCCTATCTCGACGACTGGGTCCTGAACGCGCTCGGTGACATGGGCGTCAGGGCGTGGTATCAGCCGCTCAACGACATCGCCTCCAAGGAGGGCAAGATCGCCGGCGCCGCGCAGAAGCGCGTCGTCATGGGCGAGGGCGCCGTACTGCACCACGTGACCATGTCCTACGACATCGACGCCGACAAGATGCTCGACGTGCTCCGCATCGGCAAGGAGAAGATGTCCGACAAGGGCACCACGAGCATGAAGAAGCGCGTCGATCCGCTGCGCCGCCAGACCGGCCTGCCCCGCGCTGATGTCATCGACCGCATGATCGACTCCTTCCGCACCCGCTACGGACTCGCCCGAAGCCAGGTGACCAGTGAGGAGATGGCCCGCGCCGAACACCTCGCCGCCACCAAGTTCACCAGCCCCGAGTGGACAGCGCGCATCCCCTGACCTGCCCCCCGGCCCGGCGCCGGGACGGGGGACGCGTGCGGAGGCTACGGGGGGTACGGCGAGTTCGGCACCGCGAGAACGGTGGGTGCGGCAGGGGTGACGGGCGCGGGGCGGGTCAGCCGCTGTGGGTGCGGGTGCTGCGGCGGGGCCGGCGGCCCCCGGCGCGTGCAGGGGCTGCGCCGCGAGGAGGTCGCCCGGCTCGTCGCCCTCAGCACGGACTGTTACACCCCTGTCGAGCAGGGCCGTATTCAGGCGTCCGCATTCAAGGGTCGGCATTCAGGCGTCCGCGCATGTTCTGACCGCACTGGCCCAGGTACCGCATCCGGATGACGACCAGCGCGACGACCTGTTCGAGCCGGCGGGCAGGGGCCGGGCCCGGCCGCGCCCCCGGCGGGAGTCAGGCCCCGGCACACCCGTCCACGGGCAGGACCGCGCCGGTCACATAGGAGGCGCGGTCGCTCAGCAGCCAGGCGGCGGCCTCGGCGATTTCCTCGGGGTCGGCCGCGCGGCGCAGCGGAGTGTGCGCGTTGAGGCGCTCGCCGAGGCCGGGTGACTCCGCTTCCCACGCGCGGATCATCTCTGTCGCCACCCGGCTCGGCTCGCGGCGCCTGGGCAGACTGGAGGCGTGGACGGACGAGAACCGGCGGCATTTCTGCGCAGCGGGCGCGAGCGGATCCCCCCGCCGAGGTAGGGCTGCCCGCCGGACAGCGGCGCCGCACCCCGGGCCTGCGCCGCGAGGAGGTGGCGCGGCTGGCGTTCATCTCGACCGAGTACTACACGCGCCTGGAGCAGGCCCGCGGTCCGCGGCCTCCCGTGAGGTGCTGACCGGGCTGGCCCGCGCCCTGCGCCTCACGGACGCCGAGCGCGACCTCCACCACCTCCCCGGCGCGCCCCCGCCCCCGGCCCGGCCCCTCCCGCGAGGTACGGCAGAGCCTGCTCGACCTGCTGGACCGGCTGCCGCAGGCCGCCGCGATCGTGGTGTCGGCCACGGTCGAGGTGATCGCCTGGAACGATCTGGCGGCGGCCCTCATGGGGGACTTCTCCGCCCTGCCGCGCCGGGACCGCGATCTTGTGCGCCGGGCCTTCCTCGAACCGCACCCCCCGGGCAGGCGGCTGTACGGAGTGTCGGATGTGGAAGGGTTCTCCTGCCACTCCGCCCAGCGGCTGCGCGCCGCCACCGCCCGCTACCCCGACGATCCGGAAGTGGCCGAGCTGGTCGCCGAACTCCTGGCCGGAAGCGAGAGTTTCGCCCGGCTGTGGGCCTCGCACGATGTGACGGCCGAGCCCACGCCGGTCAAGACGTGCCAGCATCCGCTGGTCGGCCCGGCCACCGTCAACTGCGACCTTCTCGACGTCACCGACCGGGATCAGCAGGTCGTCCTCTACACCGCCGCCCCCGGCTCACCCTCGGAAGAAGCGCTGCGCCTGCTGTCGGTCCTGGGCACCCAGCGCATGACCGTGCCGGGCACGCTTCCCCGAGCGGGCTCACCGTAATGGCCCGCCCCCGTTGACCGGTCCCGCTCCCGCGCGCAGGCTGGCGGCATGATTCCGGCGAACACGACGGGCGAGGGCGGTACGACGGTGGTCTACGGGGCCGACCCCGAGGGGCCGTCGCCGGGGGCCCCCGTCCTCGATGTCTACGCCGATCTGCGCTGCCCCTACTGCAAGCGCATGGAGAACGCGCTCGGCGCCACCATGCGGCAGCTCGCGGACGACGGGGACGTGGTGCTGCACTACCATTTCGCGACGTTCCTGGACGAGACGCTCGGCGGCCACGGCTCGCACCGCGCGCTCAACGCGCTCGGCGCCGCCGCCAACCGGGGCCAACGCCATTTCATGGCCTACCTGCGAACCCTGTATCTCAACCAGCCGCACGAGCACAACGACGCCTTCGCGGAAGAACGCATGCTGCTGGGCCTGGCCAACGATGTCGAGGGGCTGCGCGACGCGACGTTCGAGACGCAGGTGCTGGAGTCGGCGTTCCACGAGTGGGTGGAGCGGGTCGGTCGCGCGTACGACGAGAGCGGGGTCGCCGCGACTCCGACGGTGATCTTCCGGGACCGGCCGGTGGCCGTTCTCGACCGCAAGGGGCAGGCCGTCCGCCCGGAGGAGTTCACCGCGCAGATCCACGCGACCACATGAGCGCGACGAGTCCGAGTCACGACGAGTCCGAGTCAGGAGCGGCAGGCATGGGCGAGACCAAGAACGAGGCCCGGGACCAGCGTGTGGAGATCACCGACAACCCCGCCGAGAGCCGCTACGAGGCCCGGATCGGAGGGGCTTTGGCCGGGGTCGCGCAGTATCTCCGCGCCCCCGGGATGGTGGCGCTGACCCACACCGAGGTGGAGCCGGATTTCGAGGGCCGGGGCGTGGGTGGCGCGCTCTCCCGTGCCGTCCTGGAGTCCGCGCGGGAGGCGGGCGACAAGGTCGCGCCGGTCTGCCCCTTCTTCGCGGGCTGGGTCCGCAAACATCCGGACTACCAGTCGCTGATCTACGAGAAGAGCGGGAACTGACGGCGGCCGGATGACGGGTCCCGGGCTGGGCCCGGTCCGGCCGCACGGCTGTCCTTCCGCCCGTCAGACCGGCGCGCCCAGCGCGGGGATCACCCCTGATCCGTAGGCGTCGATGGCCCGCTCCTTCGCGTCGTGCATCGCGTACAGCGCGAATTGGTCCACGCCCAGCTCCGCCAGTTCCCTCAACCGTGCGACATGGGCTTGTTCGGGGCCGATGAGGCAGAAGCGGTCCACGGTGTCGTCCGGCACGAAGGCCGTGTCGGGGTTGCCCACGCGCCCGTGGTGTGCGTAGTCGTAGCCGGCGCGCTCCTTGATGTAGGAGGTGAGCGCGGCGGGCACCACGTCGGAGTGCTCGCCGTAGCGGGACACGAGGTCGGCGACGTGGTTGCCGACCATGCCGCCGAACCAGCGGCACTGCTCCCGCGCGTGCGCGAGCGCCGCCGGGGTGTCCTCGCACACATAGGCGGGCGCGGCCACGCAGATGGTGACCGAGGCGGGGTCGCGCCCGGCCTGGGCCGCCGCCTGGCGGACCGCCGCCGTCATCCACGAGGTCAGCACCGGGTCGGCGAGCTGGAGGATGAACCCGTCGGCCTCGCGGCCGGCCAGGGCCAGCGCCTTGGGGCCGTAAGCGGCCATCCATACGGGCAGCCGTCCGTCGCGCACCCAGGGCAGCCGCATCGGGTTGCCGTCCACGACGGCCTCGCGGCCCTCGGCCAGATCGCGGATGGCGGTGATGGCCTGGCCGAGCCGGTTGAGGGTGACGGGCGGGCGCCCGGCGACCCGCATCGCGGAGTCGCCGCGCCCGATGCCGCAGACGGTGCGGTTGCCGTACATCTCGTTGAGGGTGGCGAAGGTGGAGGCGGTGACCTCCCAGGAGCGGCTGCCGGGATTGGTCACCATCGGGCCGACGGTCAGCTGGGTGGTGTGGGCGAGGATGCGGCTGTGGATGACGTACGGCTCCTGCCACAGCACGGGCGAGTCGAAGGTCCAGCCGTAGCGGAAGCCGTTGCGTTCGGCGCGGCGCATGAGTCCGACGGTGGCGGAGCCGGGCGGGTCGGTCTGGAGAACGAGTCCGAAGTCCATCGCTGAGCCCTTCAGATCAGGCTGCGTCAGTTCACGCTGCGTCAGTTCAAGAACTGGCAGATACCGCGCGGCACGTACTGACCATGGCCGGCGCGGCCGGTGTATGTGCGCCGGTCGATAACGGCCTCGCCGCGCGAGAGCACCGTCTCGACGCGGCCGGTGAGGCGTTTTCCCTCGTAGGCGGAGTAGTCGACGTTCATGTGGTGGGTGGCGGCGGAGAGGGTCTGCTCGGCGTGCGGGTCGTAGACGACGACATCGGCGTCGGCGCCGGGCGCCAGGGTGCCCTTCTTCGGGTAGAGGCCGAACATGCGCGCGGGGGTGGCGCAGGCCAGCTCGATCCAGCGGCGGCGGGTCAAGTGGCCGTCCACGACGGCCTGGTGGAGCAGATCCATGCGGTGTTCGACGCCGGGCATCCCGTTGGGGATCTTGGAGAAGTCGCCGCGGCCGAGGTCCTTCTGGCCCGTGAAGCAGAAGGGGCAGTGGTCGGTGGAGACGACCTGGAGGTCGTCGGTGCGCAGTGCCCGCCACAGCGCGGCCTGGTGTTCGGCGGGCCGCAGCGGGGTGCTGCACACGTATTTGGCGCCGCCGAAGTCCGGTTCCGCCAGGTTGTCGGTGCTCAGGTAGAGGTACTGCGGGCAGGTCTCGCCGAAGACGGGCAGATCCATGCCGCGTGCGGCGGCGAGCTGTTCGACCGCCTCGCGCGCGGAGACATGGACGACGTAGAGCGGCGATCCGGCGACGCGGGCGAGCTGGATGGCGCGGTGGGTGGCCTCGGCCTCCAGGAGCGCTTTGCGGACCTCGCCGTGGTGGCGGGGGTCGGTGCGCCCGGCGGCGAGGGCCTGTTCGACCAGGACGTCGATGGCGATTCCGTTCTCGGCGTGCATCATCGTCAGCCCGCCGTTGGCGGCGGTGCGCTGCATGGCGCGCAGGATCTGCCCGTCGTCGCTGTAGAAGACGCCGGGGTAGGCCATGAACATCTTGAAGGAGGTCACCCCCTCCTCGACCAGGCCGTCCATCTCCTTGAGCGAGCTCTCGTTCACATCGGAGAGGATCATGTGGAACCCGTAGTCCACACTGCAGCGCCCGTCGGCCTTGGCGTGCCAGGTGTCGAGGCCCTCGCGCAGCGCTCGGCCCCTGGTCTGGACGGCGAAGTCGACGATGGTCGTGGTGCCGCCCCAGGCGGCGGCCCGGGTGCCGGTCTCGAAGTCGTCGCTGGAGAACGTCCCGCCGAACGGGAAGTCCATGTGGGTGTGCCCGTCCACACCTCCCGGGATGACGTACTTGCCGGTGGCGTCCAGCACGCGGTCGGCGCTGAACGCCTCGGCGGCGGCGGTGCCCGGGGCGGCGAGGCCGGCGACGCGTCCGTTCTCGATCAGGAGGTCGGCGTGCAGCTCGTCGGAGGCGGTGATGACGAGGCCGCCGGTGATGAGGGTCGATGGCTGCGCCGGCTTCACTGGCGTCGGTGACGAGGAGGTCATGGTGTGGCCTTCCCTGACAGCTCGTGCTGGGCGGTGTGCAGGGCCCGTTCGAGGACCGCGGCGCCCGCTTCGGCCTCGGCGGTGGTGAGGCTGAGCGGGGGTGCGATGCGCAGGACGCTGTTGGTGGAGTGGCCGCCGCCCTTGCCGATGAGCAGGCCGCCCTCACGCGCGGCCTCCAGCACGAGGGAGGCCGCCTCCGGGGAGGGGTCGCCAGTGCTGGGGAACACCAGCTCGACTCCGATCATCAGGCCCCGCCCGCGCACCTCGCGCACGATGTCGAGACCGGCGCTCGCGGCGCGCAGCCGCTCGGCCAGCAGACCGCCGACCCGGCGGGCGTTGCCCTGCAGATCGTGTGCGAGCAGGTGGGCGAGGTTGGCGTTGGCGGCGGCCATCGTGACGGGGCTGCCGCCGAAGGTCGAGATGGAGTTGGCGTCCAGGCAGTTCATGACCTCGGCGCGGGCGACGACGCCGCCGACGGACATGCCGTTGCCGATGCCCTTGGCGAAGGTGAGGATGTCGGGCGGGCCGGCCGCGTCGTGGGCCTGCCAGCCCCAGAAGTGGTCGCCGGTCCTGCCCCAGCCGGTCTGCACCTCATCGGAGATCCACAAGATGCCGTGCCGCTGGAGGACTTCGCGGAAGGCGGCGTAGAGCTGGTCGGGCGGCGAGGTGAACCCGCCGACGCCCTGGACGGGTTCGGCGATCAGCGCGGCCACGTCGCCCCGGGTCTGGCCGAGCATGTCCTCCAGGTCGGCGACGCAGGCGGCGGTGAACGCCGCGTCGTCCAGGTGCGCGTACGGGCCCCGGGTGCGGACGCCGCCGTGCACGTAGAGGGTGTGCAGGGGGGAGAGCGAGGTGGGTGACCAGGAGCGGTTGCCGGTGATGCCGACGGCGGAGAAGGAGCGGCCGTGGTAGCTGTTGCGCATCGCCAGGACCTGGTGGGAGCGGCGGTAGGCGGTGGCCAGCAGCAGGGCGGCGTCGTTGGCCTCGGTGCCGGAAGTGGTGAAGAAGACCCGCGCGTCGGGGATGCCGGACAGGGCCGCGATGCGCTCGGCCAGCTCCACCATGGGCCGGTTGAGGTAGAGCGTGGAGGTGTGCAGGATGCGCGCGGCCTGTTCTGAGACGGCCTTGGTGACCTCGGGCAGCGCGTGGGCGGTCATGGTGGTGAGGATGCCGCCGAAGAAGTCGAGGTAGCGGCGGCCTTCGGCGTCCCAGACGTACCGGCCCTCGCCGTGGGTGATCTCCAGCGGCTGTTCGTAGGAGAGCGCGAGCCAGTCCGGGAGCACCGCGCGGTGCCGGGTGTGCAGCGCGCGCTGGAGTTCGGAGCGGGGCGGGGAAGGGGGTTCGGAGTGAGGTGCGGTGTGCGGGCCTTGCGGGAGACTCACGGCTGTACCAGCCCTCCGTAGGCGTCCGGCCGTCGGTCCCGGTAGAAGGCCCACTGCTGCCGGACTTCGTCGATCACGCCGAGGTCGAGGTCGCGGACGACCAGCTCCTCTTCCTTGTCGCTCGCGACCTCCCCTACGAACTGCCCACGCGGGTCGGCGAAATAGCTCGTCCCGTAGAAGTCGTTGTCGCCGTACTCCTCGGTGCCGACGCGGTTGATGGCGGCGACGAAGTAGGCGTTGGCGACGGCGGCGGCCGGCTGTTCGAGCTGCCACAGGTAGGCGGACAGTCCGCGCGAGGTCGCGGACGGGTTGTAGACGAGCTGGGCACCGGCCAGGCCGAGGGCGCGCCAGCCCTCGGGGAAGTGCCGGTCGTAGCAGATATAGACCCCGACCTTGCCCACGGCGGTGTCGAACACCGGCCAGCCCTGGTTGCCGGGGCGGAAGTAGAACTTCTCCCAGAAGCCCTTGAGCTGCGGGATGTGGTGCTTGCGGTAGGTGCCGAGCACGGTGCCGTCGGCGTCGATGACGGCGGCGGTGTTGTAGTAGAAGCCCGGGCCGTCCACCTCGAAGACCGGCGAGACGACGACCATGCCGGTCTCGCGCGCCAGTTCGCTCATCCGGCGGGTGGTGGGTCCGTCGGGGACGGGTTCGGCCCAGCGGTAGTGCTCGGGGTCCTGGACCTGGCAGAAGTAGGGGGCGTTGAAGACCTCCTGGAAGCCGATGATCTTCGCGCCCTGGCGGGCGGCCTCGCGGGCGTGCGCCTCGTGCTTGGCGATCATCGACTCGGTGTCGCCCGTCCAGGTCGCCTGCACCAGCGCGGCTCGTACAACGTCGGGCATGAGCGGCTCCTTCGTGAGGGGTGAAGCCCGGTCCTGTGCGAGGTGAAGCCTTGTTCGACACGCGTAGATATCCGTGAGGATGCGACCGTAGGTCGCGTTTGAACCCATGACAAGAACCCCTGCGGGGAGCGGTTGCCGGCGCGGGGGCCGAACCCCCTGGTGAGGGCCCGGCCGGCGGGCGGGCAGGCCCGTGCGATTCCCACCGAAAGATCCTCCGGGAGGGGGCGCGGGGCCCCCGGGGTTTTCGGGTCGCCTGAGCGTCACCGGGGTGCGTGGTCGACTGGTCGGCATGGACGCGGTGATGAAGTGGGTGGACGCGCGCGAGCGCCTGCCGAAGGACGGAATGCCCGTGGCGGCGGCGACAACGGGCCGCTACCCGCCCGAGGCCGGGTCCGGGGCCGCCCGGGCGGACGGCGAGGACTTCTGGCTGGTGCTGCCGATGTACTTCACCAGCCTCCACTTCGCCGAGGACGGGACCGAGCACCGCGACTGCTTCGTCGACCACGACCGCGTCGTCCGCCTGCCCTACGGCGGCCCGAGCGAGGAGACGGTCACCCACTGGGCGCAACTGCCCACTCTGCCGGGCATGAAGGTGCACCAGCTGCTGGGCCCGGACGCGCGGGCCGCCGTCCGGGACAGCATGTCCTGACATGTCCTGACGCCCGGGACGGCATGTCCTGCGGGCGGGGCGGTGTGTCCTACGGGCGGGACAGCCTGTCCCACGGCCGGACGGCGGCGTTTCTACGGCCGGGCGAAGGTGAGGGTCGTGCCGGAGGCGTCCTCCGGGGTGTGCAGGCGAACGGTGTCACCGGTCGAGGGGGTGACGGAAAGAGCCCTCCTCGCCGGCCCGCACGAGCCCTCCGCCGCCCCGCCGGAATCGGCCGGGCCGTAGACGAGGGTTTCGCCGTCCGCGGCGCCCAGCGTCATCGTCGCCTCGCACTCGCGGCCGTCCTTCCCCCTCAGCTGCAAGGTGGCCATGCCGACGCGGCCCTGCCCGAAGTCGAGGGTGAGACCGTCGTGTTCGCCCGATTCGGCCTCCCACTTGCCCAGCAGCCGGCGGGGCACGGGCCGTGCGGTGTCGGTGACCCGGCGCAGGGTGGCGGACAGGGAGCTGGCGGGGTAGGTCCAGCCGAGGGTGCCGTCGGGTTTGAGGGTGAGGGCCTGCTCGCCGTACGGCGTGCAGGGTCTGGCCGCCGGGTGGCTCTCGGTGATCTCGCTGGTGATCTTCATGCTCGTGCCGAACGAGACGAGGGTGGCCTCTCCCTCGCACATCGCGTTGTCGCGCACGTTGAAGGTCTTGGCGACGACCTCGCCCTTCTTCCCCTGCCGGATCTCGAAGCGGCGGGTGATCGTCGAGCCGTCGGCGTCCTGGACACTGCCCTGCCACGCGCCCACATAGCCTCGGGGCAAAGCCCCGCCGGCCGCCGGACTGGTGCGCTCGGCGCCGGAGGGCTCGCTGGGCCCGGCGCCGCCCGTGTGGGAGGAGGCGGGTGCGCGTGAGCCGTCTCGCCGGGCGCCGCCGTCGTCGCCGGAGGAGTCGTGGACGCGCAGCGCGACGAAGGTGCCCGCGCCCGAGACCAGCGCCAGCACGACACCGAGCGCCCCCAGCAGGACACCGCGCCGGTGCGAACGCTCGGCCCGCGCCTGGCCGGAGAGGGAATACGGCGCCTGCTGATCGGGCGGGCCGGGCGAGGTCAGGGGTGCGGACGCCGGGAGGGCGGACGGTGCGGGCGCGGGTGCCGCTGGTTCCGCCTGCGCGTGCTGTGCGGAGCCGGTGACGGTGGCCATGCCGTGCAGCCCCGGCTTCACGCCGGGGCCCGCGCCCTCGCGGCCCTCCCCCACCTCGCCCCCGGTCTCGTCCCCGGGCGTGTCCCCGGCCTCGCCCCCGAAGGCGGAGGCGGGGCCGGAGGCCGAGGTGGGGGCAGGGGCCTCGGACGGGGCGTCCGGCCGGGGCGCGATCGCCGGGGCCCCGGCGGCACGGTCGGCCGCCGCCTGCGCACCGGGGACCTCGGCGTCCAGGAGTCGGGCCGCGTGACGGCCGAGTTCGGCGACGAGGTTGGCGGGCAGCCAGGGCTCGGCGGAGTCGGCAGCCGTCGCCGAGGGCCCGGGAGCGCCCTGCGGATCTGCCGTACGCGCCACGAGTTCGGCCACCGAAGGGCGCGCCCCGGCGTCCTTGGCGAGGCAGTCGGCGACCAGGGGCCGCAGCCCCTCCGGCACCCCCTCCAGATCGGGTTCCTCATGGGTGATGCGGTACATCAGCGCGTGCCCGGCGCTGCCCGCGCTCCCGAAGGGCGTACGGCCGCGAGCGGCGAAGGCCAGCACCGAGCCGAGGGAGAAGATGTCGCTGGCCGCGCTCAGGTGGTCGCCGCGTACCTGTTCGGGTGACATGAAGCCGGGCGAGCCGACGATGTCGCCGGTGCGCGTCAGGTTGCCGTCGGCGACCGTCTCCAGCGCCCGCGCGATCCCGAAGTCGATGACGCGCGGTCCGTCGATGGTGACCAGGATGTTCGAGGGCTTCACATCGCGGTGGACCAGCCCCGCCCCGTGGATGGCGCGCAGGGCGAGGCCGAGCCGGTTGGCGAGGATGCGCAAGGTCCGCTCCGGGAGCCGGGTATGACGCCCGCGCCCCGCGACGGCCTCGTGCAGCGAGATGCCCGCGATGTAGCCGGTGGCGACCCAGGGCTGGGCCGCGTCCGGATCCGCGTCCAGGACGGGCGCCGTCCACTCGCCGCCGACACGGCGTGCCGCGCTGATCTCCTGCTCGAAACGGCGCCGGAACTCCGCGTGACCGGCCAGCTCGCGCCGTACGAGCTTGACCGCCACGGTGCGCCCGCGCGGGGACTGCGCGAGGTATACGCAGCCCATCCCGCCCTCGCCCAGCCGCCCCAACAGCCGGTACTCACCGATGCGTTCAGGATCCTCCGCACGCAGCGCTCTCATGCCCGCTCCCCCGACTCCTGGGCCTTCGACTGGAAACAAGGATCGTACGGCCTGTGATCGAACGGCCACCACGCACCGAGCGGCCCGTCCTCGCCGGGGCCCGCTCGAACCCCGCCGGGCCCGTCGGCAGCCTCGCAACTTCGACAGGAAAACTTGCAAGTTTCCCTGTCGAAGTTCTACGGTGACGGCATGCCGTCCCAGGAGCCGGGCCCGACCCCGCAGCCGTCCCGCGATCCGGCGCCGCAGCCGCCCCAGGACCGAGCCCCGGGTCGAGCCCAGGCGCCGGACCAGGACCGAGCCAAGACGCCGGACCAGGACCGAGCCCAGGCGCCGGACCAGGACCGGGCCCAGGCGCCGGGCCAGGACCGAGCCCAGGAGCCGGCGCTGGAGCACGCTCGCGTGGCCGCCGAGGTCTCCGCCGCCGTCGCGGCGCTGAGCCGACAGCTGCGCGCCGCGTCACCCGCGGGCGCGTTCACGCCGACACAGCGCTCCGCCCTGGGCCGGATCTACCACTGGGGCCCGACCACCATCGCGGCGCTCGCCCGCGCCGAACTCGTGCGTCCGCAGTCGATGCGGATCACCGTGGGCGCACTGGAGGAGCAGGGCGTGCTGACCCGCAGCCCGCACCCCACCGACGGCCGGCAGGTGGTCTTCTCGCTGACCGACGAGGGCAGGCGCACTCTGGAGGCCGTCCTGCGCGCCAAGCGCGGCTGGCTGGCCGACGCCATCGCCACCCGGCTCGACGCCGACGAACAGCGCAGGCTCAGCGAGGCCGCCGCGCTGCTGAGGCGGCTGGTGGCCGAAAACAACAACGACAACAACGACACCCCGCCGGACGAAGCCGCCACCCGATGAAGCGCACCCTCGGGCAGCCCACCGACTCCCCCGCGCCCCCCTCCTCCTCTCCCTCCACCGCTGCCTGCACTTCCTCCACCGCCGGGCAACTGCCCGCCACCGAGCGCGGGTTCGGTGCCCGCCTCATGACGCCGCTGCTGCTCGGCTCGCTGCTCAACCCGGTCAACTCGACGATGATCGCGACCGCGTTGGTGGCCGTCGGGCGCGGCTTCGACGTCGGAGCCGCCGAGACCGCCTGGCTGGTGGCCGCGCTCTACCTCGCCAGCGCCGTCTCCCAGCCCACCATGGGCAAGCTGGCCGACCTCTTCGGGCCCCGGAAGGTGTTCCTGGCGGGTCTGGTCATCGTGCTGACGGCCGGGGCGGTGGGCGCGGCGGCACCCGCCTTCGGCTGGCTGATCGCCTCCCGGGTGCTGCTGGGCATCGGCACCTCGGCGGCGTATCCGTGCGCGATGGCGCTGCTGCGCGGCGAGGCGGCCCGGCTGGGGCGGCCCGTACCGCGTCCGGTCCTGGGCCGGCTGTCGCTGGCGGCGCTGGGCAGTGCCGCCACCGGGCCGGTGCTGGGCGGACTGCTGGCGGCGACGGTGGGCTGGCGCGCGATCTTCGCCGTCAACGTACCCATCGCACTCGCCGGCCTGGTCCTCGCGATGCTGTGGCTCCCCGAGGACGCGCACACCGCACTCCGCGAGGACACCCCGCCCACCGGCAGCACGACCTCCGAAGGCACCATCGCCAAAGGCCCGCGCGCCCGCCGCGCCCCCGCGCGTACGGCCGGCCCCACCGGCACGGTCTCCATCGATGTACCGGGCATTCTCCTGTTCGCCGCCGCGCTCACCACCGCGATGCTCTTCCTGATGGACCTGGCCCGCCCGCGCTGGGTGCTGCTGGCGCCGCTCGCGGCATTGGCCACCGCCTTCGTGTGGTGGCAACTGCGGTGCCACGCGCCCTTCCTGGACCTGCGGGTACTGGCCCGTCACCGGCCGCTGGTGCTGACCTATCTGCGGCACGGGCTGACCTATCTGGTCATCTACTGCGTCATGTACGGCTTCGCGCAGTGGCTGGAGGAGTCGCACGGATTCTCGTCGTCCGGCGCCGGGCTGATCATGCTGCCCATGTCGCTGGCGGCAGCGGCGTGTTCGCTGCTGGGCGCCCGCACGGAGGGCATACGCGGACCCCTGACACTGGCGGCCGTACTGCTGCTCGCGGGCGCCGGAACACTGGCCTTCGCCCACAGCGACACCCCGCTGGCGCTGCTGTTGCTGGCCTCCGTGCTGTTCGGCCTGCCCCAGGGGCTGGCCGGTACGAGCAACCAGGCGGCCGTCGCCGCGCAGGCACCCGCCGACGGGGTGGGCGCGGCGGCCGGGCTCCAGCGCACCTCGCAATACCTCGGTGCCATCACCGCGTCCAGCCTGATCGCCCTCTTCTACGGCCACCGGGCCGACGACGCGGGCCTGCACCTCATAGCCGTGACGGCGGTCGTCCTCGGCGCCGTGCTGTGCGTCCTGACCGGCACCGACCGTGCCCTGCACGGCCGTTCATAATCAGCCTCCATCTATTTCGCCATATTCCCCCGAATTCCACGCATCCCGCACTTCAAGGAGCACTTCATGGCCCTCAGCGCCATCGACCCCCGGTCCGCCCTCGTACTGATCGACCTCCAGAAGGGCATCACCAGCATCCCCGGCGCGCCCTTCACCCCGGCCGAGGTGATCGAGCGCGGGACCCGGCTCGCCACGGAGTTCCGCCTTCGCGGGCTGCCTGTGGTCCTCGTCAACGTGAAGGCCACACCGCCCGGCCGCACCGAGATCTCCCTCCGCAGCGGCACCGCGGCGCCCGACTGGACCGACCTCGTACCGGAACTCGACGTCCAGGACACGGACATCCGCGTCACCAAGCAGAGCTGGGGCGCCTTCTACGGCACCTCGCTCGACTTGGAGCTGCGGCGCCGGGGTGTCACCCAGATCGTGCTCGGCGGGATCGCCACCCGCTTCGGTGTCGAATCGACGGCCCGCGCCGCGCACGAGCACGGCTACCACGTGACGGTCGCCGTGGACGCCTGCACCGACATCTCCGCCGACGGCCACCGGGCCTCGGTCGAGGGCGTCTTCCCGCGCCTGGGCGAAACCGCCACCACGGACGAGATCCTGGCCACCCTCCCCTGATGGTCCTCCCGGGGGTCGCCGCGAGCCCCAGGCCACCACCCCGGTCGGCCGTCCGTGCCGGGCCGTCCACCCATGACGGCCCCCGCCGGACCGAGCCGCCGCCGGTACCACCAGCGCCGCACCACCCGCCCCGCACTCCACCGCGGCCGGCACCGGCGGCGCGCCCGCGGCCACGTCCCCTGAGCCCTCGGCCTTGTTCCGAAGATCATCCTGTTGGAAGCTGAGGCATGCAGCTTCATCCGACGTACATCTTTGTTCATGGGGCCTTCGCGAACTCGTTCTCGTTCGCGCCGCTACAGGCCGAACTGGGCCTGCTCGGGCACCGCTCGGCCGCGGTCGACCTTCCGGGGCACGGATTCGAGGCGACCTTCCCCGCCGCCTATCAGGCTCCCCAGGATCCCGGCGCCCTTGCCGCGGAGCCGGGGAGCATCAGGGGAGTCACGCTCGCGGACAACGCCGCTCGCGTGGCCGGAGTCCTCGAACGGGCCAAGCGGAACGGGCCCACCATCCTCGTCGCCCACAGCAGGGGCGGCATCACGGCCACCGCCGTCGCCAACGCCCGGCCCGAACTGATCGACCGGATCGTCTACGTCTCCGCCTGGTGCCCCGTCGAGCTGGAGGTCGGCGGCTACTACGCGCAGCCGGAGATGGCGGACGTCGATACGGAATCCTTCGCTGCCACACTCGTCGGGGATCCGGGGGAACTCGGCCTGCTCCGGACCAACTTCCGCACCGCCGACCCGGCGGCACTCGCCGCGTTCAAGCGCGCGTTCGCCGCCGATCTCACCGATGACGAGTTCCGGACCTTCCTGAACACCTTCCAGCCCGACGAGGCCCTCGACGCCGGTACGTCCGCGGACCGGGCACAGGCCACGACCTGGGGCCGGATTCCCAAGACCTATGTGCGCCTGGCCGACGACGCCAGCATGCCGCTCGCCGTGCAGGACCGCATGATCCGCGAAGCCGACACGCTCACACCCGCCAATCCCTTCGACGTCCGGACACTTGAGGGGAGTCACCTGCGCTGGCTCGTGCGGCCCGGGCCCGCCGCCGAACTGCTCGCGAGCCTCGTAGCGGGCTGACGCGCCACCGGCGGGCGGCGTGCAGGAGCACAAGGCCAGGGGGTGATGCCAGGGGGCGCCGGAGGAGGTTCCGGGCCGCGGCCCGCACGGAAGGAGATCACTCCGAGGAGAGTCCCTGGCCTCGCACGGCCTCACACCCCGGCTGCGCACCCCGACCGCCTCGGCCCCGGCCCGGCACGGGCCGTCCCCCGACGACTACGGCTACGGCGTGCCGGAGAGCCCGCCCAGTACGTCGTACATCTGCGCGGGGGTGAGCGGCTCGGCGGGGAGGGGGCCCTGCGCGGCGTCGGCGCGCAACCCGTCGAGCAGGAGGGCGACTTGGCGCCGCCAGGTGTCGGGGGCGCTGCTGCGGGCGGCGGCGCGGGCGAGCTGCGCGTCGGAGGCAAGTTGACCCCCAGGTCAAGAATGCCTCAGTGGCAGCGAAGGAGCACGCCCATGTCCCATGCGTCCCAAGTGATCGCCGTCTTCGGCGCCGGTACCGGCCTCGGTGCGTCGGTGGCCCGCCGCTTCGGGCGGGAGGGTTTCCGGGTGGCACTGGTGGCCCGCCGCAAAGACCGGCTGGACGCCCTCGTCGGCGAACTCGCCGGTGAGGGCATCGAGGCGGGCGCCTTCCCCGCCGACCTCTCCCAGCCGGCCGAAGTGCCCGCGCTCATCGGGGCGATCCGCGACCGGTTCGGCCGCATCGACGTGGTCGAGTACGGGCCGATCAGCGGCGACCAGAGCTTCACCCCGGCCGCCGAACTGGACGCGGCCACCCTCCAGGACCTCGTCCCGCTGCTGCTGCTCACCCCGGTCGAGGTGGTCCGGGCCGTACTGCCGGAGTGGACCGAGCGCGGCGACGGTGCCTTCCTTCTGGCCCACGGCTACTCGGCCGCGCACCCGATGCCCCACCTCAGCGGACTCGGCCCGGTGATGTCCGCCACCCGCAACTACCTGTACTCCCTCCACGCCGAGCTGGCCGGTACGGGCGTCTACGCCGGAGCCCTGACCATCGCGTCCCTGATCGCCCGCAGCGAGGTCTCCGCCAAGGCACAGGCCGCCATGGAATCCGCCTCCGCAGCGGTGCCGGAAGCAGTCCCGGGCGCGGCGGCCCCGGAAGCGGGCCCGGCGCCGGCCGGTCTCCCGCAGTTCTCGGTCGTCGACCCGGACGACCTCGCGCAGAGCTACTGGGAGATGTACACCGAGCGCGACCGCGTCGAGCGCTTCCACCCCGACTCGATGGCCCCGCAGGCCACAGCAGCGGGCCCGGACGGCGGCAGCGCGAACGGGCCGGAGACCGCGGTCTCCTGAACACCCCGGGGTGTCCTGACCCGCTTCTCAGCGGGCCCGGATATCGATGGTGGCCAAGTGGCGTCCGGACAGTGTGCGCACCTCGAAGCGGTCGAGTTCGGAGCGGGCGAAGGCCGCGCCGCCGTCGGTGTAGAGCGGCTTGTGCCATCGGGTGTCCGCGATGCCGTAGCCGTGCGCCGGCACCGCCCACGTGGTGACCGTCTGCTCCGTGCCGTCCTTGCCGACCGCGACCAGCTCGCAGCTCTCCGGGCCGCTTATGTGCCCCAACTGGAGGGCGACATGGGTGCCCCATGACTTCTTCTCCAGGGAGACGGTGGCCCGGGTCTCGGTGCCTACGTCAACCGTGGCGGTCTTCTCCCCTCGCTCGTACATCTGCCGGGCCGGGCTCGCCGCCTGCTCGGCGTCCCCGTCGTCCCCCAGCATCGCGAGGACGGCCAGCAGGCCCCCGACGACGACCAGCGCGAACACACCCGCTGCCAGCCACAGCCGGCGTGTGTCGCGCCTGCGGCGTTCCGCGGCGGCCTCGCCCGCCGTGTCGGTGAGCAACTGCTCCAGCAGTGCGGCCCGCGGACGCTCCGGCCGTTCGGCCCGTGGACGCTCCGGCACGGGCGGCCCGCCATCTCGCGCGTGCTCGGCGAGGAACGGGGTGAGCGCGGTCATGGATTTCAGCTCGACGGCACACCGGTCACAGCCCGCGAGGTGCTCCTCGTAGCGTTCGGCGTCGGCGGCGTCGAGGACACCCAGCGCGTAGGCGGCCACGTCGGTGTGCTGCACGGGCTCCGTAGCGGAGCCGGGCGAGGGGTGTGTGGTCACGGCGTCACCCTCCTTTCCTCCAGCGAGAGCTTCCGCGCTCGCCGCGCGTAGATTCATACGGGACCGGACCGTCCCTGGGGGTATACGTAAAACCCCCGCCCTCTCGTTCACTGTTCGGGCCCGGAAATGTGACCAATTTCGGGGGACACGGACCGCCCTTCCGGCCGGTGACGTCCACTTCTCATTCGCCGGCCCACGATATGGACGCTTTACAACGCCCGTTCAACCAAAGTCTTCTGAGGCAAACCTCAATTCCGGGCGCGGTTTTCCCTCCCCGAACGGGGCGGAAGCCGGGCGGCAGACCCCCATAGGAGGGGTACACATAGCGCCACCACGGCTCGGGTGGTGACGCCAGTGTGCCGCACGTGCGCGCTCCGTAGCGTCTGCGGCATGACGACGCCCGCGACACACCGCACCGCGACCGGCCCCCGCCCGGCCGGCACCCCGCACCCGGCCGAGGCCCTGCGCCTGGTCAAAGTCAGCAAGGTCTACGGCGGCGGAGGTGCCGACGGCAACGCGGTCACCGCGCTGGACGGGGTGACGCTGAGCCTGCCCGCCGGCAGCTTCACCGCCGTGATGGGCCCCTCGGGCTCCGGCAAGTCCACACTCCTCCAGTGCGCGGCCGGGCTGGAGCGGCCCGACCACGGGCTGGTGATGGTGGACGGCGCCGAGATGACGGGCGGAACGGAGGCGGAGCTGACGAAGTTCCGGCGCCGCCGGATCGGCTTCGTCTTCCAGGAGTACAACCTGATGCCGACGCTCACCGTCGAGGAGAACACCACGCTCCCGCTGAAGCTGGCCGGACGGCGCGTCAACCGCGCGCGGGCCCGCGAGATCCTCGCCCAGGTGGGGCTCGGGGACCGCCTGCGCCACCTGCCCGAACAGCTCTCCGGCGGCCAGCGGCAGCGCGTGGCCATCGCCCGCGCCCTCGTGGCCGAACCGAACGTGATCTTCGCGGACGAGCCCACCGGCGCACTGGACATGCGCAGCGCCCGCGAAGTGCTGGGCCTGCTCCAGCAGATGGTGCGCGCCTTCGGCCGGACGGTGGTCATGGTGACCCACGACCCGGTGGCCGCCTCGTACGCGGACGCCGTCCAGTTTCTGGCCGACGGGCGGCTGGCGGGCGCGCTGGCCTCGCCGAGCGTGGACGCGGTGGCCGAACGGCTCGCGCACCTGGGCGACGCGCTGGAGGCACCGGACCGGCGCCCCCTCGATCCCCGTCCGACGAGCCCGGCCGCCACCGCCCCCGATACCACCGATGCCCCCGCTGCCCCCGCGCGCCCCTTCGGAGCCTGACATGTTCTCCCTCGCCCTGCGCTCCGTGCGCAAGCGCCCCGGCCGGTTCGTGGCCACGCTGCTGACCGCCTTCCTCGGCGCGACGATCACCATGGCGTTCAACTCGCTGCACGACACGGCGGCCGTGGCCGGGATCGACGCCGACAGCGAGGAGACGCTGACCCTCTCGGCGAGCATCGTCGGCGGCTACGGCACCCTGCTCGTCTTCTTCGCGCTCGCCTCCACGCTCACCGTCAACGTGCGGCAGCGCGCCTCGGAGGTCGCCCTGCTGCGGCGCACCGGCGCCACCCCGGCACAGATCAAGCGCATGGTGGTGGGCGAGGCCGCGGTCGTCGCGCTCGCGGGCTGGGCACTGGCCCTGATACCGGCGATGTTCGGCGGGCGGGCGCTGGTGTGGATGTTCCAGGAGAGCGGCCAGGTCGCGGAGCGCATCGATCCGGCGTTCGGCCCGGTGGGGATCTCCGCCGGGCTGGCCATTACCCTGCTGGCCGCAACGGGCGCCTCGTTCCTCGCCGTACGCCGCGCCACCCGCGCGCTGGCCGGTGCCAGGCCGCCCCGGGGGCGGCTGCGCGCGGCGGCGGGTGTCGCCGCCCTGCTGGCGGGCGGCGGCGGCATCGCGGTGACCTTCGTCGTGGACCGGGACGCTGCCGCGCTGATGGCGGCACCCGGCTATGGCGCGATCATGCTGTCGGTCGGCTTCGCGACGCTGGCGCCCGCGCTGATGCGCGCTCTGCTGGCCGCGATCGGGCGCCCCGTGGCCATGCTCACCGGCGCCGGGGGCTATCTGGCGGTGCTCAACACCCGCCGCAGAGCGGCCCAGTCGAGCGGGGTACTGATGCCGCTCATCCTGTTCACCGGAATCGCCACCGGAACGGTGTCCATGCAGCTCATCAACAACGCGGCGATCAAGGCCGCCGGGCTGACCCGGACGGTCGAGGACAAGAACCTGGAGACGGTCAACCTGGTGGTCGTCGGCATCATCGCCGTCTTCTGCTGCGTCATGCTGATCAACACCCTGTACGCGTCCACGACCTACCGCGGCGGCGAGTTCGGCCGCCAGCGGCTGGCCGGCGCCACCCCGCGCCAGGTGCTGCGCACGGTCGGTGTCGAGGGTGCGCTCCTCACCGTGGTCGGTGTCTTCTTCGGCACGGTGGCCGGGCTGGCCGGCACGCTCGCCTTCAACTCCGTCCGCTCCGACGGCGGTTCGCTGCCCGGCAGCATCCCCGTGGTCTTCGCCGGTACGGCGGCCCTCGCGGCGGCGGCCACCTTGGCCACCCTCGTCACGACGGCCCGCCGCACGCTGCGCACTCCGGCCATCGACGCGGTGGCGGTGGCCGCGTGAACACCCCGTCCCCCGCCACCGGACCGCCGTACGCCGCCCCCGTCGCCCTCACACCCGGCGGGGGCCGTCGGCGGACCGGACGCAGGGGCGCTCAGGGGCCGGCCGGGTGGACGACCATCGCCGATCCGCCGCCACGCCGTTCCGTCTCCGCCGCCGCACGCCAGCGTCCCCCGGGCAGCCGCTGGATGCCGGTGGCCGCGCCGATCTCCGGGTTGCTCTTGAACGAGTGGCCCAGCGCCTCCAGTTGGCGGCGCACCTGGCTGTCCATCAGCCTCGGCTCCATCTCCGTCTGCGCCGCGTTGCGCTGGCTCGCACGCGGCGCCGCGATGGCATCGACCAGCGGCATGCCACGGTCCAGGTGGTTGACGAGCGTCTGGAGCACGGTCGTGATGATCGTCGCGCCGCCGGGCGAACCCAGCGCCAGCACCGGCTTGCCGTGCTTGAGCACCAGCGTCGGGGAGATCGAGGAGCGGGGCCGCTTGCCCGGGCCCGGCAGGTTCGGGTCGTGCACTCCGGGCGTGGCGGGCACGGCGGAGAAGTCCGTCAGCTCGTTGTTCAGCAGGAAGCCGCGCCCCGGCACGGCGATGCCGCTGCCGCCGGTCTGCTCGATGGTGAGGGTGTAGGCCACGACGTTGCCCCACTTGTCGGACGCCGTCAGATGCGTGGTGTTCTCCCCCTCGTAGGTGGTGGCCGCCCGCTCGTCGGCATCGCCCTGGTCGCACTGCCGCGGATGGCGCGGATCGCCGGGCGCCAGCGGGCTCTTGAGGGCCTTCTTGTCGTCGATCAGGCAGGCGCGGGAGTCCGCGAAGCGCTGCGAGACCAGTTCCCTGGTGGGCACGTCCTCCTGGGCGGGGTCGCCCACCCAGCGGCCCCGGTCGGCGAAGGCGATCCGGCTCGCCTCCAGATACCGGTGCAGGTACTGCTTCTGGCTCATGCCGCGCACATCGCCGCGCTCCAGGATGTTCAGCGCCTCCGCCACGCTGGTGCCGCCCGACGAGGAGGGCGCCATCCCGTACACGTCCAGTCCCCGGTAGTCCGTACGCGTCGGACGCTGCGAGCGCGTCGCGTACGCCTTGAGGTCCTTCGCGGTCATGTCGCCCGGCCGCACGGTGCGGCTCGCCCCGTCGGCGACCGGGGGCTTGCGTACGGTCCGCACGATGTCGCGGCCCAGCTCGCCCTTGTACAGCGCGTCGGTGCCCTTGCGGGACAACTCCTCGTAGGTGCGGGCCAGATCGGGGTTCTTGAGGGTCGAGCCCGCCTCGGGGAGCTTGCCGCCCGGCAGGAACAAGTCGGCGGTCGCCGGGAAGTCCCGGAACCGCGCCTCGTTGTCGGCCGTCTGCTTCCGGAAGGTCTCATCGACGGTGAACCCGCGCCGCGCCAGCCGCGTCGCCGGCTCCAGCGCCTGCCCCAGCGACTTGTTGCCGAACTCGCGCAGGGCCCTCTCCCACGTCGCGGGGGTGCCCGGCGTCCCGACGCCGAGGCCGCTGGTGACCGCCTCCTCGAAGGGGATCGCCTTCCCGTTCTCGGTGAGCAGGTCCTCATCCGCGCTGAGCGGGGCCTTCTCGCGGCCGTCGATGGTGTGCACCTTGCGGGTGGCCGCGTCGTAGTACACGAGGTATCCGCCACCGCCCACACCGGCGGAATACGGTTCCGTCACGCCGAGCGCAGCCGCCGTCGCCACTGCGGCGTCGGCGGCGGTGCCACCGCGCTTGAGCACCTCGATACCGGCTGCGGAAGCGTCGGCGTCCACGCTCGACACGGCTCCGCCATACCCCGTCGCCACGGGCGCCTTCACCGGGTCACGCCCCTGGTGCCCGCTCCCGACGGCGGGCACGGCCCCCGCCCCCACCAGCAGCGCCCCCAGCCCGAGCCCGGCCACCCACATCCTCCGCGCCCCGGCCGCGGATCTCGGTTCCGCCGCGACGGCGCTCAGCCGCACTCCGCGCGAGCGTCGGTGCCCGACCCGGCTCGCGCCAAGGCCGGACCACCGGCCCCCGCCATCGGACGGCCCGCCATCGGACGGCTGCGCGCCGGATGGCCCGCCGTCAGGGCGGAAAGGGGCGGGGGCGCGACCGTCCCGCCGAGAGCGGGAGTTCGGCTCCTCACAGGACGGACTCTGGTCATCAGGGGACGTCATCGGGGACCTCCTTGGCGGTGAACCGCGTCAGCGTAGTCCGCTTGACGCGCATGCGTCAGTACCGCCGCAGGGGTGCGTTCCGCGCCACGAGGCATCGCGCGCCGCCGCGTCACCGTGCGCTCAAGCCGGTCCGTGACCGCCCGGCATCGCGGAGCCGGCCACCGCGGGGGCGACGTCCACGGCCTCGTTCTTGACGTTGCCCCGCTCGCGCCGGGCCACCCAGGTCGCGAACCAGCTCAGCAGCATGCACAGGCCGATGTAGATCGCGGAGATCACGATGACGACGGGGATGAACGGCATCGTGTAGTCCATGTTGATCGCGATCAGGCGCCCGGCGTGCAGGAATTCCTCGTAGGTGATCAGGAATCCGAGCGAGGTGTCCTTGAGCGCCACGACGAGCTGGCTGATGATCGTCGGCAGCATGGCCCGCACCGCCTGCGGCACCAGTACATGGGTCATCACCTGCGTCTTGCGCATCCCCAGCGCGTAGGCCGCCTCGCGCTGGCCCCGGTCCACGGAGCGCACGCCGGAGCGGAAGACCTCGGCGAGGACGGAGCCGTTGTAGAGAGTCAGGCCGGCCACGAGCGCGGGGAGCGGCTGGACTTGGAGGGCGACGAAGATGAAGAAGATCATCACCAGGACGGGCATGGCCCGGAAGAACTCCACCAGCAGCATGCTCAGCCACCGCACGGGCCGGTGTTCAGACAGCCGCCCGGCGGCCAGCACGCCGCCGAGGGCCAGCGCGAGCACGGCGGCCATGGCGAAGGCTTTGAGGGTGTTGCCCAGGCCCCGCAACAGCAGTTCCTGGATGCCCCGGTATCCGAAGGGGCGCCACTTGACGAACGAGAACTGGCCTGTATCGACAAGGAGATAGATCACCCACGCCACCAGTGCCGCGAGCGCGAGCCCGGTGAGCACCCCGTAGCCAAGGTGCCGGGCGCGGGCGCGCGGTCCGGGGATGTCGTAGAGCGCGGAGGCACCGTGGCGCCGGGCCCGCTTCGGGGATCGCGGGGACACCGCTGGGCTCGGGCCGGGCGGGCCGGGGGCTCCGGGCGGCGGCGAGGAGGCGGGTGTGGTCATCGGGCGGCTCCCCAGCGCCGTTCCATCGCGTGGAAGAGCGCACTGATGGCGAGGGTCAGGATCAGATAGCCCAGCGCGATCCAGACGAAGGACCAAAGGACGCTGTAGCCGTTCTCGTTGAGCGTCTTGTAGGTGCTCAGCAGCTCGACGACGCTGAAGGAGCCCGCGATCGCGGAGTTCTTGGCGAGCGCGATCAGCGTGGAGCCGATCGGGGCGATGACGGTGCGCAGCGCCTGTGGCAGGACCACCGTGCTCAGCGACTGCCCGAAGCTCATGCCCAGACTGCGGGCCGCCTCGCCCTGGCCGAGCGGCACGGTGTTGATGCCCGCGCGGACCGCCTCGCAGATGAAGGCGGAGGTGTAGCAGCCCAGCGCCAGCACCGCGAACAGCTCGAACGGCAGCTCGACGCCGAAGCGGGGCAGCCCCAGCAGCATCGCGAAGAACAGCAGCGTGAGCGGGGTGTTGCGCAGCACCGTCACCCACGCGGTGCCCACCCAGCGCAGCGCCGCGACCGGCGCCACCCGGAAACCGGCCATGAGCACGCCCACGGCCAAGGCCAGCAGCGAGGAGTAGACGGTGAGCTTCAGGGTGCCGAGAAAGCCCTCGCCGTAGAGGGAGAAGTTGTCTGTCAGTACGTCCATGGGGCCGCTCGCTTCCTCTCAGCTCGTCAGCGCGTGATCGATGCGGGGAGGTCTGGGCGCGGGCACCCCGGAGAGGCCGAGGGTGGCGTCGTAGGCCCGCTTCCAGTCGCCGTCGTGCTCCCGCGCGGTGATCGCCTTGTCCAGCGCCCGCGCGAGCGCGCGGTCGGGGCGCGGGACGCCGATGCCGTAGGGCTCCTCGGAGAACGCCTTGCCGACGACCTTGAGGTGCTCGGGGTCCTTGGCCGCGTAGCCGAGCAGGATCGTGTCGTCCGTGGTCACCGCGTCGACCTGGTTGTTGAGCAGGTTGTCCACGCAGATCGCGTAGCTGTCGTAGGCGACGGCCACGGCCCGGGGGTAGTCGTGCTGGATGCGCTGGAGCGGGGTGGAGCCCACGGCCGAGCAGATCTTCTTGCCCGCGGTGTCCTGCGGGCCCCGTAGCTGCTTCTCATCCGCCCGCACCAGCAGCTTCTGGCCCGCGATGTAGTAGGGCCCGGCGAAGCCGACGAGCTTCTTGCGGCCGGGGTTGATGGTGTAGGTGCCCACGTAGTAGTCGATCTGGCCGTTCTGGAGGGCCGTCTCCCGGTTGGCGGAGGCGATGGCCTTGAACTGGATGTCTCTCTTGGGGTCGAAGCCGAGGGAGGCCGCGAGCATTTCGGCGATCTCCACGTCGAAGCCGGAGTAGACGCCGGTGGCCGGGTTCATCTCGCCCATGCCGGGCTGATCCTCCTTGACGCCGATGGTCAGCCGTCCGCGCTGCTTCGCGCTCTTCCAGGTCGGCGAGGAGGGCAGTGAGAAGCCCTTGTCCACGGCGTAGTGCGGCAGCTTCCCGGGCTGGGGCCCGCGCGCCGGGGGGCTGCCGTCGGCCCCGCATCCGGCGACCGCGAGAACGAGCAGGACGGCCCCGGCGATGCGGACGCGCGCGCCGCGGAGGCGGGCAGGAGTGTGGTGACGCATGACGCCCCCTCTCAGTGCTTGAGGATCTTGGAGAGGAAGTCCTTGGCGCGGGCGCTCTCGGGCGCCGTGAAGAAGCCCTCGGGGGTGCGGTCCTCGACGATCTGGCCGTCCGCCATGAAGACGACGCGGTTGGCCGCCGAGCGGGCGAAGCCCATCTCGTGGGTGACCACGACCATCGTCATGCCGTCCCTGGCCAGCTGCTGCATGACTTCGAGGACCTCGCTGATCATCTCCGGGTCCAGCGCCGAGGTCGGCTCGTCGAACAGCAGTGCCCGTGGATCCATGGCCAGCGCCCGCGCGATGGCGACCCGCTGCTGCTGGCCGCCGGACAGCTGCGCGGGGTACTTCGCGGCGTGCTCCGCCAGGCCGACCCGGCCCAGGAGTTCGCGGGCCCGCGTCATCGCCTCGTTCTTCTTCTTGCCGCGCACCTTGACCGGCGCGAGCATCACGTTCGCCAGTACCGTCTTGTGCGCGAAGAGGTTGAAGGACTGGAAGACCATGCCGACTTCGGTGCGCAGCCGGGCCAGTTCCTTTCCCTCGGCGGGGAGGGGGTGCCCTGCCAGGGTGATGGTGCCGGACTCGACGGTCTCCAGACGGTTGATGGTCCGGCACAGTGTGGACTTCCCCGAGCCCGAGGGGCCGATGACGACCACGACCTCTCCCTGGCCGACGGTCAGATCGATGTCCCTGAGCACATGCAGCTCGCCATAGCGCTTGTTGACGCCGCGCAGCTCGATCAGCGGTTCCATAGAAACCGGAAACTATCGGCCCGAATGGGGGTAGTTCCGGGATGACACGCAGTAGGGCGATACAACAGGAAATGGCCGTCATCTGGGCCTAGGTACGAAGGAAGCCCCTGGGTACCTAGCCTGCTGCCACGTCAGAGGCCATGGCCTCGGGGAGAGTCCGGAGACATCCGGTGAGAGGGGAGCCCTGCATGGGCAGTGCGGATGAGACCAGGCCGGTGTACCAGCGGATCGCCGACGATCTGCGCCGCCAGATCGACGAAGGGACGCTGCCGGTCGGCGCCCGTATCCCCTCCCGGGCCGAGCTGAAGCGCTCCTACGCGGCCAGCGACCAGACCGTGGACCGCGCCGTACGGGTACTCAAGTCGGCCGGCTACGCGGAAGGCCAGTTCGGGCGCGGGGTGTTCGTGACCGACCGCGCCCCCGCCGGCACCCTGCTGCGCTCGACCGGCGCCGTGGACTCCCCCTTCGCGGCTCAGGTCACCGGCCGCGCCGCCGACCCCGCACGGGGCACCGAAGCGGCGGCCGGGGACGACCGTGCGGGTGAATGCCCCGACGAGCACACCGGCCCCCACCCGGCACCCGAGCCGGGTGACGAGACGTCAGCCGTCGTGTGGGAGGCCACCTCCAGCACGGCGCGGGCACCCGAACACATCGCCGAACGCCTCGGCATCGAACCAGGCGACCCGGTGATGTGCACACAGTATGAATATCTCGCCGACCGCCGCCCCGTGCAGCTCGCCACCAGCTGGGAGCCGCTCGCCATCACCGAGGGGACCGACGTCATGTGCCCTGAACGAGGCCCCTACGCCCGCCGGGGCGTCCGGGGCCGGCTGGCCGCCATCGGGATCCGGGTGGTACGCGCCGTGGAACTCGTCGGCGCCCGGCCCGCGACCAGCCCCGAGGCCGAAACCCTGGGCTGTTCCCCGGGGCAGTGCGTCACCGCCGTCGAACGCACCCACTACGACGAGGACGGGCGCGCGGTGGAGACCTCCGACATCGTCGTACGCGCCGACCGCTGGCGGCTCGAATACGGCATCACCTTCACGGGCTGAACCCTGAGACCGGCCGCCGCAGCCCCCGCCGCCCCGCACCGGGCCTCAGCCCTCGCTGGCCTCCGCGTACGCCTGGGACAGCTCCGGCGAGCCCGTCTCCGCCCACGCCGTGCCCTCCTCCAGCACGTCCATCTCCCGCCCGGACGGCAGCAGCACCACCGGCTGCCCGTCGGGCCACTGCACCCAGCGGGCACCCGGCACCGTGCGGACGATCACCGACCCCAGGTACAGTCCCGCGTCGGTGCCCAGCCACGGGGAGACCTCGGGATCCCCGCGCCAGTTGGGCGGCAGCTGGTCGAGCGCCGCCAAGGAGTCCACCGAGTCGTCGAGTTCGAGGCCCGCACCCCTCGCCTGCTCGCGCAGCAACTCGCACTCGGAGAGCAGTTGCGCCGCGCTCTCCGGGTCGCTGGACAGGGCGTCGGTCAGCGCGACCCCGTCCGCGCCGGGGCGAGTCCTGCGCCAGTTGTCCAGAAAGGGGAAGTGCATATGGCTCAGCGTGGCACCCACGCAGGCCCCGGCACCATAGGCGCGCTGTGTGAGAGGGCCGCCCGGTTGCCCCGCCGGACACCTTGACGCCGCTTCCCCGTCTCCCTACTTTCACCCCGCCCGGATCCAATCCGGGGTGCAGGCAAGGGTGTTGAAGTCCCACGAGAGGGCAATCACGTGCACAGACGCCTCTGGACCAGCTCCGTCACGCTGCTGGTGGCCACCGCCACGGCCACCGGACCGGCGTTGACGGCAGCAGCACAAGGCCGTACGGCCAGACCGTCGGCGGCCCCGGCCGCCTCCGTCCCGCACCGTCCGCTCCCCCTGGAGCGCCTGTTCGACAACCGCGCCATCAGCGACGACACGCGCCCCGGCGCGGCCGACTTCGACGGGTCCGGGCACTCCCTCTCGGCGCAGGACCTCTCGCGGGCCGGATGGCGGCCAGGCGCCCGCCTCGACCTCGACGGGACCCCGCTGCGCATGCCCGACCGCTCCCCCGGCACCGCCGACAACGTGCGCGCCGACGGACAGCACGTTCAGCTGACGGGGCGCGGCAGCGCCCTCACCTTCCTGGTGGCCGCCACCTCACCCGGCGGCGCGGGCGAGCCCGTCACCGGATCCGGCACCCTGCGCTACCGCGACGGTTCGCGCGGCTCCTACACCCTCAGCGCCGCCGACTGGCGCGGCGGCCCGCTCGGCACCAAGGCCGTCGCCCTGCCCCATCTCAACGCCCGCGAGGGCGGGCAGCTGTCCGAGAAGGCGCGGCTGTACGCCGTCACGGTGCCGCTGGAGCCCGGCCGCACCCTCAGCTCCGTCCAACTGCCCGCGGACCCGGGCGGCGAGGCGGATCTGCACGTCTTCGACGCCGCCGTGCGGCCCGCGGGGGACGGCTGGAGCGGCACCTGGTCCGCGAGCACCGGCGGCTACACGGGTACCGGGCCGTGGCAGGACCAGACGCTGCGGCTGGTCGTGCACACCTCGGCGGGCGGGCCGCGCGCCCGTATCCGGCTGGAGAACACCTTCGCCGCCGAGCTCGTGCGCATCGGCCACGCCTCGATCGCCGTCCAGCGCGAGGGCGCCGCCACCGAGGGCAGGCCCGCGCGCCTCACCTTCGGTGGCGGGCATGCGGGCACCCGGATCGCCGCGGGGGCCCGCGCGGTCAGCGACCCGGTCGGCTTCGATGTACCGGCCGATACGAATCTGCTGGTCAGCATCCATCTGCCGGATCCGGTCAGCGCCGCGCCCGTGCACAGCGCGGCCATCCAGCGCTCGTACCTGAGCGAGGGCGGCAGCGGGGATCGCACCGGGGAGAGCGGCGGGGGCGCCTACACCCGCTCCCTGAGCGTGTGGCCCTTCCTCACCGGCGTCGATGTCCAGGGCGGGCCCGGCTCCGTCGTCACTCTGGGCGACTCCATCACCGACGGGGTGCGCTCGACGGAGGGCGCCAACGCGCGCTGGCCCGACGTGTTGGCCCGCCGCCTGCAAGGCCAGGGCGAGGCGCCCCGGTACGGCGTCCTCAACCACGGCATCTCCGCCAACCGCGTCGTCACCGACCGCTACCCCGGCGACGGCGTCAGCGCCGACACGGCAGGCGTCAGCGCCCGGCACCGCCTGGAGCGGGACGTCCTGGGCCAGACCGGCGCCAGGACGGTGATCCTCTTCGAGGGCATCAACGACGTGCGGTGGGGCACCCCGGCGGGAGAGGTCATCGACGGCATGAAGGCCATCGCCGCACGGGCCCGGGAGCGCGGCCTGCGCGTTCTGGTGGCGACCATCACGCCCTGCGAGGGCTACAAGGACTGCACCCCCACCGTGAACGCGCAACGGCTGGCGGTCAACGCCTTCGTGCGGGGGGATACGGGCCACTTCGACGGGGTCCTCGACTTCGACGCCGCCATACGGGATCCGCAGCGGCCCGCGCGGATGCTGCCCGAGTACGACTCGGGGGACCATCTGCACCCGGGGGACGCGGGATTGCGGGCGCTGGCCGAGTCCATCGACCTGAGCGACCTGGGGGATGTCTGAGGCGGGGCCCGCCGGGGGCCCGGTCACACGTCGAGGTCCACGACCACCGGGGCGTGGTCGGAGGCGCCCTTGCCCTTCCTGGCCTCGCGGTCCACGTAGGCGTCCCGCACGGCGGCGCCGAACGCCTCGTCTCCGTAGACCAGATCGATGCGCATGCCCCGGTTCTTGGGGAAGCACAGCTGGCGGTAGTCCCAGTAGGTGAAGGGGACGTCGTACTTCAGGGGGCGCGGGTAGATGTCCTTCAGGCCCGCGCCCTCCAGCGCGGCGAGCGCCTCCCGCTCGCGCTGGGTGACATGGGTGGCGCCCTCGAACTCGGCCAGGTCCCACACGTCCGCGTCGGCCGGCGCGATGTTGAAGTCGCCGAGAATCGCGAACGGCTGCGGGCCGCCGGCGGACTTCTCCGCCGTGGCCCGCAGCGCGGCCAGCCACTCCAGCTTGTACTCGTAGTGGGGGTGCCCCACCTCGCGCCCGTTGGGCACATAGACGGACCACACCCGCACCCCGCCGCAGGTGGCCCCCGCCGCGCGGGCCTCCACGACGCCCTCGTACCCCGGGGCTTCCGGGAGGGCGGTGGCGGGGTCCTCCACGCCCACGCGGGAGAGGACCGCGGCGCCGTTCCACCGGCCGCCGGCGTTCACCACCGACTCATAGCCCAGCGCCCGCAGCTCGTCGCCGGGGAACGCCTCCTCGGAGACCTTCAGCTCCTGTAGGCAGAGCACGTCGGGCTGGGCCGTCTCCAGCCACTGCGTCAGACGCGGCAGCCGGGCGGTGATCGAGTTGATGTTCCAGGTGGCGATACGCATGCATCCGAACTTACCGCGCCAGTCCGACACTCTCCCCGGGCGTCAGATGGCCGTGCGCGGCACCGCCGGTGCCGGGGCCGCCCTCGCCCAGCATGCGGCCCAGGACGGCCAGCCCGTTGTCGTTGAGCAGACCGTCATGGATGTCGTAGACGTAGGCCGGGCTGACGGCGCGCACATAGTCCAGGATCTCGGAGAACTTGTTCCACGGGGCGTGCAGCGGCAGCAGCAGCGTCTTCACGGGGCGCTCGGGGACGGTGAGCGCGTCCCCGGGGTGGAAGACCAGGCCGTCCACGACATAGCCGACGTTGGTGATGCGTGGCATGTCCGGGTGGATGACCGCGTGCAGTTCCCCGTGCACCTCGATCTGGAATCCGGCCGCCTCGAAGGTGTCGCCGTGCCCGACCGTGTGCACGCGGCCCGGGAAGGCGCCGGAGAGCTGGTCGGCGACGCTGCGCAGCGTCCAGATCCCGGCCGCCGGGTTGGCCTCCATCGCGGCGCGCAGCCGCAGCTCGTCGAAGTGGTCGGCGTGCTCGTGGGTGACCAGCAGCACGTCGGCGCCCAGCGCCGCGTCCTGCTCGCTGAAGCCGCCCGGGTCGATGACCAGGGTCCGGCCGCCCTTCTCCAGACGCACACAGGAGTGGCCCTTTTTGGTGAGGGCCGAGGTGTCGTTCGCGTCAGTTCCCATGCCGCCCATTGTCCTCTTCGGCCGCCCTCCGGTCCTCCGGAGTGGTCTCCTCGCGGATGACGCGCTGGGCGACGGCGAAGGCGGACTGCGCCGCGGGCACCCCGCAGTAGACGGAGGTCTGCAACAGCACCTCCTTGATCTCGTCGGGGGTGAGCCCGTTGCGCAGCGCGGCGCGGGTGTGGGAGGCCAGCTCCTCGTAGTGGCCGCCGGCGGTGAGCGCGGTCAGGGTGATCACCGAGCGGGTACGGCGGTCGATGCCGGTGCGGGTCCAGATCTCACCCCAGGCGTAGCGGGTGGCGAAGTGCTCGAAGTCGCCGGTGAAGTCGTCGGCCGCCTCGGTCGCCCGGTCCACATGGGCGTCCCCCAGGACCTCGCGGCGCACCTTCATCCCGGCCTCGAACGCGTCGCTGCGCTGTGCCGCCCGCTCGCCGGACTCCAGCTCGGCCACGGCCGACGCCTGCTGCGGGACGGGCGCGATGACCGGCGCGGGGGCGGGCGGTCCGGCGGCCGACTCCTGCCAGGTGGTGGTGAAGTGCCGGATGAGCAGGTCGGTGACCGCGCCCGGCTGCTCGACGGGGGTCAGGTGCGAGGCGCCCGGCACGATCGCCAGCCGCGCGTCGGGGATCCCGGCGACCAGTGCGCGGGCCTCGGCCGGCGGGGTGGCCTCGTCCTCGGCCCCGGCCACCACCAGGGTCGGCACCCCTATGCCTCCCAGGGAGTCCTTGGCGTCGAAGGCGGCCAGGGCCTCGCAGGCGGCGATGTAGCAGCCCGGGTCGGTGGTCCGCACCATCTGCACCGCCCACTCGACGATGGCGGGCTGCGCCGCGGCGAAGCTCGTGGTGAACCAGCGCTCGGGTGTGGTGCGGGCGATGGGGTCCAGCCCGTTGGTGCGGATGACGACGCCGCGCTGGCGCCAGCTGTCGGGCGTGCCGTAGCGCGGCGAGGAGGAAACGAGCGCCAGCGAGGTCACCCGCTGCGGTGCCGCCAGCGCGAGCTGGATGCCGAGAGCGCCGCCGATGGAGCAGCCCGCGTAGCCGAAGCGCTCGATGCCGAGGCTGTCGAGGGTGGCCAGCAGCCGCTCGGCCAGCGCGGTGGCCGAGTCGGCGGAGTAGGCGGGCGAGCCGCCGTGGCCGGGCAGGTCGAACCTGAGCACCCGCCAGTGGCGGGTCAGCTCCGGGATCTGCCGGTCCCACATGTGCCACGTCGTCCCCAGGGCGGGGCCCAGGACGAGTACGGGCGCGTCGTCGGACCCGTCGGTCCTGTGTTGCAGCGTCTGGGCGGGGGTCACCGTGCTTCACCTCGGACAGGCGGTCGGGAGCTGACGGGGAGGGGGAGGGAGGGGTCGCTTTCGCTCACGCGTGCACGCTATCGAGCGCCGCACGCGCGAGGCCGCGCGGGGCCGCGCACACAAGGCACCGGGGCCCGCTCGTGAAGACGGTGTGCGGGGAGCGGGGATCCTGTGTGCGGCGGCCCACTCAGGGCTTGGCCGTGGAGACGGCGTAGACGTGCGGGCGCTTGGCGTATGTGCTGTCCACGACGAGGGCGGTATCCGGCTTGCTCCCGGACTCGTGGTGGACGAGGCCCGAGTAGCGGTGGCCCGGCTCGTCGAAGCGCCAGCCGACCTCTCTGGCCTGCTTGCCGGTGATGGCGATCCTGCCCTTGTGCAGGGACTTCCGGGTGGTGCCCATCTCGTGCAGGAACTCGGTGAGTTTCTTCTGGCTCGTACGGAACTCCACCCACATCCTGCTCTTGCCCCACGAGTTCTCCTCGTAGAACGCCACCCGGGTCGCGAACAGGGGGACGGGCACGTTGTAGATGCGCTGGTTGACCTTGGGCGGGCGGGCGTAGGTGAGGCTGGTGGCCGCCGCGGCGCGTTCCTTGTCCTTGCCGCTCTCCCGGCTCTGGAAGGCCGACTGCACCAGGTAGCCGCCCGGCAGGGCGATCAGCAGGACCACGATGAGCAGCACGAAGCCCCGGTGCCGGGGCCGGTGCGGGGGGCGCTCGTGCGGGTCGGGGGTCTCGTCCGTGTGAGGCATGGGGGTGGGGGTCCCGGGGGCGGGGGGCTCGGTGGTGGAGGCCGCTGCGGTCACTGACCCACCGCCCGGCGCAGGTTGTCCGCCGCGCGCTCGTACCGCTCGTAGCGCTCCAGGCGGCGCCGGTTGGCCCGGCGGAAGCGACGGGCCACCAGCCGCGCCAGGTCGGCAGCCCCGACCATACCCGCCTCGGGACCGAGCTGGGCCTTGACGATGCGGGCCTCGGGGCGGTAGCCGCGGCCGGTCAGCTGGCGCCGGAAGGCGTCCCTGGCCGGATCGATCAGCAGCTCGTCGGCCGCGCTGACGCCGCCGCCGATCACGAAGCAGGACGGGTCCAGGGCCGCCGCGAGGTTGGCGATGCCGACGCCCAGCCAGGCGCCGATCTCCTGGAGCAGTTCCGTGCACATGGCGTCACCGGAGCGGGCCAGCTCGGTGATGAGCGGCCCGGTGATGTCGCCGACCTGGCCGCCGACCCGGTCGATGATCCCGTACGCCACCGGGGACTCGGCCGCCGCCAGCTCCCGCGCCTCGCGCACCAGCGCGTTGCCCGAGCTGTACTGCTCCCAGCAGCCCCGGTTCCCGCACGGGCAGCGGTGGCCGCCGGGCACGACCTGCATGTGGCCGAACTCGCCCGCGACCCCGTACTTGCCCCGTTTGACGCGCCCGTCCTCCAGGATGGCGCCCCCGATCCCCGTCCCCAGCGTGATCATCACCAGGTGGTCCTCGCCCCGGCCGGCGCCGAAGCGCCACTCGCCCCAGGCGGCGGTGTTCGCGTCGTTGTCGACCATCACCGGGACGGCGAGGCGGGCGGTGAGGGCGTCCTTGAGGGGCTCGTCCCGCCAGGCCAGGTGGGGGGCGAACAGGACGCGGGATCTGTCGGCGTCGATCCAGCCGGCCGCGCCGATGCCCACGGCGTGCACGTCGTGCCGGTCGGAGAGGTCGAGCACCAGCTCGGCGATGGTGTCCTCGACGACCTTGGGGCTCTTGGACTTCTCGGGCGTCTCCGCCCTGACCTTCTCCAGAATCGTCCCGTCCGCGTCCACGACACCGGCCATGACCTTGGTGCCGCCGATGTCGATGCCGACGGTGGGGACGCGGGGGGCCGACAGGTGCGAGCGGCGCTCGCGCGTGCTGACCGTCCGCAGGACGCTGGCGCTGGGCCTGGTCCTGCGCGGATAGACCCTCTCACCTCGCTGGAAACTGTCCATGCTCAACTGTGGTCGTCCCTTGTGGTGTGGTCACCGGCCCGGCCGATTCTGCCAGGCGTCCACGGTACGTCGTCGCCCGCAGCCGTGCTCGGGCATCCCGTGGTGGGCACCCGGCACCCGGCACCGGGGCGCCCCCGAGGGGCGCGGGGAACCGCGCGCCCAGCCACAACGCGCCCGCGGCCCGCGATGCACAACCCGGGGCAACCAGGGGCACGGCCCCGGGCAGCCCCTACCGCTCCAGCTCGTGCGACAGCTCTTCCAGCTCGGAGCCGCCCGCCATCTGCCGGACCAGTTCGTCCAGCTCCAGATCCGCCTTCTCGTACGCGCCGGCCATGGCCCCCCGCTTCAGGAGGACGAAGCGGTCGCCGACCAGGTAGGCGTGGTGCGGGTTGTGCGTAATGAGGACCACGCCGAGGCCGGCGTCCCGCGCGGCGGCCACGTATTTGAGGACGACGCCGCTTTGCTTGACACCCAGTGCCGCCGTCGGCTCGTCCAGGACGAGCACTTTCGCGCCGAAGTGCACCGCGCGGGCGATGGCCACGGACTGCCGCTCGCCGCCGGAGAGGGTGCCGATGGGCTGGTCCACGTCGCGCAAGTCGATGCCCATGCGCAGCAGTTCACTGTGGGTGGTGCGGCGCATGTAGGGCACGTCGAGGCGGCGGAAGGGGCCCCGGCCGGTGCTGGGCTCGGAGCCGAGGAAGAAGTTGCGCCACACGGGCATGAGCGGGACGACGGCGAGGTCCTGGTAGACCGTGGCGATGCCGCGGTCCAGGGCCTCGCGGGGGGAGCCGAGGTCGGCGGGGGCGCCCTGGATGTGGAAGGTGCCGGTGTCGTGCCGGTGCAGCCCGGCGATGATCTTGATGAGGGTGGACTTGCCCGCGCCGTTGTCGCCGAGGACGCAGGTGATCTCTCCGGCGTGCACGCGCAGGGAGACGTCCTCCAGCGCGCGGATGTTGCCGTAGAACTTGCTGACCTCGCTCAGCTCCACCAGCGGTTCGGTGCCGGGGTCCGCCGGGGCGGTCTCGGGGGTCGTGTCGGTCATCGGGTCGCCTCCGCCCGCTTACGGATCCACGCGTTCAAGAGCGTCGCGAGCAGCAGCATCGCGCCCAGGAAGAACTTGAACCAGTCCGGGTTCCACTGGGCGTAGACGATGCCCTTGTTGCTCATGCCGAAGATGAGGGCGCCGACGGCCGCGCCCACCGCCGAGCCGTAGCCGCCGGTGAGCAGGCAGCCGCCGATGACGGCGGCGGCGATGTAGATCAGCTCGTTGCCGACGCCCTCGCCGGACTGGACGGTGTCGTAGTTGAACAGCAGGTGCTGGCCCGAGATCCAGGCGGCGAAGGCGACGCCCAGGTAGAGCCCGATCTTCGTGCGCGCCACCGGTACGCCGACGGCGCGGGCCGCGTCCACTCCGCCGCCGACGGCGAAGATCCAGTTGCCGGCGCGGGTGCGCAGCAGGATCCACGTCGCCACGGCCACCAGCACCACCCACCACAGCACGGTGATCTGGAGATCGACACTGCCCAGCGTCACCTGCGAGGCGAAGACCTGCCGCGCCGAGTCGAAGCCCTCCATGTCGCCGATGGTCTTGGTGGTGACGGTGCCACTGATCAGCTTGGTGAGGCCGAGGTTGAGGCCCGTCAGCATCAGGAACGTGGCGAGCGTGATGATGAAGCTGGGGAGTTTGGTGCGGGTGAGCATGAAGCCGTTGAAGAAGCCGATGGCCAGGGTGACCAGCAGCGAGACCCCGACGCCGACCCAGACGTTCGCCGTCATCTGGTAGCTGAACATCGAGGAGACCAGCGCCGAGGAGGTCACCATGACGCCGGTCGACAAGTCGAACTCGCCGCCGATCATCAGCAGCGCCACGGGGACGGCCATGATCCCGATCGTGGAGGAGAAGTAGAGCACCGTGGAGAGGCTGGAGGGCCGCAGGAAGCTGTCGGCCACGAAGGCGAAGAAGAGGAACAGCGCGATGGCGCCCACCACGGCGCCCAGCTCGGGTCTGCGCATCAGCCGGGCGGGCAGCGAGCGGCGCACCAGCCGCTCATCGACCTTCGCCGGCTGGGGCGCGGGCTTGCCCGGCTCCCCCTGCCCCCCGGGCCCGGCCGGTGTATCCGGTCCCGCCGTGCCGGTCATCGGGTCCCCCGCTTCGTCAGCGCTTCCAGCTTGCCCGCGTCCTTCTTGGTGAGGATCTGCGGTCCGGTGAGCACGGGCTTGCCGCCGCCGAGCATGTCGGCGTTGAAGCGGTGGAGCCAGAGCAGGTCCACCGCCTCGTAGCCCTGGAGGTAGGGCTGCTGGTCCACGGCGAAGCCGATGGAGCCGTCCTTGAGACCGGCGGCAACCTTGGCGTTGAGGTCGAAGGTGTCGATCTCCGCCTTGCTGCCGGCGTCGTCCTTGGCGGCTGCCGCGGTGGGCGCGAAGGGCGCGCCGAGGGTGACGACGGTGTCCACCTTCTTGTCGGACTGGAGCTTGGCCTCCACGGACGACTGGACGCCGGGCATGTTGGTGCCGTCCACGTACAGGTCCTCGACCTTGCCGTCGAAGGTCTTCTTGATGCCCTCGCAGCGCTGTTCGTGGCCGACGTTGCCCTGTTCGTGCAGGAGGCAGATGGCCTTCTTGCGGCCCCGGTCGTTCAGCTCGCGGCCCACGGCCTCACCGGCCAGGGTCTCGTCCTGGCCGATGTGGGTCAGCGCGCCGAAGGAGCGCGACTTCTCCTGGCCCGAGTTGACCGTGATGACCGGAATGCCCGCCTTGACGGCCTTTTTGACGACGCTCTTCATCGCGTCCGGCTTGGCCAGCGTGACGATCAGCCCATCGACCTTCTTGTCGATCGCGGTCTGCACGAGCTGCGCCTGGCGGCCCGCCTCCTTGTCGTGTGAGTAGAGGAACTCGATGTTGTCCTTGGCCGCCGCCTGCTTGGCGCCGCTCTGGACGATGTCCCAGTAGGTGTCACCGTCGCCCGAGTGCGTCACCATGGCGACCTTCCAGCGCGGCGTGGTGACGTTGGCCTTGCCGGAGGCCGCCTGGTCACGGGCCTCCTCCGCCCTCTTGCCGCCGGTGCTGCTGCACCCGGCGAGCCCGGCCACCGCCGCGACGACCGCGGCCATCACGGCCCCCGTCACACGCACGGACGCACGGGACCTCTGCACGCTGGCCACGGTGTTCTGCCCTCTCGGTACGGATACGTCGATACGAATACGCCTGCGGTCGCGAGACCGGAAGACCGCCCAGGATCTTCGCACAAGTATCCGCCACCGTGACCGGGAAGGAAGCCACGGGTCTCATCCGCCACCCCCTACCGCCTTCCGCGCGCGGTGTGGGCCTCGACGTGTCCAGCACTGCTCTGCGCCTCCTCTCCGCCCGTCTGCGGCAGCACCGTCGCGCGACCGGCTCCCGCTGGAGGCGTCCGAGCCCCGGCCGCCAGGCCCTGCTCGCACCCGCCCACCCGCGGATGGGGCACACGTATGTCCAGCTCGCGGCCGGACTCGGCATCGGAACCACGACCGCCTACCGGTACGCCACCGAGGCTGTCCAACTCCTGGCAGATCTCGCGCCGCCCACCCCGTCCGTAGCGATCCGGATTGCGGCCGCCGAAGGCGTTCGTGATCCGTGATCCCCGACGGCACACTCCTGCCGATCAACCGCCTCGCCTTCCACTCCGGGAAACACGAGAAGCGCAGGAGGAACCCGCAGGTCCTCACGGATCCCTTCAGCCGGCTGCTGTGGGCCTCGCCGGCCCTGCCCGGCGCCGTCCACGATGTCCGCGCGGCCCGCGAGCACGCATCGCCGACACCCTTGCCGCAGCCGACATCAAGTGCTGGGCGGACAAGGCGTATCGGGGTTCTGGCGAAACCGTCCGCGCCCCCTGCTGGGGCCGCCGGGAAACCCTTTCCTCCGGTCGGAAAGCCGTCAACCGGTCCCATGCGAAGATCCGCGCACTCGTCGAGCAGGCCATGGCCCCCCTCAAAGCCTGGCGGCTCCTCCGCAGGCGTTCGGCTCGGTGTGGGAACGTCGCGGTGAATCGTGTCGGATGAGCTGTGGGACCGTCTGGAACGGTTGCTGCCGCAGCGTGAGCGCGGGTCCCCGTGTCCCGGCCGCAAGGCGTTGCCGGAGCGCGAGGTGCTGTGCGGGATCCTCTTGCGTGCTGCGACCGGGACGGTCCACCGTGATCGGAAGGCGGCTCGCGGGACGAGCGCACGCGAAACGGCTGGTATTACTGGGGCATGCAGGAAGAGATTGCACGCTCCGCGATCGACACGTTCATCTCCGCGTTCAACGCCTCGGACGACGTCTATGTGACCGCCCTGCTCTCCCAGGCTCTGACCTCAGACGTCGTCTTCTGGGGGCCGTTGGGTCGCAGCGAAGGGATCGCGGCGGTCGAGCGGTTCGTGCTGGACATCCGGCGCCACCCGGCGGGGACCGGCACGATGGTGCGCTGCTCGGCGGTGGACATGCCCGACGAGTGGGCCCGGTACCAGTGGGTCTTCACCACGCCTGATGGAGGTCCCCGCCTGGCGGGAACGGACGTCGTCCATCTGCGGCGGAGCCTCATCGACCAGGTCATCGTCTTTGCCGGGGAGATCGAACCGACCGCCTCCTGAGTCATCCTTCTGTCACTGCCCTTCTCCTGAACCTGCCCCCTTCGGCGCTCGGGGGCTGTGGTTCGCGGTTGGTCAGGCTGCGGTGGTGGGAGTCGGCCAGGGTGAACTGCCGCAGCGGGCCGAAGTGGGCCTTGACCGGATGGCCCAGGAAGCGCAGGTCGGAGTGAAGCACCGCTCGGCCTTGTCTTCTTCGCCCAGCGGCGGATGTCCGCGCCGGTGTGGGCGGAGAGGTTCTCCAGGATGACGCAGACCGGGGCGGCGTCGAGTCGGGCGGCGCGGATCGACTTGGGCGCGGCCAGAGTGGTGGCGGTGCCCTTGCGACGTCGGTTGACGCCCCACAGGCGGTCGTCGCCCACGGAGTAGCAGCCGTGGAAGTACCGCGCGCGTCCGGGGCAGGCAGTATGCCCGCCTCCGACGGCCCGTACATGCCGGTCGGCCGGCCCGAAAGCCTGACCGTCCCCTCGCGCGACGCGGTCACTCGGCCAACGCCCGCTCGCCGACCGGAGCGACGTCCTAATCCCGGACCTTGAGGAAGCGCATCCGGGTCGCGCCGTTGCTGTCGGTGCCGCCGGCCTCGGCGTCGGAGATCTTGCCGCCGGTGAGGACGAACATCAGGTGCAGGCGGACCGTCCGGGGGCCGGAGGCGACCGTGTACTCGGTCATGATGTGTGTGGTTCCGCCTTGCTGCTCCTGCCCTGCCGCGTTGATCGCCGCGATCTGGGTGAAGCTCGTCAGGAGGGTGTCCGCGGTCTCGTCCCTGAGCCAGCCGATGATGTAGCCGCTGCCGCCGGTGGCCGAACCGAGCGCGTACCGTACATCGCTGTCGATGTGGTACACCCCGGCTTCCGGGAGCACGATGTCGGACTCGGGGATCGGCACGTCGGTACCGGCCCGCGCCTGGAGGTTGGCGTGCTGCCGCTCGGCGTTGAGGAACCCGCTCACCGGCGTGAGGCGGGCGCCGATATCCCACCTTTCGGGACAGCCGGGCGTCCCGGTGACGTCGATGTCCACCGACCGTTCGATGCCGGTGTTGCCGCCAGGAGCGATACCCGTCAGGCCGATCCGCGGCACGAGCAGCCCGCCGGTCGTGTTCCGTGCGGCATTGCACGGGGACGGGTCCAGAGCAGGCGTGTCGGGCACGTACAGACAGCCGTCGCTGCCCCGAGTGAGGGCGTTGCCCCGGTCGGTGGAGAGGCACGGAGGGCAGGCGGTTGTGCATCCGTCCTGGCAGGAGGCGACCGGGATGACCGGCGGGACCGCGGCGTAGGGAGTCGAGCCGTCGAGGGTGTCGGTCGTGCAGGTGACCGCGCCCTCGCAGTTACGGCAGGTCGTACGGAGGAACGGCCTGCCGCAGCCCGGCGCGGATGCCTGGACGGTGAGGACGAAGCTGTCGACGGTCCACTGCTTGGGGCCGACTCGGCAGGCGTCGTCGTTGCCTGTCTCCAGGTTGAGCTCGACGACGACCTTTCCCGCGAGGACGTCCGCGAGGGGCACGGTGGTCGGTGGTATGACGCCGTTGTCGTCACCACCCGCCGGGAGATCGGGCGGGCCCAGGAGATCGGTGCGGATCGGGGTCGTGCCGTTCCACAGGGCGAAGCGGCCGTAGAGCTGGCAGGCCGTGTTCGGGCCGTCGTTGTGGACATGGACCGACGCGCCGATCGTGACATCGGAGGGCTCGCCGCGCAGTGACGCGGGGTCGATGTGCACGACGCCGGCGAGCCAGGTGTGCTGACCGTTGTGCGTCCCGTCGTCGGCCGGGAACGTGCCCGTGCCGCTGTTCAGGATGGTCCGGACGACGACAGGGTCCAATGCGGCATGGGTGTTGGCGATGGTGTAGTACGGCGTCGGGTCGGTGCTGCTCGCGGTCGCTGCGACCCGGTACGGCGCGGAGTCGCGCAGGGGAATCGTCTCGCAGTGCTCGCACGGCTGGGGGCCGGGACAAGCAACGGGGGGGCAGGCCGGCTTGCAGGGCTGACAGCCGCCGATGGCGCTGGGGGACTGCCCGCAGCCGCATCCACTCATGGGTCAACTCCTTTTGTGAGGCGGGGAGATGGCATGGGAATGTGCCATGCCACTTCGGCGCGGCCGGGAGCACGCGGGGGTTGGTGCGCCGACTCGTCGGCCGAAACGGATGAACGTCGAGAGCTGGGCAGACACGTTGAGGGATACCGGCGGACCTGAAGTCGGGTACGGGCCGGGGAAACGGAAGAAGACCGTCTGGCGGACCGCGCGCGGGCCGTGGCTGATGACGTCGAACGTCACCCAGCTGCGTTTTCCCGCAGCCGGTCATGCTCTTGGAAATGGGAAACAGAAGGGGCATGTCGGCCCCTCTTCGCGATTCTGCTACCGGTACTGGACAAACCGCGTTGGGCGCTCGGACACAGGAAATACCTGAAGCTCAGTCGCTTGCCTTCTTCGCTGCCATCCCTAACGTACTACTCCCTGATCTATCTGACATTACTCCGTTAGAGTGACCGGTTTCAGCGTCAAGGCGGCAGAGCGCTCACATTTCTTCCGGCGTACGAGCGCCGCTGGCCGCTCTCTTCGAGCCCCTTGCCCACGAGACCGGAACGCGCCAAGCCAGCCGGGCCGCGAACGGCCCCGCCTCATACCGGTGTGCCGACCGCTCCGGCGTCCTCGGCCTTCTTGCCTCCGAGCCGCTGCATGCGCCCGCGCCCGCCATGACGACCATCACCGCCGTGAGGACCGCCGCCCCGCGTGCCGTACGTCCCGTACTTCTGTGCATCATGGGCGAGTTGCAGCCGGGGCCCGGTGGCCGTCAACGCACCTGGGGCCGCCAAAGCGCGCACCGCTTCAGGGGCGGACCAGAAGCTGGAACTCGAAGGAATAGCGGGAGGCCCGGTACAGGTGCGAGCCGTACTCGACGGGGCGGCCCGTGTCGTCGTACGCCGTCCGCCGCATCGTCAGCACCGGGGCGCCCGCCGGCTCTCCCAGCAGCTCGCCCTCGCGGGCGTCGGCGACCCGCGCGCCCACGCTCTGCCGGGCCGAGTGCAGCGTCACCCCCGCGCCGCGCATCAGCCGGTAGAGCCCGGTGGTCTCCAACTCCTCGCGTTCCGGGGACAGCAGGTCCGCCGGCAGGTGGTTGCGCAGGTACGCCATGGGCTCCCCGTGCGTGAGCCGCAGCCGCTCCACCCTTCGTACTTGTGTGCCCTCCGGGACGGCCAGCGCGGCGGCGACCTCCGCCGTGGCCTCCTCCGTGCCCTGTCGCAACACCCGTGTGGCGGGGCGCTGTCCGGCCGCCTCCAGGTCGTCGTACAGGCTGCTCAGCTCCATGGGGCGTTTGACCTGGCTGTGTACGACCTGCGTGCCGATGCCCCGGCGCCGCACCAGCAGGCCCTTGTCCACCAGCGACTGGATGGCCTGGCGGACCGTGGGACGGGACAGGCCCAGGCGGCCGGCCAGCTCGATCTCGTTGCCCAGGAGGCTGCCGGGGCCGAGTTGTCCGCGCTCGATGGCGGTCTCCAACTGCTGGGAGAGCTGGAAGTAGAGCGGCACGGGGCTCGCGCGGTCCACACTGAGCTGGAGGTCCACCGGATCATTCTTCGCCACGGGGCGAGCGTAGTGGTCTTCCGTGCCGCCGGAAACCGTACGTTCGATTGTCAGGACGAAACGACAACACGTTGACAGGGCCGCACCGCCACGCCAGCGTATTGCCATGCGCATCGGACTCATCGGAACCGGCCGGATCGGCACCTTGCACGCCCGCACGCTCAGCGCGCACCCTGAAGTGACCGAACTGGTGGTCGCGGACGCGGATCCCCTGCGGGCCGTCGAGGTCGCCGCCGCGCTGGACGCGACGCCGGTGCCGACCGTCGGCGAGCTGTTCTCGCTGGACATCCACGCCGTGGTGATCGCCTCCGCCACCGCCTCGCACGCCGAACTCATCCGCACGGCGGCCGGGCACGGCCTGCCGGTCTTCTGCGAGAAGCCCGTCGCCCTCGACCTGCGCGGCACCCGCGAGGCCCTGGACGCCGTGGCGGAGGCGGGCACCCTGTTGCAGATCGGCTTCATGCGGCGCTTCGACGCGGGCTACACGGCCGCCCGCGAGGCCGTGCGCGCCGGGCGGCTGGGCCGGCTGCACACGGTGCGCGCCCTCACCTCGGACCCTGCGCCGCCGCCCGCCGCCTACCTCCCGCTCTCGGGCGGGCTCTACCGGGACTGCCTGGTGCACGACTTCGACGCGATCCGGTGGGTGACCGGCCGCGAGATCGTCTCGGTGTACGCGGCCGGCTCGCAGGCGGGGCCCGCGATGTTCGCCGAGGCCGGCGATGTGGCCACGGCCGCCGCGCTGCTGACGCTGGATGACGGCACGCTGTGCACGGCCACGGCCACCCGCGTCAACGGGGCAGGGTACGACGTGCGGATGGAACTGGCCGGTGAACGGGACCAGTTCGCGGTAGGGCTGGACGGGCGCACGCCCCTCACCTCGCTGGAGCCGGGGGCGGCACCGGCTCCCGACCAGCCCTGGCCCGGCTTCCTCGACCGCTTCGGACCGGCCTACGAGGCCGAGATCACGGCGTTCGTGCGGGCCGTGCGCGGGGAGATCCCCAACCCGTGCGACGGACAGGAGGCGCTGGCGGCGCTGCTGGCCGCCGAAGCCTGCGAGCTGTCCCGCGCCACCGCCACCCCGGTGGAGATCGCCACCTTGGCGGACCAGGCACCGCCGGCCTCCCGCGAGGAGGCCGGACGGCGGGCCGGCCGCGGCGAGCGGCCCGCCCCGGCCGCCCCCGCCACGCCCCCCGTCACGAAGTCCTGACCCGGCACAGCCGTCCGCCCCGGCCCGTCGGCCGAGTCCTGCCCTCACACGGTCCCGGCCGCCCGGGGCAGCGGCTTGACCATGAACACCCGGGCGTCGGCCACCCGGTGGGTGATCCCGGCGCCGTCGTCGTAGGACCAGCAGTCCAGGTACGGCACCGAGGTGAGGTAGCCGAGGCGCCGGTAGAGCGCGCTCGCGCGGGGGTTGTTCTTCTCGACGCCCAGACCGATGTCCGGGCAGCCGCGCCCCGTCGCCAGACGCTCGGCCTCCCGGAGCAGGCCCGCACCTATGCTCTGGGATCGGGCGGTGCCGGGCCACACCCCCAGTCCGTTCACCTCAGGGCACACGGGGTGCGCGGCCCGCACCTCGGGCGCGGCACAGCCCTCCCAGCGCACCTCGCACCCCGCGACCGGCCGCCCCTCTTCCCAGGCGACCAGAAAGGTACCGTCCCCCTCTCCCTGCTGGGCGTAGCGCAGGCCGTCGTGCGGGGCGACGCCCCGGAACGGCAGGTGCTGGTCGAGGAGTTCGACGTCTTCTTCCCGGCACTCGCTGATCCTCATGGGGGTACCCTAAAAGCTCGGCCCAGACCACTGACGGGGCCTCCACGAAGTCATCGCGGCACGCCCCCGGGGTCCCCACCGACACTCCCCACCGGCGTTGCCGACCGCCTCCCTCTGGCGCGTCCCGGGCGAGGCGCACCGGCAGCCGCTCGGACGGGCCTCCCGCATCCCGCCCGGTCAGGACCAAGATCTCTCGTTGGATCTTCGCGGGCCCGGGACGACAGCTACGGCACCTCGCCGCGTTGTCGGAGCACACGAGTACGCCGAGTACGAGGAAGCTCCTCCGCCTTGCGAGGCACCGCATCCGACGCCGCGGCCCGATCCACGAAGACCCGAACGAGAGACCCTAGTGGCCTGGGCGGTCCTCGGTGGGGACGGCGTCCTCCAGGCTCTGGAGGAGTTCGGTGACGCGCTTGGCGACCGTCTCGCGGTCGCCCTCGGTGAGCGCGGAGCCCATGCCGCAGGCCGCGGCTCCCGCGGCGATCCACTCGGGGGCCGCCTCGACGCTGATGCCGCCGGTCGGCAGCACGGGGGCCTGCGGCAGTGCGGCGCGTACGTCGCGCAGCCAGCCGGGGCTGTGGCCCGAGGCGGGGAAGAGCTTGAGCGCGTCGGCCCCCAGCTCCAGTGCGTGCACCATCTCAGTGGGGCTGGCGACGCCGGGGAAGACGGGTATGCCGTAGCGGTGTCCGGTGCGTATGACCTCGGCGTCCAGGCTCGGCGAAACCAGGAACCTGGCGCCCGCGTCCACGGCGAGCCGGGCGGAGGCCCCGTCGAGCACGGTGCCCGCGCCGATCACCGAGTCGTCGCCGGTCTCCCGGCGCAGGGTGCTGATCGCCTCCAGCGCGTACGGCGTGGTCAGCGAGATCTCCAGGCTGGTGATACCGGCGGCGAGGAGGGTGTCGGCGAGGGCCGTCGCCTTCTCGTAGTTCTGTGCGCGAACAATGGCGAAGACGCGCTGCTCCAGCGCGGCCCGGGTGATCTCCCAGCGGTACACGGCAAGTTCGCCGCCTTTCTGGTTCTGTTTGATTGTCAGTGGTACGGCTCGGCTGCCGGCCCGGCTCTCAGCGGTGCACCGGATCGGTGCCCCGGACAAAGGCGTTCAGCGCCCGGTCGCGGGCCGCGGCGGTGGGCAGCCCGTCGGTGTCGCCGGGTGCCTGGATGACGAGCGCCGCCACACAGGCCGCCTCCGCGAGGGCGCTCGGCTGGTCGAGTCCGCGCAGCCGCGCCGACAGCCAGCCGGCGGCGAACGCGTCCCCCGCGCCCACCGGATCGACCACGGGCACCTCGAAGGGCTGCTGCTCCCACTGGCCTTCGGCGCTGTGCGCGACAGCGCTGTGGTCGCGCCGCTTGACCACTACCGTGCTCGCCCGGCCGAGGGTCAGCAGCGCCTTGGCCCCTTCGTCCGGTCCGGCGCCCAGCAGCAGTTCCAGCTCGTCCTCCCCCGCGAGGACGAGATCGGCCTGGCGCAGCAGCGGCCCGACGCGGCGTATCCACTCGTGCTCGGAGCCCAGTTTGCGGCGCACGTTCGGGTCGAACGAGACGGCGGCGCCGACCTGCCTGGCGCGCTCGACGAGGGCGTGCGTCGCCTCCTCGGCCGACTCGGAGAGCATGGGGGTGATCCCGGTCACGTGTACCAGCCGTACGCCGGCCAGGGCTTCGGGGGTGATCTGCGCGGGGCTGAGCAGGGAGGCGGCGGAGCCCGTGCGGTAGTACTGCACATCGATGGAGCGCCGGGGGTGGCTGTCGCGCAGCAGCAATCCGGTGGGCGATTCGGGGTCCATCTCGGCGCAGGAGACGTCCACTCCGTCGGCGCGCAGCTCGCGCAGTACGGCCTCGCCCGCCGGGTCGTCCCCGACGCGGCCGATCCACCGCGCCCAGTGCCCCAGCCGCGCCAGGCCGGAGGCGACATTGGACTCGGCGCCGGCCACGGAACGGCGGAAGTGCGCGGCACGTTCCAGCGGGAGACCGGGTTCGGCGAGCATCAGCAGCATTGCCTCACCGCATGTAACCGCCTCCGGGCCGTTTCTCACCGGTAACTCCCCATATCTACCGCCGATGCATCACTCTCTGTGGGGAACGTTACCCGCTCAGCGCCACAAAGCCACCCCCCGGGGCCCGCAGGAAAAACGGAGGAGAGAGACGCTACACGCAATACCGGCCGCCGCTCCCTCCGGAGCGGCGGCCGGTGCCCGCCGTGCGCGAGTGCGGCACGGACGCGGGCGCGAGCAGTGGTTCGGCAGTTGATGCGGGCGCGGCCGGCGGCTGCGGGCCGGCCGGTCAGCAGCTGAAGTCGACCAGGTCGAAGGACGCGTAGTGGTCGGCGGTGTAGTAGTCCTCCTGCTGCTTGTCGCCCGTGACGATGCGGCGGGCGCCCCGGTCCTCGGAGCCGGGGGTCTTGACGGTGTACTCGTGGTAGTAGCCCTGGCTCTGTTTCGGCAGGACGCCCTCGCGGTTCTGGAAGACGGTGCCGTCCTGCGGGTAGGGGTAGGGGCCGCCCTTGTCGATCAGTTGGAGGGTGTCGTGCGCCTCGGCGGGCAGCTTGGACTGGCAGATGTCGCCGACGTCCTGCACCGCGACGACCGCCGGCGCCGAGGTGGGGGCCGGTGCCGCGGTGGCGGTGGTGAGGGCGGGGGCGCCGAGGAGAAGGGTGGCGGTGAGAGCGCCGAGTGCTCCGGCGCGTGCGATGCGTGGGGGGAATCTCATGTCACTATCGTGACGCGCGTAGATGACATGTAAACGCCAACACCGCGAATTTTCCCGGTTGTTCACCCGGCCCGCCCGGCCGCCGCCGAACCCCCCGGGGCCCGCCGGCGATCGGGGTGTCAGCCCAGTTCGGCGTAGCGGGCCGTGAGGTGCCGCGCCCCCGCGTCGGTCAGGGAGCCGTGCAGGCGCAGCCGGGCCACGCCTCCGTCGGGGAAGATGTCCAGCCGTACATGGGTGACCGCCGGAGCGTCCGTGAGCAGGAAGCGGTGGACGGTGTCGGGCTGGAGGCGGGTGCGGGGCAGCAGTTCTGTCCACTCCCCGCTGTCACCGCTTCCGCCGTCCCTGCCGGCGAGGCTCGCCCAGCCCGCCGAATTCCCCTTGTAGCAGGCGGTGTCGATCTCCACCGCGCGGATGCGGCCCTGCGCGGCGAGCGCGTAGCTGAGCCAGTCGTGGCCGTCGTCGCGGCGGCGGCGGGTCTCCCAGCCCTCGTCCATCTTCTGCGAACGGCCGGGCAGCACCGTGTGTACGGGCGGCGAGAAGAATCGGTCGGAGGCGTCCTCGGCCCGGCCGCCGTTCTCCAGCGCCAGCAGGTCGAAGGTGCCGAGCGCGGTCAGCCACGCCGGGTCGGGCACCACCTCGCCGTACACCCGCAGGCGCGCGATGCCGCCGTCGGGGAACTGGCGCACCCGCAGGTGGGTGAAGCGGCGCTCCTCGGTGACGGCGAAGCCGTTGGCCGCGTGGCCGCCGACCGCCGTGCGCGGCACCAGCGTCGTCCACTTCACATCGGCCGCCGACAATTCCTCGGGCGAGGGAGTGCCGGGGACGGCGGTGGCCTCGACGGAGACGGCCTGGGGGTAGTTGCCGCGGAAGTGGGCGGTGTCCACGAGCAGGCCCCGGATGACGCCGGGGGCGCCGAGCCGTACCAGCGCCCAGTCGTGGTCCCCGGGTGCGGGGTGGGGGTGCTCGGCGGAGGGGCCGCGCCTGCGGCGGGTCTCCCAGCCGTCCATGACCTTGCCCTTGTGGGCGAAGGCCGTCGGGTCGAACTCGGGCCTGCCGGGCTTGAGGAGGTTCTCCCGCTCGGCGAAGAACTCGTCGTTGGCCGCGATGACCGTGGCGCCCAGCCTGCGGTCGGCGAGGTCGGGGAGGTGGGCGAAGGGGAACCCGGCCTCGGGAGCGCGGTAGTCGGCGTAGGTGTCGCCACCGCCGTAGGGCTGCGCGTCCCCGGTGTAGCCGGGTATACCCGCGGTCGTCGCCGCTGTCATCAGGCCGTCCTCTCGATCAGTTGTCCGGTCTTGCGCGTGGGGGTCCCGTGGTCGGCGACGCGCTCGCCGCGCAGCCAGGCCGAACGCACCACGCCGTGCAGGGTCTTGCCGGCGTAGGCGGTGACCTGGTTGCGGTGGTGGAGGTGTGCCGGGTCCACGGTGAAGGTCTCTTCGGGCGCCAGTACGGCGAAGTCCGCGTCCCGCCCGGGGGCTATGGCGCCCTTGTGGGCCAGCCCCGCGAGCCGCGCCGGGGCCCCGGACATCCAGCGCACGACATCGGCGAGGCCGTACCCCCGGCGGCGTGCCTCGGTCCAGATGGCGGGCAGACCGAGCTGGAGGGAGGAGATGCCGCCCCAGGCCGTGCCGAAGTCGGGGGTCTTGAGGTCGGTGGTGCAGGGCGAGTGGTCGGAGACGACGCAGTCGAGCGTGCCGTCGGCCAGGCCCTGCCAGAGCGCGTCCTGGTTGGTCCGCTCGCGGATGGGCGGGCAGCACTTGAACTCGGTGGCGCCGTCGGGGACTTCCTCGGCGGTGAGGGTGAGGAAGTGCGGGCAGGTCTCGGCGGTGAGCCGGACGCCGTCGGCGCGGGCCTGGGCCAGCAGGGGCAGCGCGCCGCTGGAGGACAGGTGCAGCACATGGACGCGGGTGCCGTGCTCGCGGGCGAGTTCCACCAGCAGCGCTATGGCGTCGTTCTCGGCCTCGCGGGGGCGGGAGGCGAGGAAGTCGGCGTAGGCGGGCCCGCCCTTCCGGGGTGCGGAGGCCAGCTGTCCGGGGTCTTCGGCGTGCACGATGAGCAGGCCGTCGAAGGAGGCGATCTCGGCCATGGCGGCGGCCAGTTGGGCTCGGTCCAGCTCGGGGAACTCCTCGACGCCGGAGGGCGACAAGAAGCATTTGAAGCCGAAGACGCCCGCCTCGTGCAGGGCGCGCAGCTCGGGCACGTTGCCGGGTATCGCGCCGCCCCAGAAGCCGACGTCCACATGGGCCTTGGGCCCGGCGACCGCGCGCTTGGCGGCCAGGTTGGCGGCCGTGGTGGTCGGCGGGAGGGAGTTGAGCGGCATGTCCACGAGGGTGGTGATGCCGCCCGCGGCGGCGGCGCGGGTGGCGGTGTGGAAGCCTTCCCACGCGGTGCGCCCGGGATCGTTCACATGGACGTGGGTGTCCACCAGGCCGGGCAGCAGTGCGTCCTCGCCCAGCTCCTCGACCGTGGCGCCGGGCGGCGGCTCGGCTTCGTACGGCAGGACCGCCGCGATCGCGCCGTCCGCGCCGACCGTGACGGAGGCCGGCCGCTCTCCTTCGGGGGTGAGTACGCGCCGCGAGCGCAGGACGAGCCGCACGTCGGACAAACCGACCTCCTTCAACGTTCTGTTGAAGGAATCTTGATCCGGCAGGATCGGCCAGTCAAGGGTTCCCCCCTTGGAGAAGTCCACAAAATGAAACTACTCTTTCGCCATACAGAAGAGAACGGGTGCGCCGGAGGACGTGGCAGTCCGGGCCGGAGAGCCGGCCCCCGGCCGAGAACCGGGGGCGCGTACACACACCGGCCGGTACGGGTGCCGGTACGGGTACGGCGGTCGTGGGCCGGGGGCACCCGGCGCCCCGGATACCATGCGCCTGACCGCAGGCCAGGAAAGGAAGCCGACGTGCCGCCGTCCGCAGAGCGCAACCCCACACCCCAGGGGGCCCAGGCGGCCCCGGCCGCCCCGGGCCCGGCCGCATCCGGTGGAGTCCAGTCCCTGGAGCGGGCCTTCGGCCTCCTGGAGCGGATGGCCGACGCGGGGGGCGAGGTCGGGCTCAGCGAGCTGTCCGCCACCAGCGGCCTGCCCCTGCCCACCATCCACCGGCTGATGCGCACCCTCGTCTCGTGCGGCTACGTCCGCCAACAGCCCAACCGCCGCTACGCGCTGGGCCCCCGCCTCATCCGGCTCGGCGAGAGCGCGGCCCGGCTGCTGGGCACCTGGGCCCGCCCCTCCCTGGCCCGGCTGGTCGAGGAGACCGGCGAGACGGCCAACATGGCGCTGCTGGACGGCGACGAGGTGGTCTACGTCGCCCAGGTGCCCTCCCGGCACTCGATGCGGATGTTCACCGAGGTCGGCCGCCGCGTGCTGCCGCACTCCACGGGCGTCGGCAAGGCGCTGCTCTCGCACACCCCCGACGAGCAGGTCCGCGCGCTGCTCGCACGGACCGGGATGCCGGCGGCCACCGAGAAGACCATCACCACCCCGGAGGCTTTCCTCGACGCGCTGGCACAGGTGCGCGAGAGCGGCTACGCGACCGACGACAACGAGCAGGAGATCGGGGTGCGCTGCATCGCCGTCTCCGTGCCCGACTCCCCCACGGCCGCCGCGATTTCCATCTCGGGCCCGGCGGGACGGGTCACCGACGCGGCGACCGACAAATTCGTCCCCCTGCTCCATGAGGTCGCCGCCGACCTGGCCCAGGCGCTGGCCCGCAGCGGGGAAGGGCAGTAACCCGCGGCGGCGGCCCCCGGGGCCCGGGCCGGACGGCCGCCCGGCGGCGGGCCCCGGGGCCGGGGCCGGCAGCGGGTCAGCGCCTCAGACGCTCGTTCATGAGCAGCAGGGCGCCCAGTCCGTGCAGGTCATTGGTCCGGCGGGCGCGTCCGTAGTAGAAGTCCAGGGTCCCGACATTGGTGCCCTCCGAGATGTCATGCAGATCGACCGTGCCGTCGTCGCGGGCGGTCACCTTCTCCAGGACACCTCGCAGCCCGCGCCGGACGGCCCGCTCGTACTTCCTTCCGGCGATGTAGCCCCGCCGTACCGCCTCGTGCAGCATCAGGGTGTACATGGCGGACGCTGAGGTCTCCGTCCAGTTCCGGCTGTCCTCCCCGCGGTCCACGACCTGGAACCAGCGCCCGCTGTCCGGGTCCTGGTAGCGGACGAAGCCGCGTGCCATGTGCCGGACGTGCTCGATGAGTCCGGGGCGGCTCGGGTGACCGGCGGGCAGCAGTTCCAGCACCTCGATGTGGGTCATGGCCGTCCAGCCGATGGCCCGCGCCCAGAAGTACCCCGAGTGGCCGGTGCCCGGATCCGGGTGCCACGGAGCGTCGCCGTCCGCGTCGTAGGCGTGGTACAGCAGGCCGTTGTCCGCCCGCTGGTGAGCGAAGTAGACCGACAGGTTCCGGGTGACTTCCTCGAAGGCGTAGTCCTCGTCGCCGTAGGCGAGGCCGTACCGCAGCAGGAACGGCTGGGCCATGAAGACGCCGTCCGCCCACAGTTCGTTGGTCTTGGGCGTACCGTGCCACATCCCGCCGTCGGCGGTGCGCGGGTAGTCGGTGAACCGCGCTCTGATCTGGTCGGCGGCGGTGCGGTAGCGGCTGTCGCCCGTCTCCTTGTGGAGCACGAGGAACAGGTTGCCCGCCTGCATCGAATCCAGGGTGTCGAATCTGTTGTCGATGTGACCGCTCCGGTCCACGAAACGGTCCACCCACCGCTGGATGTAGTCGAGGTAGGACTGCTCCTTCACCCGCTGGTGGACGCGGTAGGCACCGAGGAGGAACAGGCCCTCCGGATAGCCCCATCCGCCGAATGCGGCCGGGTCGGGGGTACGGGAGAACGCCGAGTCCACGACGGCCCGCGACAGATCTTCGGGAAGGGCCGTCGAGGGCCCGGCGGCCGTCGAGGGCCCGGCAACCGCCGGGGACGCCTGCGTGACGGGGAGCAGCAGGCCACCGGCCAGACCCAGGCCGCTCGCGAAAGCTGTTCGGCGCGTGATCACGGGAACTCCTCACTGTTTGGCGCGTGCCAAGAACAGGTGGGTACGTGGTGCTGCGCACTTGCGGCGGGGCGTGCACGGGCACGCCGGGGATCCTCTTGTTGCCCTCCTCCTGGTGCTGGGGAGGGGGGCCCGTGCTGGTTACGCCGCAGCGTGTGCGGGTGGTTGTGCGCTGGGCGCGCAGTTCTCGCGCCCCATCGGGGCGCCCCCCAGACGTCATGCGCCGGACACGGCGTAATACGCATTACCCGTAATGTGGCGGTGACTTACGGTCTTGGACAAGACCTGTGCACCGACTTGTTCACGCGGGCCGGCCCCGCGGCTGGCCGGTCCCCGACGGAGACAGACTCAGGAAAGCGCCGTACCCAGCGCGGCGTTGAGGCTCAGCGAGGCGGGGTGCCGAAGAGTTCGACCGCGTTTCTGAGGCCCGCGAGGGGGACCGCCAGTGCGCTCACCGATCCGAGCGCGGCGCTCACCAGCAGCAGTGCCTGCCGCAGCGCGGGCACGTCGGGTACGCGGGCGCGCACCATGACCGCGAGCGCGTCGAGTTGGTCCTCGGCCGTGCGGCGGTCCCGCAGCTCGGCCGGGAACACGTCGAGGTCGGCGCGCAGTTGCACGACCGCGGTCGCCAGCGCGTCCAGGCGCGGATCAGCGCTCGCCGCCAGTCGTGGAACCCCGCCGTTCCGGCCCGGGGCACCCGTCTCCCCTGCCGCTGATACTGCCCTTCCGACTGTTTCGCTGTGCACGCTCTGCCCCCACATCGTCCTCGTGGGCACCCGGGCCCCCGCTGCGCGGATCCCCGCTCCGCACAAACCCCCAAAGTGCCGCTATACCCCCGGGAGTTGGCCGGGCTCTTCGGGGGTTTGGACAGTAAACGCCACTCTCCGCTCAGTTCGCCACACGGAACGCGAGATTTGGGGGTCCTTTTTCCGATGGTCATCCCCAAGGAGGAGAGGCGCCTACGTCGCACGTGCGATATCCATGGCATATGGCACGTGACGATGCGCACACCCGGGTGGCAGGGCTGCTGCTCGCCGCCGGCGGGGGGCGGCGGCTGGGCGGCCGGCCCAAGGCCCTGCTCACCCACGAGGGCAGGCCGCTGGTGGAGCACGCGGTGCGCGCGCTGCGCGAGGGCGGCTGTACCCCCGTCCTCGTCGTACTGGGCGCGGCGCGCGACGAGGTGCGTGAGCGGGCGGAGCTGGCGGGGTGCGTGCTGATCGACAATCCGGAGTGGGCGGAGGGCATGGGCACCTCGCTGCGGGCCGGGCTGGAGCGGGCCGCGACCTCGGAGGGCGCCGGGGCGGTGCTCGTCTCGCTCGTGGACCAGCCCGGGATCGGGCCGCGGGCCGTCGCACGGGTGCGCGCCGCCTACCGCTCCCCCGCCACCTTGGCCGCCGCCTCCTACGGGGGGCGGCGCGGGCATCCGGTGCTGTTCGGGCGGCAGCACTGGGCGGAGGTGGCGCGCGGGGCGCGCGGGGACGCGGGGGCCCGCGGGTATCTGGCGGCGTCCGCCGGGCAGTTGACACTGGTGGAGTGCGGCGATGTGGCCGACCCGGCCGATATCGACACCCCGGAGGACCTCACCCGGCTGCGTTAGCCGTACGGGCCCCCGGCCGTACGGGCTCTCAGCTGTGCGGGCCCCCGGCCGTACGGGCCCTCAGCCGTACGGGCCCCCGGCCGTACGGGTCCTCGTCAGGAAGGCGTCCGCCCGCGTCGTCGGGACGGACTCCCCAGGGGCCGCGTTCGCCGGAGACGGCGGCCTGGCACCCGGGGACAGCGGAGCGGTGCGTTCCGGCGGAGGGGATGTCTCGACATCAACAAACCCTTGAAGTTCCACTATGAGGAAACTAACCTCCACAGATCAGAAGCACCTTTCTGTTCCGAGGGTGCCGGCCACCGCGTTCCGCGTCGGGCGTGGACCACGGCACCCCGTGCCGCCCTGACCCGTACGGCCCGGCGGCCACAGATCGACCGCTCGCCGAAGGAGTGACCCCACCATGTCCGCACCAGCGTCCTCTCCGCTGGCCATCGTCGGCGTCGAGACCGGGCAGCGGCCCGAGCGGCAGGATGAGGTCCTGACCGGCGCCGCACTCGGATTCCTCGCCGCGCTGCACCGCCGGTTCACCCCGCGCCGGAACGAACTGCTCGCGCGCAGGGCCGACAAGCGCGCCGAGATCGCGCGCACCAGCGCGCTGGACTTCCTGCCCGAGACCGCCCAGGTGCGCGAGGGCGAGTGGCAGGTGGCCGACTGCCCGCCGGCGCTCCTGGACCGCCGCGTCGAGATCACCGGGCCCACCGACCGCAAGATGACGATCAACGCGCTCAACTCGGGCGCGAAGGTGTGGCTCGCGGACTTCGAGGACGCCACGGCGCCCACCTGGGAGAACGTGATCGGCGGCCAGCTCAACCTCACCGACGCCTACGAGCGGCGCATCGACTTCACCGACGAGCGCTCGGGCAAGTCCTACGCGCTGCGCCCCGCCGGGGAGTTGGCCACCGTCGTCGTCCGCCCGCGCGGCTGGCACCTGGACGAGCGGCACCTGGAGTGCGACGGGGAGCCGGTGCCGGGCGCCCTGGTCGACTTCGGCCTGTACTTCTTCCACAACGCGCGGCGCCTCATCGACGCGGGCAAGGGACCGTACTTCTACCTGCCGAAGACCGAGTCGTACCTGGAGGCGCGGCTGTGGAACGAGGTGTTCGTCTTCGCGCAGGACTACTGCGGCATCCCGCAGGGCACCGTCCGCGCCACCGTGCTGATCGAGACGATCACCGCCGCCTACGAGATGGAGGAGATCCTCTACGAGCTGCGCGACCACGCCTCCGGGCTCAACGCGGGCCGCTGGGACTACCTCTTCTCCATCGTCAAGAACTTCCGCGACGCCGGTCCCCGCTTCGTGCTGCCGGACCGCAACGCGGTCACGATGACGGCGCCGTTCATGCGCGCCTACACCGAACTGCTGGTGCGCACCTGTCACAAGCGCGGCGCGCACGCGATCGGCGGGATGGCCGCTTTCATCCCCAACCGGCGCGATCCGGAGGCGAACGAACAGGCGCTGGCGAAGGTCAAGAGCGACAAGGACCGCGAGGCCGCCGACGGCTTCGACGGCTCCTGGGTGGCCCACCCCGACCTGGTGCCGGTCGCCAAGGCGTCCTTCGACGCGGTGCTGGGTGAGCGCCCGGACCAGCGGGAGCGACTGCGCGAGGACGTCGAGGTCAAGGCCGCCGACCTGATCGCCATCGACTCACTGACGGCCCGCCCGACCTTCGAGGGGCTGCGCAACGCGGTGCAGGTGGGCATCCGCTACATCGAGGCGTGGCTGCGCGGGCTGGGCGCGGTGGCCATCTTCAACCTGATGGAGGACGCGGCGACCGCCGAGATCTCCCGCTCCCAGATCTGGCAGTGGATCAACGCCGGGGTCGTCCTGGACGACGGCCGGAAGGTCACCGCCGACCTCGCCCGCGAGGTCGCCGCCGGGGAACTGGCCGCGATCCGCGCGGAGACGGGCGAGGAAGCCTTCGCCGCGGGCAACTGGCAGCAGGCCCACGACCTGCTGCTGCGGGTGGCCCTGGACGAGACGTACGAGGAGTTCCTCACGCTCCCGGCGTACGAGATCCTGCGCGGCTGAGCGGTTGAGGAGTTGAGGGGTTGAACGGCTGAGGAGTCGAGCGGTTGAGCGTGGGATGCCGGGCGCGGCCGGTGCGCCCCGCGCGGCGCGAACGGCGCGGGACTCTCCGAGCGGAAGGAGAGGGTCCGCGCCGTCGGTCCGGGTGCCGGCGCCGCGGGCCGTGCGGCTCAGGTGGTGCTGATGACCGCAGCGGTGGTGGTGGTCACCGAGATCACAGCGATGACCGCCTGGAGGTCCTTGATCGCCATGCGGACGTCGTCGCCGACCCACTGGCCCTCGGCGATGGCCTCCATCCGGGGCTCCACCCGCTTGCGGGGCACCTCGGGGAAGGCTTGCGCGTACATGCGGGTGGCGTGCAGCAGGGCGATGAGTCCGGTGGTGCGCTCGTCCGGCTCCGCGCCGTGCAGGACGACGTCCTCCAGCCGGTGGCGCAGCGCGCGCTCCACCGAGCCGTCGGCTTCCGGATAGCGGCGGGTGGTGAAGATGCCCAGCGTGCGCCGGCGTTCCTCCACGACGATGCCCCGCGCGCAGAGGCTCTCGATGGCGGCCTCGACTGCCTTGGCCTGGTCCTTGGCCAGCCAGTCGCCGGGCTTCGCCTTGCTGTCGCGCCGCGTCCACTCCTCGATCCGCGCCAGCCGTCCGTCCAGCAGCGCGTCTCCGGTGGGCGTCGGATCGCTCACCACGAGCCGCCCGTCCTCCACCGCCACCCGGCCGGCCAGCGCCAGCTCCAGCAGTGTGCCCCCGGCCACCGCCCAGCCCGCCGACGCCCGGTCCCTGGCCGCCCCGGAGACATCGTCCAGGGCCAGCAGCATGGCTTCCTCACCCAAGGTGACGCTGTTCACACCCGTTCCCCCTTCGCCTTCCTTCCGGGTGCCGCTGCCCACCAAGTCTTCGCCCAAACGTCACACTCCGCTATACCGGTGTCCCTGTGCCGCCACGGCTGTCCCGGTACCGCTACGTCAGCACCACACCATCCGGCTCGACGACCTGATCGACGCCATCAAGAAGGTCCACACCGACGCCCTGGAACAGCTCACCGACGCGGTGCTCGCGGCAGACCACCTCGGCGAGGTGGCCGACCACCTGATCGGCCACTTCGTGGACCAGGCGCGGCGCTCGGGCGCCCCCTGGACCCAGATCGGGGAGAGCATGGGCGTCACCCGCCAGGCCGCGCAGAAGCGGTTCGTGACCAAGGACTCCGGGGAGGCGCCCGACCTGGATCCCCGTCAGGGATTCAGCCGCTTCACGGAGCGGGCGCGGAACGCCGTGACGGCCTCGCAGAACGAAGCGCGCACGGCGGGCAACGACCAGATCCGCCCCGCACACCTCACGCTGGGACTGCTGTCCGAGCCCGAGGCGATCGCCGCGCGAGCGGTCCGCGCGCAGGGCGTCTCCCTGGAGGAGGTGCGGCGCGCGGCCACCGCCGCGCTGCCGTCACCGGTTGAACCGGTGCCCGATCTGGTGCCCTACGACGCGGGCTCGCGGAAGGTCCTGGAACTGACCTTCCGCGAGGCGCTGCGACTGGGCCACAACTACGTCGGAACCGAACACATCCTGCTCGCCCTGCTGGAGTTCGAGGACGGCACGGGCCCGCTCAGCGCCCTCGGAATCGACAAAGCGACCGCCGAGACCTTCGTCGCCGAAGCGCTGGCCGCCATCGTCACGGCGGCGAAGAGCGAAGAGGTCCAGGACGAGGCGTAGCAGGGCGGATCCGGCAGGAGGGGCGGGCGCGGGCCGGGCCGGCGTCCCCTGCCGACCCGGCCGCTCCGCCGGTTCCTCAGTGCGTGACGGACGCGGCGACCTCCGCCGCGAGCCGTACCGCGACGGCCCGCGCCAGCAGGACCGGACGGCCCGCCGCCTCGGCCGCCGCGCGGCGCATCGACTCCGTGTAGCCGATGCAGTCCAGCACCAGCCAGCGGCTGCCGCCCTCCGCGAGGCGGCGCGCCGCCTCGGCGGCCCGGACGTGCGCGTCCGGCGCGTACGGGTCGGCCGGCTCCGCTGTGACCTGCCCCGGCAGCAGCAGCGACCAGCGGCGCGCCACGTCGGCCCGCTGCGCGGGCAGCGGGCACACGACCCCCACCGGGTCCTCCCCCACGATGGCGCGCACGCCCTGCTGGACGAGAGGTTCGGCATACAGGAGGGGACGCCGGGCGGGTACGGGCGGGAAGTTGCCCGTGCACAGCAGGAGCGTCGCCGCCGCGCCGTCCGCTTCACAGCGGGCCACGGCGGTGGCCATACGGGGGGCCAGCGCGTCGTGGCCCAGCACGACCGAGGTGCCGTCGCGCAGGCGCGAAATCAGCGGAGCCTCGCCCTCCGCTGGCGCGAGTGCCTCGCGGGTGCGGGCGGCTTCTTCGCCGTCGAACACCTCGTCGTCCAGCGCGCCGTGCTCGTGCGGCTCCGCGCCGCCGAGCAGGGGTTCGATGTCCCCCGCCAGATCCGCCCTGGGCGCCTGCCCGATGGTGACCAGCCCCAGTCCCACACGTCCCATCCCCACGGTCTCCTCCCACGTTGTCCGGTGCCGCTCGATGTGTCCCGCCTCACGCGCGCGTGCCGCGGCGGAGCTACACCGCCTTGTAGATCTGGCTGACGTCGTTCAGGGAACTGCCGGCCACCAGACCGGCTCCCACCAGCGCGAGGTCGTTGTCGGCCTCGGCCTGGGTCTCTCCCGGAGCGGGCTCCGTCCCACGCTGCCGCGCCTTCCAGCGGGAGTACGCGACGCGGACGGCGAGGGCCGCCAGGACCAGCCAGCCCGCCTGCGGGGTGGCGACCAGGAGACCTGTGGCCAGGAGGACACCCATCTGGCGCGAGGATCCGCCGATGAGCTGGACGAGGGCGCCGGGGACGGCCCACAGCGCCATCATCGTCAGGGCGTGCGTATCGGTGAGGCCCGCCTTGATCGTGTCCACATACACCTGCGCGACCGGCGGCACCCGTCCGTCGGAGAAGAAGGGCTTCCAGGCGATCATCACCACGACGATGGCGACGGCGAACCCGACGAGCTGGGCGATGTACTGCTGACGGCGCCCGGCCGTCTCGTACGGGTGCCAGGGCACGGCGTCCTTGCGCAGGAGCCATCCGGCCTTGAAGTCGAAGCCGACATCCGCGAACGCGGGCCCCGTGGAGGCGGCATAGCCGACCAGCAGCGCGAGCGGCACCATCGGGATGCCCAGGACGAGGCCGAGGATCAGGAAGATCAGGGTGACCGCGAAGGCGGGGAACCACCCCGAGTGCATGGCGGCCAGGCCCACGATCAGTTGGTGCACCAGCGCAGCCGCGCCCGCGAGCAGGATCCAGCCGGCCAGGCCGATGCCGCTCATGTCGGAGACGATGCCGCCCATCAGTGCGATGAGCATGGCGCCGATGAGGAAGAGGACCAGCCCTTCCAGCAGCCCGCGCCGCAGCCGGCGGGCATCCACCGTGCGGACCTCCGGGGTGAACCGGTCGGGCGTGGCCGCCCCGGCGCTCCCCGGCTCCGCGCCCCCTCCTGCCCCTGTTCCCGTCGTCTTCGGGCGGCGGTCCCGCATCATCAAGACCGCCTGGACCAGGGCGACGAGCCCGGCGCCGATCATCACCCCGTGCGGCACGTAGTTCGCACCCAGATCGACGTTCAGCAGGCTCGGCGCGTACTGCGCCACCAGCAGGCCGACGCCGAACATCAGCAGCGCCCAGATGTTGCCCAGGAAGGCGACGCCGGCCGCGCTCATCGGCAGCTTGAAGAGGGAGCCGACGAACCCGACGACGGCGCTGAGTCCGAGCAGCTTGGCCTTGCGGCCTCCCTCGTCGCCCGCCTTGATCGTCTCGGCCGCCGCGATGCCCGCGGGCCAGGCCGCCGAGGCGGGCAGCAGCCGGGAGTCGAAGACCCGGTAGAGGACCCAGCTGTCCACGGCCAGGCCGATCACCGCGCCGCCGAGCATCGGCCACACCAGTCCTGGCCGTCCCAGCAGGAACGGCACGGCGATGGGTGTGACCAGGGAGTTCGCGGCGGCGAAGGTGGATCCGGAGATCGCGGACTGGACGAGGTTCTGGCGGTGCGGATCGCGCATCTTGGCCAGGGCCGCGAAGGAGATCCGCCCGATCAGCATGGCGATCAGCGCGCCGATCACCGAGGTGTTGGGCGCGATGCCCAGCGTGGTGATGAGGACGAGGCCGATGACCGCGCCGAGCACGCTGAGCAGGATCGTCACGACGAGCGTGATGGGCTCAAGTGCCCTGGGGTGGCTCGGGGCCTGGGGCGCGGTGTCCGCGACCGGTGGGGATGGGTTGCTCATGGGCGGTCAGTCCTCTGTGGCTCCGGCGGTGGACTGGAGGCGGGTCATCGGACCGTAGAGGTCCACCAGGCGGGCGAACTCCTCCGGATCGTGGAAGCGGACGACGCCTCGTCCGTATTCCTTCGCGGTCTCGATCGCGAAGCGACCCGCCGCGGCGATGTCCGTCTCGTGGCTGGCGCCCGTGGCGCAGCCGGCGACGGCGGACTGCGCGGTCAGCGCGAGGCCGACGACGGGCGCCGAGGTGGCCACGCACGGCTGCATGATCGAGTTGATGTGGTGGACGCCGTTGCCGTACGGGGTGATGTCCTGCGTGGTGATCGGCAGGACGTGTGCGGCCTCGCCGGTCACCGTCTCCAGGACGCCGAGCAGGTCGTCGCTGACCCGCAGGATCCAGCCTTCCTTGACCGTCGGGGACAGCGCGATGCCCCGGTGGTTGAGGAGCCGGTTGCCCTTGGTGGTGTCGATGGAGACGACGGCGTCCATGGCCTCGTCGATCTCTTCGCGGTTGCAGTCGAGAATGGAGACCGGGGAGTCCATGAACGGCACCGGGTCGTGCGGCCGGGTGGGCGCGTCGGGGCACACGTGGGTGCTGAGGATGACATCGCCCGCCAGCACGTCGCCGCGTCCGTACATGTCGAGCAGCTTGGCGGCGGCCGAGAGCGCGGCGACGGCGCCGTCCGCGTCGGAGACGATGCCGGTGCGCTCGGGGCGGGCGCCGACGCCGCCGAGGCGGCCGAGGATGCCGAGGGTGGGGGCGCTGCCGCCGGAGCGGGCCCCGTCGCTGCCGGGGACGACGACCTTGACGAAGTCGGTGCCGCCCTTGGCTCCCTCGACGCGGGTCACCGAGATCTCGACCTTTTCGAGCAGGGCGGCGGGCGCCGGGCGGCCGGCCTCGCGCGCGGCGCGGTCGAGGGTGTTCCTCAGATGGGCGGCGAGTGTGTGCCCGGCGGCCTGCGGGCGGTCGAGGAGTTCGATGACGTCGAGTACGTGCTTGAGCACTGCGGCTCCCTGGTGCGCTGTGGTGCTGATGCCGCCATTGGTGCGGATGGCCAAAGGTTCTCTCCAGGTTTCCGAGAGAGCAACCTTTTCCCTATATGCGAGATGAGAGATCTACTACCGGTTAGAGTGTGCGTGTGACTACCGATCGAGGAGCACCGCTCCAGACCGCCGACCGCGCGCTCCAGGTCCTGCTCGCCTTCTCCCACGACCGGGAGGAGTGGGGGGTGACCGACCTCGCGGCGGAGTTCGGCTGGGACAAATCGGTCGCCCAGCGGCTGCTGGCCTCCCTCGCCCACCGCGGCTTCCTGGTGTCCGACGCGGTCACCCGGCGCTACCGCCTGGGCCCCGCCGTCTGGCACATGGCCACCGCCTGGGAGCGGCACGGCGGCATGGCCGGGCTCGTACGCCCCGGCCTGCGGGAGCTGGCGGCGGCCGGCGGGGTGACCGCGCTGTTCGCCGTGCCCGACGGGGCGCACCTGCGCTGCGTGGACTCGGCCGACGGCTCCTCCGGCCCGCTGCGCACCTACCGGCTCGCCGATGAGCTGTACCCCGGGCACGCGGGCGCCACCTCGCGCGCCTACTTCGGGATGCTCAGCCCCGGCGCCCGCGCCGCCCTGCTCTACAGCCGCCCCATGGCCCGCTTCAGCGAGCTGACCGTCACCGACGCGGCCGAGCTGGAGGAGCTGATGTCCCGCGTGGCGGTGGACGGTTACGCGTACTCGGAGGGCGAGTACGACCCGGCCACGGCCGGCCTCGCCGTGCCCGTCATGGTGCGCGCGCAGCCGGTCGGCTCACTCACGCTCGTCGGGCCGCACGAGCAACTCGACGGCAGAAAGGAGGAGTTGCTGCTTCCGCTGCGCTCCGTGGCGGAGAGCCTGGGCGAACTGCTCACCCCGCGCCGCGTGCGTACCCAGCGGGGCTGAGCGCCCCGCTGGGATGCCGGTGCGGCGGTACGGCCGTACCGCGGTGGGCACGTACGCCCGGTGCACCGCTGCGGGCCCGTCGTGGCTGGTCGCGCAGTTCCCCGCGCCCCTGTGGGGGCGCAGGTCCCCCCTCACCCCCAACCGGAAGGTTCACCATCCCCATGAAGCTGTTGCTGCTGTCCAACTCCGCCGCGCCGGGGCGCGGTTACCTCGACCACGCGCGGGAGGCCATCGCCGGTCATCTGGCGGGCATCGACGAGCTGCTGTTCGTGCCGTACGCGCTGGCCGACCACGACGGGTACACCGCCAAGGTCGCCGCCTTCATGGAGGGCATCGGCATACGCGTGCGCGGCGCCCACACGGCGGATGACCCGCGCGAGCTGGTGGCCGGGGCACAGGCCGTCTTCATCGGCGGCGGGAACAGCTTCCGGCTGCTCAAGTCCCTCCAGGAACGGGGCCTGGTGGAGGCGATAGCCGGCCGCGTGCGCTCGGGCGTCCCCTACATGGGCTCCAGCGCCGGTACCAACATGGCCTGTCCGACGCTGCGGACGACCAATGACATGCCCATCGTCGAGCCCGCTTCCTTCACCTCGCTCGGCCTGATCCCCTTCCAGATCAACCCGCACTACCTGGACCCCGATCCGGGCAGCGCCCACATGGGCGAGACCCGCGAGGAGCGGCTCACCCAGTTCCTGGAGGAGAACGCCGTCCCCGTACTCGGCCTGCGGGAGGGGACGTGGTTGCGGCGCGACGGCGACTCCCTGGAGCTGGGCGGCGTCGCGACGGGCGCCCGGCTGTTCACGGCGGACGCGGCCCCGGCGGAGTACGCGCCGGGCGCCGATCTGAGCGCGCTGCTCGCGACGCGGGCACGCTTCGACAGCCGCGCGGGCTGACACGCGGCTCTCACGAGGGCTGACACGCGGCTCTCACGAGGGCTGACACGCGGTGAGCCGCCGGGCCGGGGCCGGGACATGGACACGGGGGACATGGACACGGGACATGCGCGTACGACACCCGGCCGGTAGCGGTGACGGCATCCGGCCGGTGACGACACACGCCCGGTGTCGGCCCCGGCCGGGTCGTCCGCCTAGGGTCGCGGGGGCGTGGTCGAGCCGGACCGGTCACAGCTCTCCGGAGCCGGGCCATGCGGCGAGCAGGGGACCACGGCACGTCAGCGGCACCTATGCGGGAGCAGCGGATGAGCGGTACGGACAGGAGTGCGGCGGCCGGTGAGCCGGTCGCGGCGGAGCGGGCCGGGGTGTTGCGGCGGGTGATGCGCGGACGCGATCCGGGCGAGGAGCACCGCGCGTCCACCCCCCTGGAGCTGCTGTTCGACCTGACGTTCGTGGTCGCCGTCTCCCAGGCGGCGGCCCAGCTGCACCACGCCCTCGCCGAGGGCCACATCGGCTCCGGTCTGGCCGCGTACGCGGCGGTCTTTTTCGCGATCTGGTGGGGCTGGATGAACTTCACGTGGTTCGCCTCCGCCTACGACACCGACGATGTGCCCTACCGGCTGCTGACCCTGGTGCAGATGGCGGGGGTGCTGGTGCTGGCCGCCGGGGTGCGCGCCGTGTTCGTGGACAGCGACTTCACCCTCGTCGTGGTGGGTTACGTGATCATGCGCGTCGCGATGATCACGCAGTGGCTGCGGGCCGCGACGGAGCACCGCGAAGGGCGCGCCGGGGCGCTGCGGTACGCCGCCGGTATCGCCGTGGTGCAGGTGGGCTGGATCGCCCGGCTGTGGGCGCCGCCCGGCACCTGGGCGTGGGTCACCTTCCTCGTGCTGGTGGCGGCGGAGCTGGCGGTGCCCGCGTGGGCCGAGTACGGGGGCAGGGCCACTCCCTGGCACCCGGAGCACATCGCGGAGCGCTACGGACTCTTCACGATCATCGTGCTGGGCGAGGTGATTCTCGGCTCCCTCGCGGCCGTGCAGTCGGCGGTGACCGAGCACGGGCTGACAGGGACGGTGGTACTGATCGCCCTCGGGGGGCTGCTGCTGGTCTTCGGCGTGTGGTGGATCTACTTCGCGGGGAACGACGCGGAGTTCGCCACCCTGGGTACGGCGTTGACGTGGGGATACGGCCACTACTTCGTGTTCGCCGCGCTGGCCGCGACCGGCGCGGGTCTGGAAGCGGCCCTGTCCGCCGTCGAACACCGGGGGCAGCTGTCCGAGCAGGGCGCGGGGCTCACGGTGGCCGTGCCCGTGGCGCTCGTGCTGCTGCTCCTGGGCGCCTTGCACCGGGTGGCGGGCACCGGCTCCCGGGGCCATCTGCCGCTGCTGACGGCGGGCGCGCTCGTGGTGCTGGCCCTGGGCTTCAGTCCGCCCCTGTTCGGGCTGGGCGGCGCCGTGTTCGGCCTCGGCCTGGCCGTCGGCGCCATCCTCGCCGCTCACCTCGTCGCCTTCCACCTCCAGCGCCGACCCCCGGCATGAGGCATGAGGCATGAGGCATGAGGCATGAGGCATGAGGTTTGACGTACGGCGTATGACGTATGACGCCGCACCCGCTACGCGGGGGAGCGCGGGTGGGGGATGCCCTCGCCCGGCTCCATCGGGTGGGTGACGATCTCGTCGTCGCGGCGCCGGCCGAGGTGGTTGAAGAGCAGGTTGAGGACGACCGCGGTGACGCAGCCGGTGGAGATCCCGGAATCGAGGATGATCTTCGCGCTCTCCGGAAACGCGTGGTAGAAGCCGGGCGCGGCGATCGGTATGAGGCCGACGGCCAGCGCCGTGCCGACGATCAGTACGTTGTTGTCCTTGCCGAGGTCGGCCTTGAGCAGCGTCTGGATACCGCTGGCCGCGACGGAGCCGAACAGCACGACGCCGGCGCCGCCGAGCACGGGCTGGGGTACGGAGGCCACCAGGCTCGCCGCCAGCGGACACAGCCCCATCACGACCAGGATGCCGCCGCCGGTCGCGACGACGAAGCGGCTGCGTATGCGAGTCATGGCGACCAGCCCGATGTTCTGTGCGAAGGCGCTGCACAGGAAGCCGTTGAAGAAGGGGCTGACGAACGAGCCCAGGGTGTCGGCGCGCAGCCCGGCCGCGATGGTCCGCTCCCCCGACGGCCTGCCGACGACCTCGCCGAGCGCGAGCATGTCCGCCGTGGACTCGGTCATCGATACGAGCATCACCACACACATCGACACGATGGCGGCGACGGCGAACTGCGGGGCCCCGAAGTGGAAGGGAGCGGGGAACCCGACCACGCCCGCTTCCTCGACGGCGGTGAAGTCGGCGATGCCGACCGGGACCGCGATCAGCGTGCCCACGGCGAGGCCGATGAGGACCGCGATCTGCTTGAGGAAGCCGGTGGTGAAGCGGCGCAGCAGCAGCACGATCAGCAGGGTGAGCCCGGCCATGCCGATGTTGGCGAAGCCGCCGTAGTGCGGGTCCTTGTCATTGCCGCCCTGCGCCCAGTTGAAGGCGACGGGCATCAGCGAGACCCCGATGAGGGTGATGACGCTGCCGGTGACGACGGGCGGGAAGAAGCGGACGAGCTTGCTGAAGAAGGGGGCCAGGAGAAAGCCGAACGCGGCGGCGACGATCGTCGCACCGAAGATGACGGGCAGCGCCTCCTGGGGGCCCGCGGATTTGTTGATCGCGAGCATGGGCGCGACCGTCGCGAAGGTGACGCCGTTGACGAACGGCAGCCGGGCGCCGATCTTCCAGATGCCGAGGGTCTGGAGGAGGGTGGCGATCCCGGCCATGAACAAGCTGGCCCCGGTGAGGAAGGTGAGCTCGCCCGGCGAGAGCCCCACGGCGGCACCGATGACGAGCGGGGGCGCGACCACCCCCGCGTACATGGCGGCCACGTGCTGGAGCCCGGTGGCGAGCAGTTTCAGCGGCGGCATGCCCTGATCGACGGGGTGCTTCTCCTGGACGGGGCCGGGCCGGTCCGGGTCCGGCGCGTCCCCGCCGCCTTCCGCCGTCTTTCCTTGCGCGGTGAACCTGGGCGTCTTGGCCACTGGGTCCTCCTGTCGATGTCGGTGCCGGGCGGCACGCGCTTTCAGGGAGGTGATGCGGTGCGCACGGAGGTGTGTCCGTGCGCGGCTGCCCAGCCAGCCCAATGTCCGGAACATGACATGCAGCGAACTACGGGCAAGGGCGAGGCGGAAGGCGAAGTGGAAGATGGGCCGGAAGGTGAAGTGGAAGGTGAAGTGGAACCGGCCGGGAGCCGTCCCTCCCGGCCGGTGTCTGGGGGTGGGCGAATGCGTCAGGCGGCGTCCGCCGCGATGCGGGCCAGGCGCCTGGCCTGGTCCCGCGCGCCGCGCGCGATCTCGTCCTCGTCCGCACCGAGCAGCCGGCCGTCCGCCACGACCGGTTTGCCGTTGACGAGGGACAGGGTGACCGGAGCCGCGGCGCCCAGGACGAGCGCGGCCACCGGGTCGGCGATGGTGGAGTGTCCGATCCCGTCGAGTTTCCACAGCACGGCGTCCGCGAGCTTGCCCGCCTCCAGCGAGCCCGTCTCCGGTGCGCGGCCGAGGACTTGGGCCCCGCCGTAGGTGCCCAGGCGCAGCGCCCGGCGCACGTCCAGCGCGCTCTCCTTGTGCGGGCCGAGGCGGTTGACCAGCAGTGCGTTGCGCAGTTCGGTGTGCAGTTCGCCGGACTCGTTGGAGGCCGTACCGTCCACGCCCAGGCCGACCGGCACCCCGGCCGCGAGCATGTCGGGCACCCGTGCGATGCCCGCCCCCAGCCGGGCGTTGGAGGAGGGGCAGTGCGCGACGCCGGTCCTCGTCCGGCCGAACGCCTCGATGTCGGAGTCGGTCATATGGACGCAGTGGGCCATCCACACGTCCTCGCCCAGCCAGCCCGTGGACTCGAAGTAGTCGGTGGGGCCCATGCCGAACATCTCGTGGCAGAACTTCTCCTCCTCCGCCGTCTCCGAACCGTGCGTATGCAGGCGCACGCCCTTGCGGCGGGCCAGCTCCGCGCCCTGGCGCATCAGTTCGGTGGAGACGGAGAACGGGGAGCACGGCGCGACGGCGATGTGCAGCATCGAGCCGAACGAGGCGTCGTGGTACTTGTCTATGGCCCGCTCGGTCTCGGCGAGCGCGCCGTCGAGGCTCTCGACGGCGAAGTCCGGCGGCAGGCCCCCGTCCGACTCGCCCCGGTCCATCGAGCCGCGGGCGGCGGTGAAGCGCACGCCCAGTTCGGCGGCGGCGCGCACCTCGGCTCCGAGCAGGTCGCCGCCGCCCCGGGGGAAGACATAGTGGTGGTCGGCCGCGGTGGTGACACCGCCGCGCGCCATCATCCCGAGGGAGCCGCGGGCCGCCGCGTGGACCATCTCCTCATCGATCCGCGCCCATATGGGATAGAGGGCCACAAGCCAGTCGAAGAGGTTGGCGTCCGTGGCGAGGCCCCGGGTGAGCCACTGGTAGAAGTGGTGGTGGGTGTTGATGAGCCCCGGGGTCAGCAGCTGTCCCGTGCCGTCGATACGGCGTGCGACATTCTCCAGCCCTTCGGGTGCCGGGCCCGGACCGAGGGATTCGATCCGGTTGCCGTTGACGACCAGATGACCCGAGGCGTATTCGGTGTCGTTCGCGTCGACGGTCGCGATGGCACAGTTCTCGATGATCGTGCGTTCGGATTTCAGGGGATCCGCCATGGTGTTCCTCGCTGCGGGGGGTCTTGAGACCGCGCCTCTTCCGTACGCGGTCCTGCTGGGCGATCCGGCTATGCGTTCCGGCACGTTTCCGGCGGGCCGCTCTCCTCCGGCGTCCGGCGTTCCCGGACACCGGAGGAAGGGGACCTTGAAAGGAGGGAAGGGCCCTTTGAGGAAAAAAGAGGGGTAGGGACGGGGATTCAGAGGTTGGTCAGGTCCAGCGGTATGCGGGGGGTCGCCCCGTCGCGGAGCACCGTCGCCTCGATCAGCCCGTAGGGCCGGTCCGCGGCGTAATAGACGGCCCCGTCCGCGGCCTCGTTCTTCAGCCCGAACGGTGAGAGGTCCACCTTGAAGTGGTGCTTGTTCGGCATGGAGAACCGGATTTCGGCTATCCCGGGCAGGTTGTCGATGACGCGGGAGCCCATTTGGTACAGCGTCTGCTGGAGAGAGTACGAATAGGTCTCCGCGAAGGCGTGCAGCATGTGCCGCTTCGCCCGGGCGTAGGAGTGCTCCCAGTCGGGCTCCCGCTCCCCCGCCGCGCCGGTCCAGTCGTGCCGCCAGACGGAGGCCACGTCGGTGGCGAGGATACGGTCGTAGTCCTCCTGGAGCGTCGTGTACTGGTCCTTGATATAACCCCAGAACTCCGAGTGGGTGGAATTCAGCACGGTCAGGTCCTTCAGGCCCGAGAGGACCTCGACGCTTTCCCCGTCGTAGGTGATCTGCGCCGTGCGCGTCTCCTGCCCTTTGCGGACGAAGGAGTGCTCACTTTCGTCCACGTCGGCGGACTGGGAAGCGGCGGACTCGGCCCCGCTGGAATTGGCTCCGGAAGTCTCGATGCGCTCCCAGGAGTATTCCTCGACGCGGATGCGCGCCGTGGTGATGGGGTCGCAGCTGTCGACGAAGTGCCGGGCGAGCAGAATGCCGAAAGCCTCGGCCGACTCGATGCCGTGCTGTTTCGCGAAGGCGAAGACGGTGTTCTTGGTGGTGTCGGTCGGCAGGACATGGGCGTTGGAGCCCGAAGAGTGGACCTCGTCCAGATCACCGCTGAGCGCGACGGACACATTGAGGTCCTTGAGATGGTGGGTGCCGCCCTCCCGCGTGACTTTGACGACGCGGTTCTCCGCTTTGCCGTACTGGTTCTGGCCGAGAATCGTGGGCATGGTTGTCAGCTCCCTCGGTACACGGAGTAGCCGAACGGGTTGAGCAGCAGCGGCACGTGGTAGTGCTCGCCCGGGTTCACCGCGAAGACGATGGTGACCTCGGGAAAGAAGCTGCCGGGTGCGCTGTCCCTTACGCGGGGGGCGTCCTGCTGTTCCGCGGCTTCGCGCCGGCTGCGCGGATTCGGAGTGTTCTTGTCCGGAGTGCCCTGACCGGAATTTTCCAGGTCCGGGCTTTCCCGGTTCACGCGGTAGTGAGCCGGGCCGTGCTGATTCAGGCCGCGTTGTTCTTCGAAGTACGGCTCCGTCTCGAACAAGAGCTGTACGTGGGCGGTGCCTTCCGGCAAGGCCGGAAGGTCCTTGCAGCGCCCGTCGGCGTCGGTGTACGACGCGCCGTGCGCGGCCCATGCGGCCCGCTTTCCGCCCTGGCGTACGGACAGCCGGACACCGACCCCGGCGGCCGGGCGGCCGAGACTGGTGTCCAGGATGTGCGTGGACACCGAGGTGCTGTGCTCGCTGCTCATGCCGTGGGGTCCCCTTTCTCCATGAGGCGTGTGAGCCGGAGCCGGTTGATCTTCGCCAGCTCCTGCCGCACGATCTCGCGTTCCCGTTCCGGGGAGTTGTCGATCCGGTGACGCACGGCGTCCCGCAGCTGTCCGGCGCTCAGGCCGGTGGCGCAGATGAGGAACACGTGCCCGAACCTGTCCTGGTAGGCCAGGTTGAGTTCGAGCATGTCGGCCTTCAGCTCTTCGGATGCTCCCACCATGCCCCGCTGTTCACGGGCCGAGGCGAGGTCACCGGGCTTCGGGCGGCCGATGGGCGGGTGCCCGGCCATGGCGTCGGCCACACCGGCGGCACCGAGCGCGGCTGTCGCCTTGTCACTCGCGTGGAGCAGTTCCTCGGGGCTCTCGTAGGGGCGGCGGGCGAGAAGTGCGCTCCCCCACGCCCGTGCGGCACACAGCTCGTGGAGCGTGGTGCGGGCGTCGGCTTCCCCGGCGGAGTTGAACCAGGCGAGACCTGGCATCGAACACGACATCACGAGGACCTCCGTGGCCGTATGACTGTTCGGGCTGGGAACAGCTAAGTCCTCCGGCAACATCGCGTCAACACTTTGTTGAATCTCTTTCGACATCCCGGAAGACGAATCCCGTCATACGGAAACATGAAGCCCGCCCCCGGAGAGCCGGAAGCGGGGGTGAGGGGTGGGATGGGAACCTGGCGCGGCGATCCCCCGACAGTCCCGGTCAACAGGCCGAGTGAACCGACCGGGCCGACGGACCGGGCCGACGGACCGGGCAGACGGACCGGCCGAGAGCGAGACAGTCCGGCCGCGCAGGCGCCGGCGCCGGCGCCGACGAAGTGAGAACCGGAGCCCAACCGGCCCCGTGACCGGAGCAGTCCGAGGACACGTTGGCCTCGCGCTTTCATGAAGCGGGCTGTCCGGCAGGCGGGCAGGAAAGCAGAAAGTGCCGCTGACCAGCAAGAACGAGGATTGCTGAGGTCCTTGTTCCCGTCACCGTCGGAGGTACTTCCCAGGTGAAGAAGAGTATCGGGTCGTACCCGCATGTCCGTGTCGAGGTCGGCGGCCGCGGGGTGGTCTCCCGGGCCGGGTCCCTGCTGCTGGTCGAGACGGTCCGAAAGACTGGCCTTGATCAGACGATATCCGCTGCGCTCGCGCCGTGGCGCAAGCGGCGTGCGGTGCATGATCCGGGCAAGGTCCTGCTGGATGTGGCGCTCGCGGTGGCGCTGGGCGGGGACTGCCTGGCCGATGTGGGCCTGCTGCGGGCCGAGCGTGCCTTGTTCGGGCCGGTGGCCTCCGACCCGACCGTTTCCCGTCTGATCAGCAAGCTGGCGTCGGGCGGACAGCGGGTCCTGGCCGCGCTGCGCACCGCCCGCGCCGAAGTACGCGAACGCGTCCGGCAGTTGGCCGACGAGGCGATCGCCGCCCTCGAACTGCGCCACCGCCAGCGGCCGAGGACCGCATCCGCGCCGCCCGCGCCACCGGACTGCGCAATCTCCCCCTCCACGACACCGCGCAGAACCGGATATGGCTGGAGATCGTCCAGATCGCTCTCGACCTGCTCGCCTGGATGCCCCTGCTCGCACTGACCGGCGCCGCCCGGCTCTGGGAGCCCCGCCGCCTGCGGCTTCGGCTGTTCTCCACCGCCGCCCAACTCGTCACCACCGACCGCCGCCGCTACCTCCGCCTCGCGGAGCACTGGCCCTGGACCGACGTCATCACCCATGCCCTGGACCGCATGTGTGAGCGGGTTGAGGGTGGGGGCCAGGCCAGCATGCGGCCTCGGGGCTCCAGGTGGCGGGCGGTCTCGTAGGCGCCGAGGGTCTTGCCCGAACCCGGGGACGGCGATTACTTGGGTACGCAGCCCGCCCGCCGGGCCATGCCTCTGGGCGGGCTCTCCCGGGCGAAGCCGCGGCCAGTTCCTCGCCGCTGGTCGCCCCGGGGCGGTTTCAGATGCCGCAGGGCGGCAGGCGCTCTCCGGCCGGCCGGGTTCTCGTGCCGCTCTTCCTGCCTGGTGAACCCTCGGGGCGGTGGGGTACGTGGTTGTGGTGGTAAATGGACTGCCGGTGCCGGGTTGTTGCAGAGGATCACATGGACCAGACCACGTATGTCGTGCCTTCCGAGGCCGTGCCCTCGGAGATGGGGATCGCGCGGCTGTACGGCCTCTCGGGTGAGGAGGGCTATCCCACTCTCATCCGACCCGGCACCCTTCCCACGCGTAGAAGACAAGGCGCGCCGGAGTGGGAGAACAAAGCCCGGCACCGCCTGCACGACCTCCTGAAACCGAGTTGCAGGGCGAAGCCCGCGGAGGCGCGGGTGCTGGAGGATGCGCAAATCCCCCTGCAGCCCCGGGGGGAGGGGGGCGGCTTCCATATCGATCCGGGGGTGGAGCGCGAGAGTGAGAATGCGCGGGCCGAGTCCGCTGTCGATTCGGCGATGGGAATTGCACGGCTGTACGGTCTCCCGCGTGAGGAGGGTCGTCCCGCTCTCATCCCGCCCGGCACCCTCCCCGCGTTTAGAAGAAAAGGCGCGCCGGAGTGGGAGAACAAAGCCCGGCACCGCCTGCACAGCCTCCTCACCCCGAGGAACAGGGCGAGTGATGCGGAGGTGCGGGTGCTGGAGGATGCGCAAATCCCCCTGCAGCCCCGGGGGGAGGGGGGCGGCTTCCATATCGATCCGGGGGTGGAGCGCGAGAGTGAGAATGCGCGGGCCGTGCCCTCGGAGATGGGGATCGCGCGGCTGTACGGCCTCTCGGGTGAGGAGGGTCGTCCCGCTCTCATCCCGCCCGGCACTCTCCCCGCGTTTAGAAGAAAAGGCGCGCCGGAGTGGGAGAACAAAGCCCGGCAGCGCCTGCATGATCTCCACAACACGGCGCACAGGGCGAGTGATGCGGAGGTGCGGGTGCTGCGGGATGCGCAAATCCCCCTGCAGTCCCGGGGGGAGGGGGGCGGTTTCCGTATCGATCGGGGAGTGGAGCGTGAGAGTGAGAATGCGTGGGCCGTGTCCGGTGTTGACTCGGCGATGGGGATCGCACGGCTCTACGGCCTCCCGCGTGAGGAGGGCTATCCCGCTCTCATCCCGCCCGGCACCCTCCCCGCAGCCGCTAGAAAAGGCGCGCCGGAGTGGGAGAACACGGCCCGGAAGCGCCTGCATCACCTCCTCAACCCGGCGCACAGGGCGAAGCCCGCGGAAGTACGGATGCTGCAGGAGGCGCAAATCCCCCTCCAGTCCCGGGGGGAGGGGCGCGGTTTCCGTATCGATCCGGGGGTGGAGCGTGAGAGTGAGAATGCGCGGGCCGTGTCCGCTGTCGACTCGGCGATGGGGATCGCACGGCTCTACGGCCTCCCGCGTGAGGAGGGCTATCCCGCTCTCATCCCGCCCGGCACCCTCCCCGCAGCCGCTAGAAAAGGCGCGCCGGAGTGGGAGAACACGGCCCGGAAGCGCCTGCGTGATCTCCTCCAACCGAGTTGCAGGGCGAGTGATGCGGAGATGCGGGTGCTGCGGGATGCGCAAATCCCCCTGCAGCTCCGAAGGGAGGGGGGCGGTTTCCGTATCGATCGGGGAGTGGAGCGTGAGAGTGAGAATGCGCGGGCCGTGTCCGCTGTCGACTCGGCGATGGGGATCGCACGGCTCTACGGCCTCCCGCGTGAGGAGGGCTATCCCGCTCTCATCCGACTCGGCACCCTCCCCGCAGCCGTGAGAAATGGTGCGCCGGAGTGGGAGATCAAGGCCCGGCGGCGCCTGCATGATCTCCTCCAACCGAGTGGCAGGGCGAGTGATGCGGAGGTGCGGGTGCTGAAGGATGCGCAAATCCCCCTCCAGCCCCGGGGGGAGAAGCGCGGCTTCCATATCGCTCCGGGAGTGGAGCGGGCACGGGATCTGAGGTCCGGGGCCCGGGCATCAGTGGAGGCGGCGGCGGTGCATAGCGCGGTGGTCGCCCGTATGACGCCGGGTGCTGGTGCTGGTGCTGGTGCTGGTCTGCCTGCGGCCGGACCGGTGACAGCTGCCGCCCGGCCGGCTGCCGCCTGGCCACAGCCGGGTTCCCCGGCTAAAAGACGCAAGCATCCACAGCCGGGTGCCCCGGCTAAAAGACGCAAGCGCTGAAGAGTTGAGCACGCCGGGGCTGGGGAGCGTCCGGTTGCGTGCTGCTCCAAGAAATCGGGCGGCTTTCCGGGGGTGGGTCTGGCCGTGGGTCTGGCCGCTCATGCGGTACTGGTGCCATCGCTGGACCGCATGTGTGAGCGGGTTGAGGGTGGGGGCCAGGCCAGCATGCGGCCTCGGGACTCCAGGTGGCGGGCGGTCTCGTAGGCGCCGAGGGTCTTGCCCGAACCCGGGGACGGCGATTACTTGGGTACGCAGCCCGCCCGCCCCCAAAGGAGTGCCCCAGATAGAGGTCGTTCTCGACCTCGACGCGAACGGCAATTTCCATGTCAGGGCCAAGGACCTGGGCAGCGGCAACATGGCCACCAGTACTGTGGACCGCTCGGCCGCCGGTCTGGTCAACTCCTCCAACTGGGCCACCCTGCGTCGTCACGTCCCCGTACCTGTCCTGGACCGAAGCGAGCGCACCGACTGGCAGTGAGGATTAGCCTCGAGCTTTCGCGAGGTATGGCGTCCGAGGCTTGTTCAAATAAGCGGAGAGTGCTCCTGACCTGCAACGATTGGACTTGTCTAGGGGCCTGTTGGCTACACGGAAGAAGCACTCTCCAGGTGAAGAAGCGTGTCGGGTCGCACCCGCGTGTCCGCATCGAGGGCGGTGGCCGGGCGGTGGTCTCGCAGGCCGGGGGCGTGCTGCTGGTCGAGACCGTCCGCAAGGCCGGCTTGGACACCGCGATATCCGCGGCACTGACGCCGTGGGGGAAGGCTCGGGCGGTGCACGATCCGGGCAAGATCCTGCTGGACGTTGCCCTGGCGGTCGCGCTGGGCGGGGAATGCCTCGCAGACGTCGCAATGCTGCGGCGCGAGCCGGCCCTCTTCGGCCCGGTCGCCTCCGACCCGACCGTCTCCCGCCTCATCGACACCCTCGCGGCCTCCGGCGAGAAAGCTCTGCAGGCCCTCCGGGCCGTACGGTCCGAAGTCCGGCAGCGCGTCTGGTTGTTGGCCGGGGAGAATGCCCCGGACGCCGACGGACAGGTCACGGTCGACCTCGACGGCGTCCTGGTGATCGCCCACTCCGACAAACAGGACGCGGCCGCGACCTGGAAGAAAACCTACGGCCATCACCCGCTGACGGCCTTCGTCGACCACGGCCCGGGCGGAACCGGAGAGCCCGTCGCGGCCCTCCTCCGGCCGGGGAACGCGGGCTCGAACACGGCCGCCGACCACATCACCACCGCCCAGCTCGCCCTGGCCCAGCTGCCGAAGAAGTACTGGTGCGGGCGGCAGACGCTGATCCGCACGGACTCCGCCGGCGGCACCCACGACTTCGTGGCCTGGCTCGCGAAGCGAGGACGCTGGCTGTCCTACTCGGTCGGCATGGTGATCACCGAGGCCATCCACAGCCACGTCCTCAAGATCCCGGCATCGGCCTGGACCCCGGCCATCGAAACGGACGGCGAGGTCCGCGACGGCGCCTGGGTCGCCGAACTCACCGGCGACCTGCTCACGGGCTGGCCGAAGGGCATGCGGCTGATCGTCCGCAAGGAACGGCCGCATCCCGGTGCCCAGTTGAGGATCACCGACGCGGACGGCATGCGGATCACCTGCTTCGCCACCAACGCCCCCCACCGGCCAATCGCCGAGCTCGAGCTCCGCCATCGCCTGCGAGCCCGGGCCGAGGACCGTATCCGGGCCGCCCGCGCGACCGGACTGCGCAACCTGCCCCTGCACCACACCGCCCAGAACAAGGTCTGGCTGGAGATCGTCCAGATCGCGCTCGACCTGCTGGCCTGGATGCCCATGCTCGCTCTGACCGGCCAGGCCCGGCTCTTCGAGCCCCGCCGGCTGCGATTCCGCCTGTTCTCCGCGGCCGCCCAGCTCGTCACCACCGGCCGGCGCCGCATCCTCCGCCTCGCCCGCCACTGGCCCTGGACCGGCGAGATCACCGGCGCCCTTGAACGGCTCGCGCTCCTACCCAACCCCGGCTGACCAGCGGGTTCGCCTGTCCATACGAAAAGAGGACCCAGCCCGGAGCAGTGGAACCCGGCGCCCACCCGAGGCGACACTCGGGCCCTCGGAATGCCCGCCATCAGCCACCGAAAGCGAAACGGCCCACCGACTCCGTCGGTGGGCCGTCATGAAACATCGAGGTTGGGGCGGTTGAGGTAGTTGTAGCCTCTAACGTCTCCCCGGACAGGTCGCTCGCTCTTCTCCTACAGGCAAGCGCCGTGGGCCCGGAAACGGTCGAACAGCCAGTCATGAGCTTTCTTCCGAGCCTGGGCGAGTAGGCGGACAGCGAGAGGCCCCGCATGCCTGGTGACATGCGGGGCCCGGACATTACGTCAGTGCTTCACCTCGGCAACGAAGCTTTTCCACGCAGCCGTTGAGAAGCGCAACGGTGCACGGCTCGCGTCCTTGCTGTCCCGGACGGGCACGCTCCCCGTGGCGGCGACGGCAGGTGCCCATTCGAGACACTGGCCGCCGGAAGGGCCGCTGTAGCTGGATTTGATCCACTGGCTGTCAGTCATCTCCGTATTCCTTGCTGATGTTTCGGATGCACTCGATGGATGCCTCCGGGCCCAGTGCACGCGCCCTGATCAGGTCGTACAGCTCTACGCATTCCGTGAGGAACGGCTCATCATCATAGGAGCGACCCCCGTAGGGAAACTCTACATACACCATCCACTTGCCGTCGCCCCGCAGCATGGTGTATGGCGACGCGCAGGGAGACGCGCCCGCGCTGAACGGCAGTACTTGCATGGTGATACGAGGGTGCTCAGCCATCTCTACCAAGTAGTCGAGCTGTTCGCGCATCACAGCCGCAGGCCCGACAGGCGTACGGAGACAGCTCTCCGTGAGAACTACCCACACATCGGGAGCTGTGCTGCTCTCCAGCAGCTTTCGCCGGTCAAGTCGGGCCGCAAGCACCGCTTCAACGTTCTCCCCCTGGGCGGTCAACCGGCCCGCTTGAAGTACCGCGCGGCCGTACGCCTCCGTCTGGAGCATCCCCATGGGGAACGTCGGGGAAAAGTCGAGGATCTTGTCCGCCTGCGCCTCCAGGGCCATATACGGCACAAACCAGTCGGGCACGTTCTCGCCTGACAAGAGGCGGCGTCGAGCCTCCGTAAAAAGGTCCACGGTCCCAAGAATCAGGTCGCACGCCTCCGCGAATGGCTCGCTGGGCACCTTGTCGCCCGACTCGACCTTGGACACGTAGCTGATGCTGTAGCCGGATCCGTCCGCTAGGTGATGCTGCTTCAGCCCGCGCGCCAGTCGCACCCTGCGCACGTCTGCCCCGAACCGCCGCGTGACTTCAGCGCCGGTCAAACTGTTGCCGCCCGGACCCGTCTTCCCCACTTCTGACCAGCCCCTATGCACTGTCAAATGCCCCACACCTACCTGCCCATGTTGACGCTCGCCCCGTCAACGGTAGCCAGCGTAGCCGGAATTGTGTTGCTCTGACCACACAGCGCAACGATGCGAGGGAGTACCCGCCGTGAGCCACGCCGACCCGGACGCAGACCTGAGACAGCGCATGCTGGAGCACTGCTCGACATGCCGCCAGGCGCCGGACGCCATCCGCAATACGCGGTGCAACGCACTGGCCGTGGGTCTACAGGACACATGGCGGGAGCATCTGCACAGCTCACATGGGTTCTCGAACCCCGCCGCCATGGAGATCGTGCGCGAGCGCTGCCGGGCGGTGGAGTAACCGTGGTGGAGATCGAAATCGGTACCACGGTCCGGGTACGCGGATCGGAAGAGCTGCTACGGCTCATGGCGGTAGAGCCGGTCTACGACTCGCGCCGCCTACCGGGCCGCCTCGGGCGCTTGGTGGAGACCGCGTACACGCGGCCCCTCACGGGGGGACGTGAGTGGGGCTACCCCGTAGACGAGGTGGAACCCGTCTGCAACCACCTGGGCCCGCTGGAGGAACAGGACGACGGCAGGCACTGCGCACAATGCGGCTCGCTGATCTACCCCACAGAGAGCGCGTGATGGGTGTTCTGCCGATACGCACGACAAGTCACTGCGACGACTGCACGCGGTACCCATCCCTGATCAGCCGAGAGGGTGAAGGTGAGCACCTGGCCGCGCTCCGGGAGCTGTACCAACGGCACCTGACTGCCCGTCACGGCTACACCAGCGCCGCCGCGTCGGTAATCGTCCGCACAGTGAAATGACTCCGCCCCTGCCGATCGAATGGTTCTCCTCCTGACCCATTCCCAACGACGGGGGCGGGCACCAAGCTCTCCCGCTGGGTGATCCCAACATCTCCGGTGGGAGGAAGGCCCGTACGGCTATCGGCAGACGGTGATCGATAGCCGTACGGGTAGCAGAATGCACCACCGAAAAAGGAGAGTGCAGGACGTGACAGAAACCATGAGCCGCCCGGCGCCTACAGAGGTAGCCGTGCGAGCACGAGAGATCCACGCGGCGCTGATGAGCGACCCGGAAATCGGGCGCCTTGAGGCGGCAGTCTCGCAGTACACATCCGACTGGGACGACTTCTACGGGTACCCGCTCGTCACGACGTACGACGCCGAAGCGGACGCACCTGGGCTGTTCAAAGAAGCAGTCCGAGCCATGGCGATCAAGTCCGCGGTGTGGGACATCACGGACGGCAACGAATCTGCGGCCGAACTGCCCATGCCGGTGCCGGTAGACACCATGACGCACGCCATGATGGCGCAGTTCTCGCTTCTGACGCGCATGATGCAGCGTCACGGCATCCAGTTCGTGCACATGACAGACCTGGAGCACCGGAACAGTGCCTGGGACCACGGCGACTACACGCACGAGGTCTATCAACTCGCGTACGGCGAGGACGTAAATCCGCGCTTCTGGATCGGTGCGGAGGAAACGGAGCGGCGCCGCAAAGTCCTCGACGTGCTGTACGAGGGGATTGGCGTCAGCGAGCGCGGAAAAAAGGTGGCCATTTCCTACGGCGCGGCTGCCTGACCTCTGGCTCTACGGACTCAGGCGGTGGGGCAATTCTGTCCGGCGCCAGTCCAACCTTGTGCGGATGGACGCAGACCGGAGTTCCTTCCGTATCGTACCGGAATCCATCGGCAGGGTTGAACGGCGCTTCCCTGGTGGGGCGGTCATAGACCACGAACCCGCTACGCGGAAAACGCTTCGCCGGGCAGATGCCGCACGCCAGCGCGTCAGAGTCAGGATCAACGAAAGGCGGCTCCATACGGCCGACCGTATCGGAGATCCGCACCCCGAACGGCCCGTCCGTGCGTCAGCCCCCGAGGCGCACGGACGGGCTCTTCACATCAGACGAAGTGGCGCCACACCTGGGGCTGACGGGGCAGTTCATCACTTCCCGGTCAGTTGATCTCGGATGCGGTTTTGTCCCTGCACTGGCATGCGTTCGCATACACAGGCCGCTATCCCGACTACAGCGAGGCGAAGAACATCAACGTCGCTGTTCGCCCTCTCACGCTCAGCGATTGGTTCCGCAAGCCTCGGCAGATGCATCAAGGTACCTACTCGGATGCAGCAGGCGCCTACTCCTGGTTGGAGTCGGAGCTACGTCAGGTCTGCGTGGACCACGGTCGGCTGGCGGATGCTCTGGATCACTACCACGTGCGACTGGAACTGGGCCAAGACGCCTACTCCGGGGGCTATGCCAAAGACCGTTCCAGTATCTACGTCCGGTGCCTGCTGACATTCCCCCGTACTGGGGCTGACAGACGGCCTGAGCAGTGTCCAGGCCCGCCGAAGTAGTCCAGACGGCGGAGAGACCCCGGCAACAGCCGTGAGCGATCCTGTCCAGAGCTGCGCTCTCCCCGCCCTGCGCAGGAGCGGCGCAGAGGCCGGGAAGCCGGGGCGGACGGCCCCGGGCCGGGCTCAGTCCGGGGAGCCGCCGGCGCGATTCAGGTAGTTGTAGACGGTGAAGCGGCTGACGCCCAGAGCTCCGGCCACCGTCTCGACCCCGTGACGGACGGAGAACGCGCCCCGGGCCTCCAGCGTACGGACCACCGACTGCTTGGCCTTGCGATCCAGCTCGGCGAGCGGCACCCCGTGCCGCCGCTCCAGTTCGGCGAGTATGTGGCCGAGCGAGTCGGAAAGGTGCGGCAGCCGTACGGCGATCACGTTCTCGCCCTCCCAGGCGAGTACGACATCGTCCCCGCTCGCCTGCTGCGGCGGGACCATCTCGCCGCCCATCGCGTCCACCAGCGGCTTGACCGCCACGACGAACGGATGCCCCGCGCCGCCCGCGCCGTCGCCCATCAGCCCTCGCCCTCCCCGATCACGTTGACCTGCAAGGATACCCGGGTGGCCCCGGCCTCCAGCGAGGTGTGCAGCAGGGCGGAGATCGCGGCGAGCACCTCGTCGGCCGAACCCTCGGCGGTGTTGCCGAACGGGCCGACATCGACGGCGTCAAGGGCCCTCGCCCGGACGACCTCCCGGGCCGCGACCGCGTGCGCCGGCGCCTCGTCCAGGTCGAACGGTTCGGTCGTGAACTCCACTCGCAGTCGCGTCATGGGCCAAGGTTATCGACGGGACGCGACTGGCACGGAGGGTCAGCCCCCTCCCGCCACTCGGGCCAGGCGCCTCACCCCACCACCCGGCTCCGACCCGGCGCCCCCGTCCCGTGCCGGCCCGGCAGCGCCCGCCGGGCCACGCTCCGAAGCTGGCTCACCCGTGGACTCCGGCCCGGCGGGCACGCCCCCGCCGCGCTCAGCGCAGCTCGTCCACCAGCCCCCGGATGAACTCGGCGCTCTCGACCGGCTGAAGCGCCTCGGTGCTCAGCCGGTCCATGATCAGGGTGTACTGGTCGATCTCCGCCTGCTTGTCGAGGTAGACGGCGCTGGTCAGATGCTCCAGGTAGACCTTGTCCGGCAGGTCGGGGTCGCTGAACCGCAAGATCGTGACCGGCGAGCCCGCCGCGGCGGCGGTCACGTGGAACGGCGCGACCTGGAGCGTCACATGCGGCAGCTCGGTCATCTTGAGGAGATACTCCAGTTGCTCCCGCATCACATCGGGCCCGCCGAAGGGGCGCCGCATGACGGCCTCGTCCACCACCGCCCACAGATGCGGCGGGTTCGGCCTGCTCAGCACGCGCTGCCGGGCCAGCCTCAGCGCCACCATGCGGGCGATGCTGCGCGTCTCGGTGTTGGGGTAGCCCAGGCGGCTCACGGCGTAGGCGTACGCCTCGGTCTGGAGCAGGCCCGGCAGGAACTGGACCTCGTAGGTCCTGATCATCGACGCCGCGTCCTCCAGGCCGAGGTGCAGCTCGAACCAGTCCTCCAGCACATCCGAGAACTGGTGCCACCAGCCCGGGGAGTTGGCCTGCCGCGCCATCGCGAAGAACTCGGCGCGGGCATCCGGATCGAGCACATGATAGAGCGTCAGCAAATCGGCGAGGTCGCGCTCCTTGGCGCCGACCTGTCCGCGCTCCAGCCTGGTGATCTTCGCGTGGGAGCCACGGATGGCGCGCCCGGCATCCTCGCGGGTGATCTCCCGCTCCTGACGCAGCCTGCGCAGCTTGACGCCCAGAATGATCCGCAGCGCCGTGGGTCCTGACTGCGAGAACTCACCTGACGGCTCAACGATGGCGGGCATGACGACTCCCAAGGGTGACCGAGCGGTCACATCAGTGTGGCACCGGCGCGACATTCGGGTACAGACACTCGGAGAATATGCTCGGGTCCGAGCCGTCCGGCAAGGCGCCACACCAGCGCGTACTTTCGGCACGAATCCCGCGCAATCAACCCAGGGTACGCGGCAGTTGCCGGTTCGGGGCCGAGCGGCCCGGCGCCCGAAGAGCGATCACGGTGCCGTCCGCGGCGGCTGCCCCGCCCGGCGAAGGGGCGCACAAATAGACCGGACAGACCGGAAGGAACGGCGGCCGGTTCGCAGCACGCGGCAGCCACGCCACCCCGCGTACCCCCCTTCCGGACGCGCGCACCGGGCGCGCCGGCCTCTCCGATGTCCGCAAGCCCCCAGGAGATGTCGCACTGAAGCCTTGGGGGGGCGCTCGGGGCACCCGCAGCGCGCGCCACCTCTCCGCGCCCCCGGCCCGCCCCACCCCCTGTCGGATCGCACGGAAGCGGACCCGCGCTCGCGTCCGGTCACACGACACCGCCCCCGGTCGTACAGCAGCCCTTGACAGCCTCCCCTCCCCAAGAGCACTCTTCCAGTACGCAGAATCTATATTCCACATTACGGAAGAATCGAAAAGAACCCGGACTCACGGAAGGAAGTGCGGTCGCCGTGACCTCCCCGCACCGGTTCACCGTCAACGCCTCGATCCTCTTCACCGAGCTGCCCCTGCTGGAACGCCCCGCCGCCGTCTCCGCGGCCGGTTTCGACAAGATCGAACTGTGGTGGCCCTGGATCGAATCCCCCGTGCCCGACCGGGCCGAACTCGACGCGCTGCGCCGCGCGTTGGACTACGCCGGGGTTCAGCTCACCGGCCTGAACTTCTACGCGGGCCGGCTGCCGGGCCCCGACCGGGGCGCACTGTCCGTCCCGGGCCAGGAGTCGGAGAAGTTCCGCGCGAACGTGAACGTCGCCGCGGACTTCGCCCGTTCCGTGGGCTGCCGCGCGCTCAACGCCCTGTACGGCAACCGCGTACCCGGCGCAACCCCCCAGGAACAGGACGCGCTCGCGCTGGAGAACCTCCAGCTGGCAGCCCACGCGGCCGCGCGTGCCGAGGCCGTGCTGCTCATCGAGGCGCTCAACGCGCCCGAGTCGCCCCAGTGCCCGCTGGTGAGCGCGCCCCGCGCCATCGAGGTGATCGACGCGGTGAACGCGGCGACCGGCCTGGACAACGCACGCTTCCTCATGGACCTGTACCACCTGTCCATGAACGGCGCGGACCTGCCCTCCGCCATCGACACCTACGCTGCGAGGACGGCGCACGTACAGATCGCCGACAACCCCGGACGCGGGGCCCCCGGCACGGGCGGCCTCCGCTTCGACGACCTCTTCGCCCGGCTGGACAAGGCCGGTTACGAGGGCGTCATCGGGCTGGAGTACAAGCCCGGCGAGCAGGGCAGCGCGGCCTCGTTCGCCTGGCTGGACAAGTAGCCGGCCACATGATCCGGCGCCCGACGGAGGGCGACAGCGACACCCCGCATGGAAGGCAGTCATGGCTCACACCCCCGACACCACCCGTATCGCCTTCATCGGCCTCGGCATCATGGGCGCGCCCATGGCACGCAACCTGCTGAAGGCCGGCTACGACGTCACGGCGTACACCCGGCAGGCGGAGAAGACCGAGGCGTTCGTGAAGGACGGCGGCAAGGGCGCGTCCTCGGTCGCCGAAGCGGTCAGGGAAGCACACGTCGTCATCACGATGGTCCCGGCCTCCCCGGAGGTGGCCGAAGTCGTCCTCGGCGAGGGCGGCGTCCTGGACAACCTCCCCGAGGGCGGCACGCTCATCGACATGTCCTCGATCACCCCGCAGACCTCCATCGAGGTGGCCGAGGCCGCACGAGCCAAGGGGATCAAGGCACTTGACGCGCCGGTCTCCGGCGGCGAGGCCGGGGCGATCGAGGCGGCGCTGTCCATCATGGTGGGCGGCGAGCAGGAGACCTTCGAGGCGGCGAAGCCCGTCTTCGAGGCGCTGGGCAAGACGATCGTGCGGTGCGGACCGGCCGGCTCGGGGCAGACCGTGAAGGCCGCCAACCAGCTCATCGTCGCCGTCAACATCCAGGCCGTCGCCGAGGCCGTGGTCTTCCTGGAGAAGTCCGGTGTGGACCTGACGGCAGCGCTCGACGTGCTCAACGGCGGCCTCGCCGGCTCGACGGTGCTCACCCGGAAGAAGGAGAGCATCCTCGCGGGCAGCTACCGGCCCGGCTTCACAATCGACCTGCACCACAAGGACATGGGCATCGTCACCGACGCGGCCCGCGCCGTCGGCGCGGCCGTGCCCGCGGGCGGGCTGGTCGCCCAACTCGTCGCCGCGCTGCGCCAGCAGGGCGACGGCGGCCTCGACCACTCCGCGCTGGTGCGCGGCGTCCAGCGGCTGTCGGGCCAGAGCCCCGACGGCGGCTGAGGGCCGGCCCCTGACCCGGATGGCGGCGTTCGACACTGTCCTGTCGCGCCCGGACGCCGCCGTCCGGCTCCCCCTGCACCGAACCAGGCACCTGCACCGAACCAGGAGAGTGCGATGGCACGTATGACCGCTGCCCGTGCGGCAGTCGAGATCCTCAAACGCGAGGGCGTGGACACGGCGTTCGGCGTGCCCGGCGCGGCGATCAACCCGTTCTACGCGGCACTGCGCGCGGCGGGCGGCATCGAGCACACACTCGCCCGGCACGTCGAGGGCGCCTCACACATGGCCGAGGGCTACACCCGCACCGCGCCCGGCAACATCGGCGTGTGCGTCGGCACCTCGGGCCCGGCGGGCACCGACATGATCACCGGGCTGTACTCGGCCATCGGCGACTCGATACCGATCCTGTGCGTGACCGGCCAGGCGCCGACCTCCGTGATCCACAAAGAGGACTTCCAGGCCGTCGACATCGCCTCCATCGCCGCCCCGGTCACCAAGAAGGCCACCACCGTTCTGGAGGCGGCCCAGGTCCCCGGCGTCTTCCAGGAGGCGTTCCATCTGATGCGCTCCGGCCGGCCGGGCCCGGTCCTCATCGACCTGCCGCTCGATGTGCAGGTGACGGAGATCGAGTTCGACCCCGACACCTATGAGCCGCTGGTCCCGCACAAGCCCGCCGCCACCCGCCGCCAGGTGGACAAGGCCCTGGACATGCTGGCCGCCGCCGAGCGCCCGCTGCTCGTCGCGGGCGGCGGCGTCCTCACCGCCGGCGCGTCCGCGCTGCTGGTGGAATTCGCGGAGCTGATGGGCGTCCCCGTCGTCCCGACCCTGATGGGCTGGGGCGCGATCGGCGACGACCACCCGCTGCACGCGGGCATGGTCGGCCTCCAGACCTCGCACCGCTACGGGAACGCCACCTTCCTGGAGTCCGACTTCGTCCTCGGCATCGGCAACCGCTGGGCCAACCGGCACACCGGAGCCCTCCAGAAGTACACCGAGGGCCGCACGTTCGTGCACGTGGACATCGACCCGACCCAGATCGGCAAGATCTTCGCCCCCGACTACAGCATCGTCTCGGACGCGCACCCCGCCCTCACGCTCTTCGTCGAGGCCGCCCGCGAACGCGCCGCCGCGGGCCGTCTCCCGGACCGCTCGGCCTGGGCCGCCGCCGTCCGGGAGCGCAAGGCAACGCTCCAACGCCGTACGCACTTCGACAACGTGCCCCTCAAACCGCAGCGCGTCTACGAGGAGATGAACCGGGCCTTCGGCCCCGAGACCCGCTACGTCTCCACGATCGGCCTCTCCCAGATCGCGGGCGCCCAGTTCCTGCACGTCTACCGCCCGCACCACTGGATCAACTGCGGCCAGGCCGGACCACTCGGCTGGACCGTGCCCGCCGCACTCGGCGTCGCCAAGGCCGATCCGTCCGCGAACGTGGTGGCCCTCTCGGGCGACTACGACTTCCAGTTCATGATCGAGGAACTGGCGGTCGGCGCCCAGCACCGCATCCCGTACGTGCACGTGCTGGTCAACAACTCCTACCTCGGCCTCATCCGCCAAGCACAGCGGAACTTCGACATGGATTTCCAGGTCAACCTGGAGTTCGACAACATCAACGCCCCCGAGCTGGGTGCCTACGGCGTGGACCACGTCAAGGTCGTCGAGGGCCTCGGCTGCAAGGCGCTCCGCGTACGCCGCCCCGGGGAACTGCTGCCCGCTTTCGAGGAGGCGAAGAAGCTCGCCGCGGAATTCCGGGTGCCTGTGGTGGTGGAGGCGATCCTCGAACGCGTCACCGACATCGCGATGAGCGGTACCGATATCGCCTCGGTGAACGAGTTCGAAGACCTGGCGAGGTCGGCGGCGGACGCGCCGACGGCCGCGGTCCCCTTGTCCTGACCCGGCGCGGGGTACGCGGCCCCCGCCAAAGACCGCGCGCGGGCCGATTGGGAGGTCGCCCGCCGCGAGCCCCCGTGCGGATCCGGCCCAAGATGAGGGGTGGCCGGCCCCGCACGGGGGCACACCCATGCCCGCCCCACCGCACGCCCGCCGCGGTCTCTGTCAACCTCGTCAACCCGTCCGCCGTACGCCCTTCGTAAAAGGCCCTGGATCGGGGACGATTGGGGGGAACATGACCGTCCGTTGAACCGTGCCAGGAGCCGCAGCGATGGCTGAGAGTGTGCAAGTGCGCTGTCCCGTCTGCCGTCGTGAACACCGCTACACAGCGCCGGTCTACCCCTGCGGCTGCGGCGCGCCGGTCGCCCTGCCGGTGATGGGCTCCAGTACGCCGGTACAGGTCCGGCACCGGACATGGGCCGGTTCCTGGGTCTCGGCGCGCTGCCCGGCCTGCGGCAACGTGGAAGAGTGGCCGCAGCCCGAACTGAGCTGCGACTGCGGAACGGTCCTGCGGGTCCCCATCCACCCGCCCGCACCGTCGTCCCCGGCCTCCCGCCCGGCCCCGACACCCCCGCCCGCACCCACCCCCGCACCGGCCCAAACCCCCATCCCGCGCCCCGCGTTCCGGCCCGTCACCATCCGTACCGCTCAGGACGCGAAGACGGCCGCGGCCCAGTACCTGCGCTGGCTGGGGTTCGCGGAGATCCGGGTGGCCGAGCGGACCCCCGCCTCCGGAATCGACCTGCGCGGACCCGGAATCGTCGCCCACGTCGATCCGACGACCTCCCCCACCCCGCTGCGGGACATCGAAACGCTGTGGCTGAACGGTCTCAACGACTCCGCCGTCGCGGTCTCCTTCTGCCTGGCGGGGTACGCGCGCGACGCCCGCTACCGCGCGGACGAGCTGGCCCTCCCCCTGTTCGTCCTCGACCTGACGGGCACCCCGAAGGCCGTGAACGACCCGGCGGACCAGCTGATCCGTACGCCGAGGTAGCGGGGGCGGGGGGACCGCAGATGGCCTGACACGCGCTAGTCCCGGTACTCCACCCCGGGAGCGCCCGACCCCGTCTCCCCCGCCGCATGGGCCCGCAGCTCGACCCGGCGGATCTTGCCGGAGATCGTCTTGGGCAGGTCGGCGAACTCCAGGACGCGCACCCGCTTGTAGGGCGCCAGCCGCTCGCGGGAGTGGGCGAACAGCTGCCGTGCCGTCTCGTCACTCCCCGTCCAGCCCTCCGCCAGGACGACATACGCCTTGGGGACGGCCAGCCGTACCGGATCGGGTGACGGGACGACCGCCGCCTCGGCCACCGCCTCGTGCTCCAGCAGCACGCTTTCCAGCTCGAAGGGCGAGATCTTGTAGTCGCTCGCTTTGAAGACGTCATCGGAGCGCCCCACATAGGTGAGGTAGCCCTCCTCGTCGCGCGCGCCGATGTCCCCTGTGCGGTAGTAGCCGTCGGCCATGGCCGACGTCGTACGGGCCTCGTCCCCCCGGTAGCCGGTCATGAGTCCGACCGGGTGACGGGACAGGTCGAGGCTGATCTCCCCTTCCGCGCCGGGCCGGCCCGTCACGGGGTCGAGGAGGACGACGTCGTAGCCGGGGGTCGGGCGGCCCATGGAACCGGGCTTGAGGGGCTGGCCCGGGGTGTTGGCGACCTGGACGGCGGTCTCGGTCTGGCCGAACCCGTCCCGGATGGTGGTGCCCCAGACCCGGCGCACATGCTCGATGACCTCCGGGTTCAGCGGCTCGCCCGCGGCGACGACCTCGCGGGGCACCGTCTGAAGGCGGCTCAGGTCGGCCTGGATGAGCATGCGCCACACCGTGGGCGGGGCGCAGAAGCTGGTGACGCCCGCGCGGTCCATCTCGGTCATCAGCCGGACCGCGTCGAAGCGCGCGTAGTTGTGGATGAAGATCGTCGCCTCGGCGTTCCAGGGCGCGAAGAAGTTGGACCAGGCGTGCTTGGCCCAGCCGGGCGAGGAAATGTTCAGGTGCACATCGCCGGGCCGGAGCCCGATCCAGTACATCGTCGCCAGGTGCCCCACCGGGTACGAGACATGGGTGTGCTCGACCAGCTTGGGCAGGGCCGTCGTACCGGAGGTGAAGTAGAGCAGCAGCGTGTCATCGGCCCTGGTCACGCCCTGGGGGTCGAATGCCTCGGGCGCCTTGTGGGCATCCTCGTAGGCGAGCCAGCCCGCCTCGGGTGTGCCGCCGCTGCCCACGGCGATGCGCGTGTAGTCGCCCTTCACCTCCGCGAACTTGCCGGTGTCCGCCGCGCGGACGACCACATGGCGGGCCTCGCCCGCCGCACCCGGTCGGTCAGGTCGTGCGGGCCCAGCTGCGGGGTGGCGGGGATGACGACGGCGCGCAGCTTCATGAGGGCGAGCAGGGTCTCCCACAGCTCGGCCTGGTTGCCCAGCATCAGGATGACGCGATCACCAGGCCCTACGCCGCACCCGCGCAGCCAGTTGGCGACGCGGTTGGAACGGGTGCGCATCTGATCGAACGTCAGTCGGCGCTCCGTGCCGTTCTCCTCGACGATGTGCAGCGCCAAACGGTCGTTGCCCTCGGCGATCGGGTCGAACCAGTCCAGCGCCCAGTTGAACCGCTCGGGCCGGGGCCACTCGAAGGCGGCACGCGCGGCGTCGTAGTCCGTACGGTGCCGCAGCAGGGTGTCGCGGGCGGCACGGAATTCCTCGGTGGGCGTGGACGGGCGCATGTCTCCTCCTGGCAGGTCGTGCTGGCAGCCATCGTGTACGGCCCGGCGCCCCCGCACCAGCCCCGGCACCGGCCCACTCGCCGGGGAGCGCGGGCCGCCCGCCGCGATTCACCCGTGCCCCACACTTCTCCCCTGCGCCCTTTACCCCGCCGCGACCGCCCGTGGGGCATCATCGGGGAGGTGTATACGGGGGCGAGCACACGACGGACCAGGAACGGGACACCGGGCCGGACGGCGGACGAGGCACCCGGCGAGGCGGTGGAGGACGCGCCGGACGACGGCGGGCATCCACCCCGTGCCGGGCGGTATCCGCGCGCCCGGCGCGGGCCGCGCCACCCCCTGATCGCCGCGCTCAGCGCACTCACCCTGGCCGTCCTCACGGTGCCGCTCGCCGTGCGGGGCGCCGACGCCGACGGGCCGACGCCGGTGCCGCAGCTGCTGGCCTTCCTGCCCTGGTTCCTGGCGCCCGCCTGGCTGGCGCTGCTGGGCGCCGCGCTGGCGCGGCGCCCGCTGCTGCTGGTGTGGGGGCTGGCGGTGCTGGCAGCCACCGGCTGGTTCCTCCAGCCGTACGGGGCCCCGGCGCCCTCCGGCGCCGAGGGCCGCCCGGCCAAGGCGCAGTTCCGGATACTGACGGCCAATCTGCGCTACGGCGCGGCCACCCCGGGGCTCGTGGAGACGCTGCGCAGGGAGCGGCCCCAGTTCGTCTCCGTCCAGGAGTGCTCCGCGCGGTGTGCCAAGGCGCTGCGCACCTCCGAGATGCGTGACGCCTACCCGCACCGGATCATCTCCGACGGCGGGGGTGCGCGGGGCTCGGCGCTGCTGAGCGTCTATCCGCTGCGGGACCGTTCGCGGGTGCCCGCACACCTGGACATGCCGGGCGCTGTCGCGGACATCGAGGGGCATCGGGTGCGCCTTCAGGTGGCCCACCCGATGCCGCCCAGCCTGGGCAGGACGGCGGCCTGGCGGGTGGAGCTGGACCGGCTGCGCGCCTGGTCGAACGCGCGCGGCACGCTGCCCACGGTGATCGCGGGCGACTTCAACGCCTCGCAGGACCACTCCGCCTTCCGCGACGTGCTCAAGACGGGCCTGCACGACGCGGCCCGGATGCTGGGCAACTCCCGTACGCCCACCTGGCCCGCGCGCACCGCGCCGCCGCTGGGCGCGCAGATCGATCATGTGCTGCTGAGCAGACCGATGGTGCCGGTCGATGGCCAGTTCCTGGATCTGAAGGGCACCGATCACCGGGCCTTCCTGGTGAACGTCAAGCTGTTCTGACGCCGGCGGTCCGGCCCGGGTCGCGGTGGATGGGGGTGTGGGCCCCGTGCAGGGGGACGCCGGTGCCCCCGTGGCGCGCCGCGACGATCTCCGAGGCGATCGACAGGGCCGTCTCTTCGGGGGTGCGGGCGCCCAGGTCGAGCCCGATCGGGGAGCGCAGCGCGGCCAGCTCCAGCGGGGAGACGCCGGCCTCGCGCAGCCGGGCGAGCCGGTCGAGATGGGTGCGCCGGGAGCCCATGGCGCCGACGTAGGCGACCGGGAGCCGCAGGGCGCGCTCCAGCAGCGGCACGTCGAACTTCGCGTCGTGGGTCAGCACGCAGATGACCGTACGGGCGTCCACGTCCTGGGAGTCGAGGTAGCGGTGCGGCCAGTCGACGACGATCTCGTCGGCCTCCGGGAAGCGCTGGGCGGTGGCGAATACGGGCCGCGCGTCGCACACGGTGACGTGGTAGCCGAGGAACTTGCCCACCCGTACCAGCGCGGCGGCGAAGTCGATGGCGCCGAAGACGAGCATGCGCGGCGGCGGCACCGAGGACTCCACCAGCACGGTGACGGGCTGCCCGCACCTGCTGCCGTCGGCACCGATGGTGACGGTGCCGGTGCGGCCGACCGCCAGCAGGGCGCGGCCCTCGGCGGCGGCCGTGGAGTCGAGTTCGGGCGCCCCGCCGAGCCGGCCGTGCGGCTGTCCGTCGGCGTCCAGCCACAGGGCGCCGCCCACCAGCGTCCCGGGGCCCTCGACAACGCGTACGAGCGCGGCGGCGCGCCCCGCCTCGGACTCGGCGAGGGCGGCGGCGAACACGGGCCGCACCGGGGCGCCGGAGCGGACCGGGGTCACCAGGATGTCGATGATGCCGCCGCAGGTGAGGCCGACGGTGAAGGCGTCCTCGTCGCTGTAGCCGAAGGTCTGGCGGACGGCGGTTCCCGACTCCAGTGCCTCCTGGCACAGCTCGTAGACGGCGCCCTCGACGCAGCCGCCGCTGACGCTGCCGACGGCCTCGCCGTGTGTATCGACGGCCAGTGCGGCGCCCGGCTGCCGGGGGGCGCTGCCGCCGACGCCGACCACGGTGGCGACGGCGAACTCCCGCCCCTCCTGGCACCAGCGGTGCAGCTCTGCGGCGATGTCCAGCATGTGTGTTTCTCCTCGGCGGTGATACGGCCGGGTGTGCTCGTGGGGATTCGGCCGGTGTGCTGGTCGGGGGCCCGGTTCTCGTCGGGCCCGGTGTTCTCGTCGGGGCCGGGTGTTCTCATCGGGGCCGGGTGCTCTCATCGAGGGGTTCGGCCGGGCAGGGGCGCGGGCGGGCCCCTCTCCCGCCCGCGCTCCTGCCCGGCCCCTGGGGACGGTGGGCCGCTCGCGGCCCGGCCGGGGCCTGTCGGCTACCCGGCTACTTGGCCCCCAGCCACTGTTCGATCGGGTCGAGGGCGAAGTACGCCAGGAAGACGGCGGCCAGCACCCACATCAGCCATCCGGGTTCGCGGAACTTTCCCTGGACGGCCCTGATCAGAACATAAGCGATCACACCCGCGGCGATACCGGCCGTAATGGAGTACGTGAACGGCATCAGTACGGTCGTCAGGAAGACGGGAATCGACGTCGCCGGGTCGCTCCAGTCGATGTGCATGGCGTTGGTCATCATCATCGAGCCGATGACGACCAGCGCCGCAGCCGCCACCTGCGGCGGGATCACCTGGGCGAGTGGCGTGAAGAACAGGCAGAGCGCGAAGCCGAGCCCCGTGACCACGCTGGCCAGGCCGGTGCGGGCGCCGTCGCCGACGCCCGCGGTGGACTCCACGAACACGGTCTGGCCCGAGGCGCCTGCCACTCCCCCGACGACGCCTCCCGCGCCGTCGATGGCCAGCGCCTTGTTCAGGCCCGGCATACGGCCCGTGTCGTCGGCGAGCCCGGCTTGCTGGCCGATGCCGATGATGGTGCCGATCGCGTCGAAGAAGCCGGCGAGCACGAGGGTGAAGACGATGACGCCGATGCTGATGGCGCCCACGTCGCCGAGCCCCTTGAAGGAGACCGAGCCGAACAGTCCGAAGTCGGGCGAGCTGACGAGGGAGCCGGTGATCTCGGGCGCGTTCCTGCCGCCCCAGTCCTTCTTGTCCAGTCCGGCGAACTGGTGGACGAGGGCGGCCAGGACGGTGCCGCCGACGATGCCGATCAGGATCGCTCCCGGCACCTTGCGCACCTGGAGCGCGAAGATGAGCAGCACGGTGCAGGCGAAGCACAGCACCGGCCAGCCGGTGAGCATGTCGGAGGTGCCGAGCTGGATGGGCTTCTCGCCCGGTACGCCGCCCGGTCCGCCCATCGAGGTGACGAAGCCGGCCTGGACGAGCCCGATGAGGCAGACGAACAGCCCGATGCCCATGGTGATGGCGTGCTTCAGCGCCAGCGGGATCGCGTTCATGATGAGTGCGCGCAGCCCGGTGACGACCAGCAGGATGATCACGCAGCCGTAGATGAGGCACATGGCCCACGCGTTGCCCCAGGTCATCTCGGGCACGACCTGGAAGGACAGCACCGCCGAGACGCTCAGCCCGGCGGCGAGCGCGAGCGGCACGTTGCCGATGAAGCCCATCGCGAGCGTGGTCACGGCGGCGGCCAGCGCCGTGGCCGTGGTGACCTGCCCGCCGTCCAGCTTGTGTCCGGCGGCGTCGGGCACCGAGAGGATGACGGGGTTGAGCAGGACGATGTAGGCCATGGCCATGAAGGTGGTGACACCGCCACGGACCTCGCGGCCGAAGGTCGAGCCGCGCTCGGATATGCGGAAGTACCGGTCGGGCCACGAGCGTCGGGCGGGGACGCGCGAGCCGGGGCCCGCGTCCTGCGCCGACGTCGTCGGCCCCACTGTGGACTGGGTCATGTGTGCCGTCTCCCAAGGTTCATAGGGGCGCCCCGGCGTGCGCCGGGGCTTGGGGAAGCACGACCCGGGGGACGGCCCGCGTCTTGCGTCTGCGCCTCAGCCGCCGGCGGGGGCCGGTGCGGACCTGTCCGGCGGCTGAGGACTTCCGGGTGGGGCATGGATGCGGAAGGTGCGGAAGGTGCGGAAGGAGAGTAAAGGCCAGGAAGGTCCGGAAGGATCACACCTCGACGATGTGCTCCGGCCGGACCGGCACCCGGGGCAGCGCGCGTCCCGTGGCGGCCCGGATCGCCGCCAGCACGGCGGGAGTCGAGGACAGCGTCGGCGCCTCTCCCGCTCCCCGCAGCCCGTAGGGCGCGTGCTCGTCCGCGAGTTCCAGGACATCGACCGGGATGGTCGGGGTGTCCAGAATGGTGGGGATCAGATAGTCCGTGAAGGAGGGGTTGCGGACCTTGGCCCGCGGATCGACCACGATCTCCTCCATCACGGCGAGGCCGAGCCCCTGCGTGGTGCCGCCCTGGATCTGGCCCACCACGGCCTGCGGGTTCATGGCCTTGCCGACATCTTGGGCGCAGGCCAGCTCGATGACCTTGACGAGGCCGAGTTCGGTATCGACCTCGACCACGGCACGGTGCGCGGCGAACGAGTACTGGACGTGGCCGAAGCCCTGCCCCGTTCTCAGGTCGAACGCCTCGGTGGGCCGGTGGCGCCACTCGTCCTCCGCCTCGATGGGCTCGTCGCCGAGGACGTCGGCGAGGGAGGCGAGCACCTCGCCGCCGTCGGTGACGACCTTGCCCTCCTCCAGCAGGAGTTCGGCGGTCGCCCACGCCGGATGGAAGGTGCCCAGCCGGGCCCGTCCGCGCTCCAGCACCTGCTCGCGCACCAGCTCGCACACGTGCTTGACCGCGCCGCCTGTGACGTAGGTCTGGCGGGAGGCGGAGGTCGAGCCGGCCGAGCCGACCCGGGTGTCGGCCGGGTGTATGGCCACCTGGGTGACGCCCAGTTCCGTGCGGGCGATCTGCGCGTGGACGGTGATGCCGCCCTGCCCGACCTCGGCGGCGGCCGTGTGGACCATGGCGACCGGCTCGCCTCCGACGACCTCCAGCCGCACCCGCGCGGTGGAGTAGTCGTCGAAGCCCTCGGAGAAGCCGACGTTCTTTATGCCCACCGCGTAGCCGACGCCCCGTACGACGCCTTCGCCGTGCGTGGTGTTGGACAGTCCGCCGGGCAGCGCGCGGATGTCCGGCGCGCCGCCTGCCGTGTCCCACTGGCGTTCCCTCGGCAGCGGCATGGCCTTGACCCGGCGCAGGATCTCCGCGACCGGCGCCGGGGAGTCCACGGCCTGTCCGGTGGGCAACGCCGTGCCCTGGGACATGGCGTTGCGCTGCCGGAACTCGACGGGATCCAGGTCCAGTTCGGCGGCGAGCTTGTCCATCTGCGCCTCGTAGGCGAAGCACGCCTGGACGGCGCCGAAGCCGCGCATGGCGCCGCAGGGCGGGTTGTTGGTGTAGAGGGCGAGGGCCTCGATCTCGACGTCGTCGATGACGTAGGGGCCCGCGCTGAGCGAGGCGGCGTTGCCGACGACGGCCGGGGAGGCCGAGGCATAGGCGCCGCCGTCCAGCACGATGCGGCACCTCATGTGGGTGAGCTTGCCGTCCCGGGTGGCCCCGTGCTCGTACCAGAGCTTGGCGGGGTGGCGGTGCACGTGTCCGAAGAAGGACTCGAAGCGGTTGTAGACGATCTTGACGGGTCTGCCGGTCACAAGCGCCAGCAGGCAGGCGTGGATCTGCATGGACAGGTCCTCGCGTCCGCCGAAGGCGCCGCCGACCCCGGCCAGCGTCATCCGGATCTTGTCCTCGGGCAGTCCGAGCACGGGGGCGATCTGGCGCAGGTCGGAGTGGAGCCACTGGGTGGCGATGTAGAGGTCGACGCCGCCGTCCTCGGCGGGTACGGCCATGCCGGACTCGGGCCCGAGGAACGCCTGGTCCTGCATGCCGACTTCGTACTCGCCGGTCACGATCACCTCGGCACGGGCGGCTGCCGCGTCCGCGTCGCCGCGCACGATGGGCTGCCGGTGCACGATGTTGGGGTGCGGGACGTGACGGGCATGGTGGTCGTCGCGCCCGGGGTGCAGCAGCGGGGCGTCCTCGGCGAGCGCGGACCCCTCGTCGTGCACGACGGGCAGTTCGCGGTACTCGACGCGGATCTTGGCGGCGGCGCGGCGGGCGGTCTCGGGGTGGTCGGCGGCCACCAGCGCGACGGGCTCGCCGTGGTGCCGCACGCGGCCGTGCGCGAGGACGGGGGTGTCCTGGATCTCCAGGCCGTAGTTCTTCTGCTCGGCGGGGAGGTCCTCGTAGGTCAGCACGGTGTGCACCCCGGCCTGTGCGAGCGCCTCGCTGATGTCGAGGGAGACGATCTCGGCGTGCGCGTGCGGGCTGCGCAGGGTGCAGCCCCAGAGCATGTCCTCGTGCCACATGTCCGAGGAGTAGGCGAACTCGCCGGTCACCTTCAAGGTGCCGTCGGGCCGCAGCGGCGAGTCCCCGACTCCGCCCCGGGCCTCGGCGCCCTGGGCGAGCCGGGTGGGGGTGCGGGTCGGCCGCACGGGGGTGCGGGCGGCCGGGGCCGGGGTGGACGACGGAGCAGGGGCGGGGGTGGCCGGGGTGCGGGCCGGTCGCGTGGTGCGGGTCATCTCAGGCCACCTCCGGCGCGCTGTCGGCGCGTGCGGCGGCCAGCCGTACGGCGTCCAGGATCTTCTCGTATCCGGTGCAGCGGCACAGGTTGCCCGACAGGGCCTCGCGGATGTCGGCGTCCGAGGGCCGCGGGTTGTGCTCGATGAGTTCGTCGGCGGCGACCAGCAGCCCGGGGGTGCAAAAGCCGCACTGGACGGCGCCCGCGTCGATGAACGCCTGCTGTACGGGGGCCAGCCGGGTGCCGTCGGCGGACTCGTAGGATCCGGTGGCATCCCGCTCCCGCGCGTGGTCGGGCAGGCCCTCGACGGTGAGGATCTCCCGGCCCTCGGCCTGCCCGGCGGCGACCAGGCAGGAGCAGACCGACACGCCGTCGAGGCGGACGGTGCACGAGCCGCACTCGCCCTGTTCGCAGGCGTTCTTGGAGCCGGGCAGCCCCATGCGCTCGCGCAGCACGTACAGCAGCGACTCGCCCTCCCACACGTCGTCCGCCTCGTGCCGCCGTCCGTTGACGGTGAATGTCACGCGCACTGCGCGCCTCCTTCGGTGGTACGGCCGCTCCCGGTGGCGCGGTAGCTCTCCCAGACCCAGCCCAAGGTGCGGCGGGCCATGACACCCACGGCGCGGCGGCGGTAGGCGGCGCTGCCGCGTACGTCGTCTATGGGGTTGCAGGCGCCGGAGCACAACTCGGCGAACTCACGGGCCAGCGCGGGGGCCAGCGCCTTGCCGCTGTCCCAGAACCCGCCGTCCGCCAGCGCCGCCGTCAGGAAGTCCTCGGCGACGCGGGCGCGCAGCGGTGTCGGGGCCGCCGAGCCGATGGCGGCCCGCACGGTGCGGGTCGCGGGGTGCAGGGCGACGGCGAAGGCGCACACGGCGATGACCATCGCGTTGCGGGTGCCGACCTTCGAGAACTGCTGGGGTCCGTCGGCCTTCTCGATGTGGATGTTCTTGATCAGCTCGTCCTCGGCGAGCGCGTTGCGCTTCACGCCCGTGTAGAAGTCCTCGACGGGGATGAGCCGGGTGCCGCGCACCGACTCGGCCTCCACCTCGGCGCCCGCCACGAGCAGCGCGGGGTGCGCGTCGCCCGCCGGGGAGGCGGCGCCCAGGTTGCCGCCGACGCTGCCGCGGTTGCGGATCTGCGGGGAGCCGACGGTGTGCGAGGCCAGCGCGAGGCCGGGCAGTTCCCGGCCGAGCCGGTCGATGATCTGCGCGTAGGGCACGGCGGCGCCGAGCCGTACGCTCTCCTCGCCGGTCTCCCACTCGTGCAGCTCGCGGATCCGGTTCAGGTCCATCAGGTGGCCGGGGCGGCGGTGGTCGAAGTTGATCTCGACCATGACGTCGGTGCCACCCGCGATGGGCACGGCGGAGGGGAACTCGGCCTTGGCGGCGAGTGCCTCCTCCCAACTGGCCGGGCGCAGGAACTCCATGGTGTCTCTTCTCGGTGTGCCGGGTCGGTCTTCGGGTGCCGACCGTGAGGGAGGGCCGGGCTTCTGCGGTGCTGGCGGGAGGTGCGGTCAGTACACAGACAGGTACCCCTCCCGGTGCAGTCACCGAAAACATGAAGCGTTTGGCTGGCCGGCCATCGGGTCTTGTAGATTCAGACGAAAGTCAGGGACCAGTAACCTCACGGCTTCCTCCGGCAACTCGAAAGGCGTCCTCACCGGCAGTGCCCGGCACACCGGCCGGCGACAGACACACCACCCCGGCGGCGTACCGGCCGGCGACAGACAGAACGGCAGGCGAGGACACGATGCGGCTGCGCGCACTCCTGGAGAACGGCTCCCTGGGCCTCCGACTCCTCGGCGGCGAGGACGAGCTGGACCGGACCGTGCGCGGGGTCATGACCACCGATCTGCGCGACCCCAGCCGCTATCTGACCGGCGGCGAACTGGTACTGACAGGGCTGGCCTGGCGGCACGGTCCCGCCGACTCCGAACCCTTCGTGCGCATCCTCACCACGGCGGGCGTCACGGGCCTGGCCGCGGGCGAGGCCGAACTGGGCATGGTGCCCGACGACCTGGTGGCCGCCTGCGCCCGGCACCGGCTGCCGCTGTTCGCGGTCACCGAGGACGTCGCCTTCGCCACGATCACCGAACACGTGGTGCGCCAGGTCTCCACCGAGCGGGCCGGGGACCTGGCCGCCGTGGTGGAGCGGCACCGGCGGCTGATGTCCTCCGGCCCGGCGGGCGGCGGCCCCGATGTGGTGCTCGACCTGCTCGGCTCCGACCTGGACCTGCCTGCCTGGGTCCTCTCCCCCACCGGGCGGCAGGTCGCCGGGCCCAGCGAGGGCCCCGCGCTGCCGCACGCCGTCGCCGCCCGGCTGGCGGGCGCCCACATGGCGGCCGTACGCGGCGGGCGGCGCGGCCCGTACCGGACGGTGGAGGACCAGGTCGCCTACTCCCTCTTCCCCGTACGCGGCAGGGTGCGGGACCCGCGCGAGACGGTGCTGTCCGACTGGCTGCTCGCCGTCGCCGCCGACACCGCCGACTGGCCGGCCGAGCGCCTGGACCTGCTGCACGGCGTCACCCAGCTCATCACCGTCGAGCGCGACCGGCGCGACGCGGACCGCACCGTGCGCCGCCGGCTGGCCCAGGAGGTGCTGGAACTGGTGCAGACCGGCGCGGCGCCCGCGGAGGTCGCCGCCAGGCTGCGGGTCGCCGCCCCGGTGCTACTGCCGGGGCTGGGGGCCGCGCCGCACTGGCAGGTGATCGTGGCCCGCGTCGAGTGGGAGACGGCCGACCCCTCGGCCGGGCTGGACGGCGGGGCCATCGCGCAGTCGCTCCTCGAAGAGCTGCTGGTGGACCCGGCGACGGCGGGCCCGGACGGCGCCGACCGCATCGCCGTGGCCACCGCGGACGGCGAAGCCGTCGCGCTCGTGCCGATCCCGGCGGGCGGCGAGGACGAGGGCGGCGAGACGCTCCTGGCCGGCCGGGCGGACGCGGCCCCCGACGCCGACACCGGCCCTGCTCGCGGCCCGGGCTCCGGTCCGGGCCCCGGCCTCCCGCACTCTCCGGACGGCCCGCGCGCGGGTGGCCCGGAGCCGCACGGTCCGGCCTCCGACGGCCGGGCGCCGAACGGCTCGGCGGACGTGTACGCGTCGGCCGGGCAGACCGGGCTCGCGGGAATGGGCGCAGGCGCCGGGCCGGGCCGGGGCGAGGGCCTGCGGGCCCACGCGCTGCTGGCCGCCGTCACCGAGCCGCTGGCGCGGGGCCTGGCCGACGACGGGCGGCTGACGCTCGGGGTGAGCGCCGTCGTGCACTCGCCGGAGGGCCTGCGCGGCGCGCTGGAGGAGGCCCGGCACGCCCGCCGCGTCGCCGCCGCGCGCCCCGGCGCCGTACGCGCCGCCGGACACGAGGAACTGGCCTCGCACGTCCTGCTGCTGCCGTTCGTGCCGGACGATGTGCGCCGCGCCTTCACCGCCCGGCTGCTGGACCCGCTGCGTGAGTACGACCGCAAGCACCGCGCCGAACTGGTGCCCACGCTGGACGCCTTCCTCTCCTCGGACGGCTCCTGGACCCGCTGCGCCGCCCGCCTCCACCTCCACGTCAACACGCTGCGCTACCGCGTCTCCCGTATCGAACAGCTCACAGGCCGCGACCTGTCCCGCCTGGAGGACAAGCTCGACTTCTTCCTCGCCCTGCGGATGAGCTGAGCCCCGGCCCCGGCAGCGAGCCGGGCAGCGCGCGAGCGTCGTGGCCCACCTCCCCACGCCGTTACGGGACTTGGCAGAAACGCACGCAGGGTAAAACTTTGTGAACTGATTCACACCGCCCCCTTGGCCGGGCGGGCCCCGCCGTGCTGAGATGCGGTCACATCCGGCTCAATGGCGCGCTTGGGGAGGACACTGTGGCGGACACCGCCATGTCACGTTCGGGAAGGCCGCATTCCACCGCCGGAGAGCGGGCCGCCGAAGCAGGCGGCGGGCCGGGGACCGGAGAAGCGCGCGAGGGACAGGACCCGCCTCCCGCCATGGGCCCCGACACTCCGCTGGGCCGGGCCCTCTGGCGCCTGCGCTCGCGCGCCTGCTGGGACGACGCGGCAGCGCTCCTGGATCCCTACGCACCCGGCCATCCGCAGGCCGCACTGGGCCGCGCCGCGCTGCTCGTGGAGCGCTGCGTGTTCACCGCCGAAGGCTGGCCGGCGGCCGAGGACGCGCTGCGCCTGGCCGAGGCGGTGGCCCAGGTGGACGACGACCGGGGTGCGGCGGCCTGCGAGCGCGGCCAACTCGCCTACGCCGCAACGGTGCTGGGCGTCCGCGACCGGACCGACGAGGCGCGCGCCGCGCTCGGCCGGGCCGCGGCGCTGCTGGCGCCCCACGCGCCGGGGCGCGCGCTGCTGGACTTCCGCCGCGGCCTGCTCGCGGAGAACCTGAGCGAGACCCCCGAGTCGGCCCGTGCCGCCTACCGCAGGGCGCACGCGGGAGCCACCTCGCGCGGCGATCTACTGCTGTGCTCGTTCACCTGGCGCCACTTGGCGGGCCTCGCGGCACGCGAGGGCGAACTGGCCGAGGCACGGCACGGGTTCACCGAGTCGCTGCGGCTGCGCGAGGAGCTGGGGTTCCTGGTGGGCATGGCGCCCGCGCTGGCCTCGCTGGCCGAGGTGGAGCCCGAGCCGGAGGCGACCAGGCTCCGCGAGGAGGCCGGCCGTCTCGTCCGCCTGCTGGGCGGAGTCCCCACCTGGCTCGCGACCCGGCTGCCGGGCGCCGGGCAGGCGGGGCCGGAAGCGGGCGCCGAGGAGAGCTGACCGGCCAACCGCCCCTGCCGCATGCGGGTTCCGCTCAGGCGGACGGCGAAGGCCGCTGTGCCGGACCATGTCAGTCGCTCGCGCCGAGAGTCCGCGCGAGTGCGCCGAGGGTCACATCGACGATGGCGCGCAGCTGCTCCGTGCTCGTGCCGGCTCTGCTCATGACGGCGAGGGACTGGTTCACGGCCGCGAGGTGGGTCGCGAAGGACTCGGCCGCCTCGTCGCGCAGTCGGGCGGCCTTCAGCGCGGCGCGTAGCCGGGTGTGCTGGAAGCCGATCGCCTCCCGTGCACGCGCCGCGACGCTCGCGCTCAGCACCGGGGTCGCCATGACAGTTTGGGCCACCAGGCATCCGTCGGGCAGACCGGGATCCGCGATGCGTTCCAGGGTGACGTCGAAGAACGCCCGCGCGGCTGCCAGGGGCCGGTCGGCGGCGCAGGACAGCGCCGCGTCGTACCTGTCTCCGTAACGCGTGGCGTAGCGCTCCAGGCAGCGTGTGAAGAGCGCGTCCTTGTCGCCGAGGGAGGAGTAGATGGAGCTGCGGTTGAGTCCGGTCGCGCGGGACAGGTCGTCCACCGACGTGTCCGCGTAGCCGGCCCGCCAGAACTGGATCATCGCGGCATCGAGCGCCGTGGCGATGTCGAACTGCTTCTTGCCCGCCATGCCGCACCTCCCTTCTGCTCCGCCTTCCCGGTGGAGACCATCATCCCATCATGAACCATTCAGTTCAAGATGGGTTACGGTGAAGGCATGAGCGTGGCCGGACACCCTGCCTCGCACCACTGGAGGAGAAGTCATGAACGACCCCGCAAGTGCCCCCCGCGTCTCCGGCAACCCGGTGCGCGACCTGCCGCTGCACGACCTGGCCGGTTTCACCCACCGTTGGGTCGAAGCGGGCGGCGTCCGGCTGCACGCGGTCGAGGGCGGCCGGGCGGACGGTCCGGCCGTCGTGCTGCTCGCCGGGTTCCCGCAGACCTGGTGGGCATGGCGCAAGGTGATGCCCGACCTGGCCGAGCGCTTCCACGTCATCGCGATCGACCTGCCGGGCCAGGGCCACTCCGAACGCCCGGACATCAGCTACGACACACACACGGTCGCCGCACACGTCCACGCCGCGGTCGAAGCGCTCGGGGTCTCGACATACTGGCTGGCCGCCCACGACATCGGCGCGTGGGTCGCCTTTTCCCTCGCCTTGAAGTACCAGAGCCAACTGCGTGGCCTGGCACTGCTCGACGCCGGCATCCCGGGCATCACACTCCCGGACGCCGTTCCGACCGACCCGGAGCAGGCGTGGAAGACCTGGCACTTCGCCTTCCACCTCGTGCCCGACCTGCCCGAGACACTGCTCGACGGCCGCGAACGGGAGTACGTCGGCTGGTTCCTGAAGGTCAAGACCCTCTCCTCCGACACCTTCGACGGCGCCGAAATCGAGCAATACGCCGCGTCCGTGGCCGCCGGCGGCGGTCTCCGCGCATCCTTGGCCTACTACCGGGACGCCGCCGAGTCGGCGCGGAAGAACCACGAAGCCCTGGAACGACAGCGCCTGAGTGTCCCGGTTCTCGGGATCTCCAGCAGCCACGGCTCCATCCCCGACATGGCGGCTTCCATCAGGCCGTGGGCCGACCACGCCACCGGGATCGTCGTGCCGGACGCAGGACACTTCATCCCCGACGAACAGCCCGATGCCGTCACTGCCGCGCTGATCGGCTTCCTCACCGAAGCCGATGAAGGCGAGGAGAACAACGAAGACGAGACCGGGCGGAAGCACGGTCGGCGCTGACGCTGCTTCCCCGCACCTTCCGGTGACGACAGACGCGACGTCACCTCACACACCGCTCTCCCGGAAGTGGCCGCGCACCAGGCGTTCGACGGCGGGCACGTCCTGCTCGGACAGCGCGTCCAGCAGCGCGAGGTGGTCGGCCGCCTCCGCGAGCAGGTCGGTGGGGCGCGGCGCGGGTACGGCCCGTACGGACAAGAGGTGCGCGCGGCGCTGCACATCCTCCGCGACGGCGACGAGCTGCCGGTTGCCGGTCAGCTCCAGCAAGGAACGGTGGAAGGCCCGGTCGGCCTCCGCGAAGGCGGTACGGTCGCCGCGCGTCGCCGCCTCCAGGGTGTCCTCGGCCAGCGGCCGCAGCCCCTCCCACCGCTCGGGCGCGATGGCCGTGGCGAGTCCCAGCACCGCCGGGACCTCCAACAGCGCCCGGATCTCCGCGAGTTCGGCCAGGTCGCGGGGGCTGTGCTCGGCGACGCGGAAGCCCCGGTTGGGCACGGTCCGCACGGCCCCCTCGACCGCCAGCCGCTGCATGGCCTCGCGCACAGGGGTGGGCGAGACGCCGAAGCGCTCGGCGAGCGCGGGCGCGGAGTAGACCTCGCCCGGGGCGAGTTCACCGCACAGCAGCGCCTCGCGGAGGGCTTCGAGGATCTGGGCGCGCACCGAGTGCCGCTGGGGCACGACCCTGGGCGACGGCTGCTCGCTGTGCACAGGTTCGCCCCGCGCGTCCGGGCCCGCGGCCCGGGGCCGCGCGGGGAGGTGCGCGTCGCGCCCCGCCCCCGCCCGCTGGGCAGGCGTCCGGGGGGAGGGCGCGGGCCGGGACGCGGACGGCATCTCTACGGCGGGCACGATCGAGGCATCCGCCGTGGGCTGTATGAGTGGCTCCGCTCCGGTTTGCTCCATCTGTCCCCCTCCAGGGTGTTGTGGAGCACGATAGGCGGACGGGACGCGAGATCAAACCTCGGCGACAATCAGCTAAGGTAAGGCTTACCTGTTCACGATCGTCGATCCAGGGGTTCCCATGGCCGTACCCACCCTCACCTCCGTGGCCCCTGATGTCTCCCCTCTCCGTACCGCCTACGCACGGCTGACCGAGGTCTTCCCGTCACTCGATGTGACCGAGGCCACGACGCGTGAATCCCTTCCCAAGGGCGACGGCTGGGTCCGGGCGAGCGAACTGGCGGCCGGCGGCCCGGCCCTGGACGCCTTCCTCGCCTGGGACGAGGAGCAGATCCTGCGGGATTACGGACAGCCCGGACGGCCCGATGTCATCGCCAGCTTCGGACTGCACCGCTACGCCTGGCCGGCCTGCCTGCTCGTCACCATCCCCTGGTTCCTCCAGCGCCGGGTGCCGAAGGTGCCCGTGGAGGCCGTCGCCTTCCAGCGCTCGCTGGGCCGGCTCGCCGTACACGTCGAGGAGTTCGCCTGCCTGCCGGACGACCCGGCCTCGGCGGCACCCGGGGCCCGCGTCGTACCGGACGAAGAAGCCCTGCGTACCGAGGTGCGGGCCGCTGTCGCCGAGCATCTGACACCCGTACTGGAAGGGTTCGGGCCCCGCATGCGACGCGGAGCGCGTGCCCTGTGGGGCATGGCGACGGACGAGATCACCGAGGGCCTGTGGTACCTGGGGCACCTGCTGGGCGAGGAGCCGCGCGCCATGGCGGAGGCCCAGCGGCTGCTGCCCGGCCGGCTGGCGCCGTTCACCCGGGGCGCCTCCTTCCGCGAACTGAGCGGCCCCGACGGCGAGCGGCTCACCACCCGCGACCGGGCGAGCTGCTGCCTCTTCTACACTCTGCGCCCCGCCGACACCTGTGTGACCTGTCCCCGCACGTGCGACACGGAGCGCGTCGAGCGGATGACGGCAGCCACCCGCGCCTGACACCCCGGCCCACACCTGACCTCCCGGCCCGCGGCCGACACCCCGCCCGCAGCCGACACCCCCCTCGCGGCTGACATCTTTTCGAGCGAAATCCCCGCCCCCGTAAGGGAGTTCGACCCAGAGGCGCCCGATCAACGGTCAACGCCCCCTATTCGCGGTCTCTTGCGCCGAAACCCTCTGGAAGGGCGCCCGCGTTCCGTAAGGATGCTCGGCGACAGCGAAGCAAGCCAGAGCGCGAGCGCGGCGCTGTGCGTGCGTACGCGGTGTTCGCGCCGCGTACGCCCCAGGCGCCGTGCGGCAAGGGGCACACCCGCATGAGACTGACCGACATATCGCTGAACTGGGTGCTGCCGAGCGCCGTGCTGCTCGTCGGCGCCCTCACCGCGGTGCTGGTGATGGCCCGCTCCCGACGCCACGGCAAGGCCGACGACGCCGCGAGCGGCCGGACCGGCGAGCACACGGAGCACGGAAGCGCACCGGCCGACTCCTGGGAGCGCCTGGAGGAGCGGCGCCGCCGCAAGGAGACCCTCTACGCGACGGCCGCCTATCTGCTCCTCTTCTGCTGCGCGGCCGTCGCGGCGGCGCTCTCCTTCCACGGCCTGGTCGGCTTCGGCCGGCAGAACCTGGGCCTGAGCGGCGGCTGGGAGTACCTCGTCCCGTTCGGCCTGGACGGCGCCGCGATGTTCTCCGCCGTGATCGCCGTACGCGAGGCCAGCCACGGCGACGCCTCCCTCGGGTCGCGGCTGCTGGTGTGGATCTTCGCCGGAGCCGCCGCCTGGTTCAACTGGGTGCACGCGCCACGCGGCATGGGACACGACGGCGCGCCGCAGTTCTTCGCCGGGATGTCGCTCTCGGCGGCGATCCTCTTCGACCGCGCCCTCAAGCAGACGCGCCGCGCCGCGCTGCGCGAGCAGGGGCTGGTCCCCCGACCGCTGCCGCAGATCCGGGTCGTCAGATGGCTGCGGGCACCTCGCGAGACGTTCGGCGCCTGGTCGCTGATGCTGCTGGAGGGCGTACGCACCCTGGACGAGGCCGTGGACGAGGTACGCGAGGACCGGCGCCGCGACGAGCAGGAGCGGCAGCGCAGGAGGGAGCAGGAGCGACTGGAGCGGGCCCGGGTCAAGGCCCTCAACCGGCAGCACCGGCTGTGGAACCGGGGGCGCGGCGCCCCGGCGCACCACGTGAACAGGGAGATCGCGGGATCCGCCGCCGTCTCCGGAAGCCCTGCAGCCGCCGGAGGCTCACTCACCGCGGGCGGCTCCGGGGCCTCTTCGGCCACCACCGCGGCCACGCTCCCCGCCGCCGCGCAGCCCGCCGCCGTGGCCGATTCCGCGGACATATCCGGGACGAGTCAGCTCCCGGCCGCCGAGGTCATCGGCTCCTCCGCCGCACGCGGCCGGCCCGCGCTCCAGGCCGTCTCCGAGGAGGCGAAGACCGGCGCCGCGCAGGAGAAGCGGAACCGGGAGGAGCGGGCAGCGACCAGTCCTCGGCTCGACTCCCTTGAGGAGAAACTGGCCGAGATCGAGCGGCAGTTCGGCTAGTCGCCGCCCGGCCGTCGCGCGCTTCTCATCCCACTCGCCCTCTCATTCCTCTCACCTCTCTCACCCCGTCGTTCATCTCGTCCCTCCCCTTCCGGCTCGCGCGGCCGTCTCCCACACGGTGACGGCCGTGCGGTCGAGGTCGTGGCCCTTCAGCGGCGTCCCGATATCGGCGAGGTAGGCCGCGAGGCCGGGCGGAGCCGTGCGGGCCGTCCAGCGCCCGGCCAGTTCCTCGGCGAAGGAGGGTTCCGCACGCAGCGGTACGGCGAACCCCCGGCCGCACACCAGCAGTACGTCGCCCGGTCGCGCCACGGACGCGCGGAAGCGGAACGGCTCGGCGCGGACCGGTACCGGTGGCTCCGTTGTGAAGCCGTCACGTGCCGCCGCCGCCCGCGCTACCGGGTCGTCGGGCGGGGCGGGCGCCGGGTTCCGCGCCGGACCGGGACCGGACCACCCGCCGGGGGCGGGGGCGGCACCGGATTCCACCACCGCCCCGCCGACGGACTCCGTGTGCGTGACCTCACCAGACCTGGCTTCACGGGGCACGGCTTCACGGGACGCGGCCTCACCCGGCGTGAACTCGCCGCGCGCGGCCTGCGGTTCGATGTCGTGCCAGTGGCCGTTCCGCAGCCGGAACAGGCCGCCCGCCCCGGTACCGAAGCAGATCCGCGTACGGCAGCGAGGGTCGGCGGGCAGCAGCAGACAGCGCAGATCGGCCGTGTACTGCTCCGGTTCGAGGCCCAGCGCAGCCGCCTGGGCGCGCAGCTTTCCGAAGGTGCGGCCGGTGAGGCGGTGCAGCCCGGACTTGAGCGAGCCCCTGCGGCCCGCGCGGATGTCCTCGACGAGCCGGGCATGACTGCGGCCCACGGCGGCCCCGATCGAGTGACACACCTCGCGCGCCGCCCGGTGCGCCCAGGCCCCGTCACAGGCCCCGGCGGCGACGGCCACCAGCAACAGCGCGCCCTCCCCGACGCCGAACCGCACGGTCAGCAGCGCGTCCCCGCGCAAGGTCCCCGCCCGGCGTGCCCCGGCTCCCCGTACCGAGGCGGCCCGCAAGGTCAGCCCGCCGTGCCGTCCGCCGTCCAGCGCGACATCGGCCACCAGCACCGAGAGCGCGGCGGGGTCGGCGGCCGGAATCTCCCCGTCCTCGTCCGGCTCCTCGTCCCACTCCCCGCCCCTCGCCTCGTCCGGCTCCTCCGTGAGGGTCCGGGCGGAACCGGCTCCGCCCCGTGGTGCCTCCGGCACCTCCCCCGATGCCGGGGCTTCTCCCGGTGCCGGGGCTTCTCCCGGTGCCTGGGCTTCTCCCGGTGCCGGGGCTTCCCGTGGCGCCAGGGTGCGGGCCACCGAGGCGAAGCGGTCGTCCAGGGTGTCGGGGGCACGGGTCCTGCCGGTGTCGGAGGCGGTGACGTCGTACAACTGGGCCCACCAGTCCGCCTGTTGCCCGCCGCGTTCGTCGCGTTCCCCGTCCCGTCCCTCGTCGCGTGCCCCCTGCTCGCTCATCCGCTCATTGTCTCGCGCACACATCCGACGGGAACCCCGTACGGCAGAACGGCGGAGAAGGGCCGTCCCTCTCGCCGTCGCCGCGACCCCCTGCCGTGATGTGCGGCGGCGACAAGGGCCGTTGGCCGTTACAGGGTCCGGACAATCTTTTCCCCCGATCCCGTGAACATTCGTGGCTCCGGGCCCATCTCACCTTCCGTAAGACGCACTCGCCACGACGAGCGGGTGCGACGGGATACGGGGAGTGCCGGACGGGAGCCCGGCGCCGGAAAAGAGGAACCATGTCCGCCAAGCTCAACCGCGCCGTACGCTGCACCGCCGCCGTGCTGGCCGTCATCGCGGTCGGCGCCGGAGCCACC
>NZ_BAAARJ010000017.1:0-100632 GCF_039532135.1 Streptomyces axinellae
AATCCGGGATTGGGGCCCGGGCCGCTGCCAAAGGCAGGGTCGCCCACGGCCACCGAGCTCATATCGACCTGCGGGTCCCATACACCCGCCATGGACACATCCCCAACCGAGGGCAGCACGGCGCCGGACCCATATGCCCCAGAGCCATACACGACATCGCTTCCCGCACCGCCGCCCGGAGCCCTGTGCGGCTGACTCCATTCCTGTTGGAACATTTGCAATGCGTACTCCGACTGGTCCCACCCCTGCGATGCGTCGGGGGCCTGGTACTGCGGCAGAAACTGTTGATCCTGCGACGCGTTCAGCGGCGGACCAGAACTCGCCACGGACGCGTGCTCACCGAAGTGGTGAGAACGGGGCTTTCTACCTGCCAGCACTGCCCCGTCAATCCTGTATCGGCCAGTCTCCGTCTGGGTCAGCGGGAGGCCCGCATCCTGCTCCAACGCCCGCGCTTCCTCAGGGCCCGCCGTGCACTCTCCTCCTATTCGCGCCAATTGATTCACTCGCTGGCCCTTGCTCGATGTCCAGGCGGGGAGGGTTCCGTACGGCTGTCCATCCTGGGCATAAAGCTCGCGGACATTCGCAGCATACTTCAGGTCGGCTTCGGTCGACTTTGCGGTTCGGGCGACCTTTACACTGCTGCTGATTTTCAGTCGGCCATCCTTCTTTGTCAGCGCAACATTATATTCCTTCAGCACCTTCTCCTCTTCGCGACTCACCGCCGCATTGTTCTTGAGAGAGTGCAAATTCGACGCCCGCACGCCAATTTTCACGCCTCTTTCAACCGCACCCCGGGCAGGTATCATTCCACGCGACTGTGGATTATTTTCGTAATAGGCGCGGAATGCTTTCGCAAAGTCCACATAACTGTCTTTACTGAGACGCGGCATAAGATCCTCCCGAATATATCGCGAAAAGAAAGCACTTCACACGTCAACGCGCCACAGAAGATCACCGGTTCGACTCCGAACGTAGACCCGTGAACTCCTCGACACGACCCAGCGGTACACCATTCCCCTACGACTACGCATACGCACCGGGTACCGGTTCAACACCGCGCCCGAGCCGTGCCGTTGGGGCACGTCAGCGCCCGGCCGCCCCCTTGGACCGAGGCTGGGGCTGGGGCTGGGACCAGGCCGTCCCAGCCGGCGCATACGCCTGTGAGGCCGACTGCGGATTCTGCTGCATCCGCCGGCCCGAGGAGGTCTGCTGAGCCTGCCAGTTCCGCGAAGGCAGCAGAGCCTGCTGGGAATGCTGGGAATGCTGGGCGTACGAGCCGACGAGGTTCAGCAGCGCGTACAGCGACCCGTCGAATTGCGACTGCCCTCCTTACTGAAAGGAACTCCCCGCGACTGAAGCAGGACCGCCGTACTGAAGAAAGGGAGCATCTGGCCCCAACATTTTGACCACGTCGAACCGCACGGTTTCCCGTCCGACAACGTGGCCATCGGGAAACCCGCTAAATTGCTCCGCGCCGCACATTCCGCGGGGCCCGCCATATATTGGGGATCACCTGAAAGCAGTTCCTGCATCCGGCGACAAGCGCCCTCCCCCGCGGGCACACCGCATCAGGAGGGTGCCGGCCCCTTGCCCTTGCCCTGGCTCTGAGGCCGGAGCTGGGCCTGGAACCAAGGCACCCCGGACGGTGCGTGCACCTGCGGCGGGCCCGGCTGCTGGACCTGCTGGGCCTGCCAGTTCGGCGTGGGTCCCAAAGCCTGCCGGGACGATTGGGCGTGCGTCGCGACGGGGTTCATGTACGCCGGGCCGTCGAATCCGGGATTGAGGACCGGGCCACTGCCAAAGGCAGGGTAGCCCACGGCCACCGGATTGCTCATATCGACCTGCGGGCCCCATACACCCGCCATGGACACATCCTCAACCGAGGGCAGCACGGCGCCGGGCCCATATACCCCAGAGCCATACACGACATCGTTTTCCGCGCCGCCCTCCAGGACCGCGTACGGCTGGGACCATTCCTGCATGAACATCTGCAATGCGTACGACTGGTCCCGTCCCTGCGATGCGTCCGGGGCCTGGCACTGCGGGTACTGCGGCGGAAACTGTTGATCCTGCGACGCGTTCAGCGGCGGACCAGAACTCGCCACGGGCGCGGGCTCACCGAAGTAGTAAATACGGGGCTGGATACCGTCCAGCACTTCCGCGTCAATCCTGTAGCGGCCATTCTCCGTCTTGATCAGCGGGAGGCCCGCATCCTGCTCCAACGCCCGCGCTTCCTCATGGTCCGCCGTACACTTTCCACTCGGTAGCAACAATTGGTTCAGGCGTTGGCCCGTGCTCGTTGTCCAGTTCGGGCGGGTTCCTTTCTGCTGTCCACCCGGGGCATAAAGCTCGCGGACACCCGCAGCATGCTTCAGGTCGGCCTCGATCGACTCTGCACTCCGGGAGAACTTTACGCTGCTGCTGATTTTTAGCCGGCGATCCTTATCCTTTGCCAGCGCAACACCATATTCCTTCAGCACCTCCTCCTCTTCGCGGCTCACCGCCGCCTTGTTCTTGGGATTGTGCAAATTCGACGCCCGCACCCCAATTTTAATTTCTCCTTCAATCGCATTCCGGGCAGGCGCTTTTCCATGCGACCGTGGATTATTCTTGTAATAGGCGCGGAATGCTTTCGCATAATCCTCACCACGAAGAAAACGCGGCATAAGATCCTCCCGGATATATCGCAAAAAGAAAGCACTTCACACGTCAACGCGCCACAGAAGATCACCGGTTCGACTCCGAGCGTAGACCCGTGAACTCCTCGACACGATCCAGCGGTACACCATTCCCCTACGACTACGTATACGCACCGGGTACCGGTTCAACACCGCGCGCGAGCCGTGCCGTTGGGACACGTCAGCGCCCGGCCGTCCCCTTGGACCGAGGCTGGGGCTGGGGCTGGGGCTGGAACCAGGCCGTCCCAGCCGGCGCATACACCTGTGAGGCCGACTGCGGATTCTGCTGCATCCGCCGGCCCGAGGAGGTCTGCTGAGCCTGCCAGTTCCGCGTGGGCTCCAAAGTCTGCCGGGACGATTGAGCGTGCGTCGCGACGGGGTTCAGGTACGCCGTGTCCCCGGAGCCGGGAACCAGGGCCGGGACATCATCCACGGCAGGGTCACCCATGACCATCGGCCCACTCATGTCCGCCGGGGCCCACGACCACGCCTCGGCCATGGACACGTCCCCGACCGACGACGGTACGGCTCCGGCCTCAAATGTCCCCGGGGCATACACGACACCGCTTTCCGCACCGTCGCCCGGAGCCCCGTACGGCTGACTCCATTCCTGTTGGAACTGGCGCAGCGCGAACGCCTTCGCCATCAGTGCCTGGCCCTCGTCCCGGAAGGGACCCGACGGCTCCGCCATCAGTGCCTGGCCCCCGTCCCGGAAGGGACCCGACGGCTCCGCCATCAGTGCCTGGTCCCCGTCCCGGAAGGGACTCGACGGCTCCGCATGCTGGTTGTGCGCCGCGAACGGCGGTGGGCCGTAGTTCTCCGTTTGCTCAGCTGACGGAAAATAAGAGACGCGGTCTTTCTCGCCGTTCAGCGCCTCCCTGTCGATCTTGAAGCGCCCACTGTGCACCTGCGTCACGGGGAGTCCCGCGTACTGCTCCAGCGCTCGCGCTTCCAGCTGTCCCGCAACGCTACCGCTCGACGAATTCATCAAGTCATACAGACGTCGGCATATTCCCGACTCCGTCCACCTCGGCAGGGTTCCCCGCGCGGCTCCGCCCTCGCCGTAGAGCGCGTAAATTTGAACGGCATTCCGTCGGTCCGCTACCGCGAGGCGATGTTCGTACTGGGTCAGGGTACCCTGGCTGATCTTTACACAGTCAGGGTTGCTGCGGTCCATGATGAGGCCGCCGACGGTGGACAGCACGTGGTCCTCTTCCGGGGTCACCGCCACACTCTGGCCGACCGACAGCGACCGCAGATTCTTCGCCCGTCTCCCAATGTGCAGACCGTTCATGCGCTGTCCCCAGCTGGGAATTAGTCCGCGCATTTCTGGGTATTTCTTGTACCACGCACTGAATGCTGCCGCGTACTGAGGACCACTATAACCACTTGGCTTACCGAACCCCTTGACATTCTGGTGGGGAGCCCCTTCCCTGCGACTCCGCACACACGCCGGATACTGGTTCACATTCCGGCCGGGTCCGCGCCATCGAGGCGAGTCAAGGCCCGGCCGGCACCTCCCGGCCGAAACCGCTCTCACGCATCAGGTGAGCCGGATTCCCTGAAGCTTTGTTACGTGACATCGGTGCAACTGAACGGGCGGAAGAGCGTGTCGGCTCATTTGGTCCCGCGCGTCAGTACTGGACGATGAATTCGGCACTCCTTTCCGGTGGACAGCGCCTCGGGCACCCCCGGATCACGACCTTGCGGTCCTTTTGCGCTTGCTCGGCCGGGACCCGGCTGCCTCCGACGCCGGAAGCCGCTTTTGGCCCTGCCGCGCGTTCTTCCGCGTCGATCTGCTCTGCCCACGCTGTAGGGCTTGCGGGTCCTGTGACGGCAACACAGCCTGCTGAGAATCCCGAGCGGACGGCCCGATGGGGTTCGGCGCATACACCGGCTCATGGAAACCTGGCTGTCCATTTCCATGCGGGAAGTAACTCGCCACCACGGGAGCGGGACCGGCGAAGTTCCACTGCACCTGGAACTGGCCCCACGACTGAGCCGGTACGGCGGCCTGCGGCTGCGCTCCCATGGTCACCGACGGCTCTTGCGGGATGAAGTGGAAGGTGCGGGTTTTTTCCCCCTTCCACACATCCGAGTCGATCTTGTAGCGGCCATCCTCCATACGCTTCACAGGAAGGTCCGCGACCTGCTCCAGCGCACGCGCCTCTTCGGGGCCCGCTGTTTGGTCGTCACGCGGGTTCACAAGCTTCATCAGCCGCAGGGGCAGCCCCAGAGTTCCCCAGGCCGGCAGTTTTCGGGGCTTCAGCTCACCACCGGGGCCGTAGCCGCTGGTGACCTCCCTGGCCCGCGCCCTGTCGAGATTTACCGCCCTCTCGGCCTCGGCCGTTTCCCACATATCGTCAGACATCCAACACTCCCTGTCACCTCGTGCAGCAACACCGCTTCCGATATCTACGTGTCGCGAATGGCTACCGGTTCAACCCGCCGTATTCGGTGGCTGCGGGAAGGGGGACGTTCACGCGGAAACCGGCAGTCGGCGGCCGGACGCCGGCCGCCCACACGTGCGAGGGACCCTGCGGGGAAAGGGCCCCTCGTCCTGTCGCCGGGCCGGAGCTGTCGGCCGGGGCGGTCAGCTGGGGTGACCGGCCAGTACGGGCCCGTCAGCTGTGGTCGCACATGCCGTCCGCCAAGGCGGCCGGGTTGCCGTCGGCGCTGCCGAAGGCCGAGGCGTTGTCCTTGAACTTCTTGTACAGGTCGCCGTCCGGCTCGACCCGGACCAGGCCGTTCTCCTCGTTGCCGTGGTTCGTGGCGGAGAACTGCGGATAGTCGGCCTGGCGGTATTCGAGGTCCGTGAGGGCGGACGCCACGTCCTTCAGCCCCTTTTCCTGGTCGTTGAACATGGAGTGGCTGCCGAAGCCGACGAAGATCCGGGGGAGTTCCCGGCCCTTGCCCGCGCTGCCACCGTCCGCGTCCCAGCTCTCTGCGTCGTCCCAATCGACGGAACGGTGCTTTCCGTGCGCGCTCAGCAGCAGCTTGGAGCGGGTCCAGTCCTCGCCGTGCTTGTTCCATACGACATCGATGTGCTCGAAGTCGTGCGGGTGACCGGAGGGCTTGAAGCCGCTGGTGGCCTGGTAGATGGAGTAGGTGACGCGGACCTCGTCCGCCGTGCACTTCCGGGCCGTCCAGAAGGTCGGGAAGTCCCATACCCCCTTCTCGGCCCGCTCTTCCTTGCTCATGTCGGCTTCCTCGTCGCTCAGCGGATGGCAACCGCTGTCGGTGTCGGGCCAGTTGTTGAGCACGCCCTTCTTCGGGTTGCCCTCGTCGTCGAACGGGTCCTCGGGCCAGCAGGGGTCGTTGCTGTTGGCGCGGGGGAAGTTCCACTGCGGCGCGGACGCGGCGGCGAAGTCCGCCATGTGCGCGGGGCCTTCCTTCTGCGGCTCGTTGGCGACGAGCTTCTCGGATTCGTCGCTCTGGCCGACGCCGCTCAGGAAAAGACTCGCGGTGACGCCGAGCGCCGCCGCCGCGGCTAACGCGGAGCGACGGAATGTACGGTTCGGGGTACTGCCCATCATGTGTGATCTCCTTGTGAGTTCGCTTCCTGCCGGGTGTCCTGGACGCCGGACGGGTGCTGCTCCGGCGGGCATTCCGCCGGAATCCGAGCAGGCGGGAATCAGGCACGCCGGACCGCACGGGCGGGAATCGGGCATGCGATCGCGCGTTCACACACCGTGCGGGCACAGATCGTGCGGGCACAAATCGAGCACGCCGAGCCGCGCGTGGATATCAGGCAGGGAAAATCCTGCGGCCCGTTGGTGGCGGGCTGCTTTCCTGACGCACCTGGGTTTCCGGCACGCCGAATGCGCGGTTCACCGCGCCCGTTTCGCTACGGTCACCGGACAGGGCACGTCCGGGCACGTCCGGGAAGGCGGCCCCCGTCAGCGCGGTTCCGATTCCCGCTTTCGCGGGCGCTGCTTCCCGCAGGGCCCGCTCGTTCCGGAATCTTCGTCCAGGCAGGACAATTGCCGACTGCCACTGTGGCAGTCACTGTCGCTGTCACGTGCCCCGGACTCCGGCATATTCGCAGGGTCTCTTCGGGGCGGCAGTGGGCGGGCCACCACCTGGTGTGCGATTCCGCTTCCGGTCAGGCCGAAAAGCCTGTAGGTCGCCTTCGCATACCCTTCATCCTCTTGGTCAGGAGGCATAAAAGGTTCCCTTGCGAGTCGGGAGAGACGCTGCTTATTCCCTACTTACGCACCGCACGCGCCGACGGTTCAACTGAATCTTCGACGGGTGCGGGAAATGTGCGGGTCCGCAAAGGGAACAGGGCGCGGAATAGGAGCTACCGCTTCAGTTCTCGCGGTGCGACCACGCTCCGGCGAGCAGCGTGCCGTGCACGGGAAGGCGCCGCAAGGTGGCGTCGTCCGAGGTGAGCGGGTCGGCGTCCAGGACGGCGAGGTCCGCCGGGTCGCCCGCGCGTACCGCGAAGCGGCCCCCCGTGGAGGCCGTCAGCGCCTGCGCCACGGTGAGCCGCTGCTCCGGATGCCAGGCGGGGCGGTCATCGTCCGTACGGGCCACCGCGTTCGCGATACCGCGCCACGGATCCAGCGGCGCCACCGGAGCGTCGGAGCCGAACTCCAACCGGGCGCCCGCGGCGAGCAGGTCCGCGTAGGCGAAGGCACGCGCGGTGCGGCCGGGCCAGTGCTGGTCGGCCACATCGCGGTCGTCCACCGCGTGGGTGGGCTGAACGCCGACGGTGATGCCCAGCTCCGCGAACCTGCCGAAGTCCTCGGCCCGGACGAGTTGGCCATGTTCTATTCGACCAGCACAGCCGATCCGACCGGCACAGCCCACCCGACCGGCACCGCCGATCCGGTCGGCACAGCCCGCCTGTTCGAAGGCGTCCAGCGCGAGCTGGTTGGCGCGGTCTCCGATGGCGTGCACGGCCGGGACGAACCCGTGGTCCGCCGCCCGGCGCAACGCGGCGACCAGCTCCTCCCCCACCGTCTGGGCCAGCCCGTACGCCTCGGGATCGCCCGCGCCGAAGCCCGGGTAGGGGTCGTGGCACAGCGCGGTACGGGTGTTGAGCGAGCCGTCCGTGAACAGCTTCAGCGGCCCGGTCTCCAGCAGCGAACCAGGCGGACCAAGCGGCGTGCCCGTGCGCAGGCCCCGCGCCAGGGCCGCGTCGAGGTGTTCCGGATAGACGGCGGCTGCCACCCGCAGCGGGGGCGTGCCGCTCACCGCACGGCGCTCCCAGTCGGTGACGTTGTCGGCGCACTCGAAGTCGATGACGCCGGTCACACCCCGGCGCGCGGCGGCCTCGCAGGCGTCCCGCACCCAGCCGTCGAGGGTCGGTACCGGGACGCCGGAGAGCCGCGCGGTGGCGCGGAGGGACGCGTCCTCCCGCAGCACCCCGGTCGGGTGCCCGCCCTCGCCGAGCAGCGCGAGCGCCGCCGAGTTGAGCCAGGCGGTGTGCAGATCGGCGCTGATCAGCAGCACGGGGCGGCCGTCCGGCAGGGCGTCGAGCAGGCGTTTGTGCGGGGCGTCCGGCCACAGCCCGTCGCGGAAGCCGTAGCCCGTCAACAGCTCACCTGGCGGCAGCGCGGCGGCGCCCTCCTGGACGGCGCGGACAGTCTCCCGGGCCGAACCCGCGCCCGAGATATCCAGCCTCCGGCGCAGGACCGCCCACTGGACGAGGTGCGCATGGGCGTCCCGCAGCCCCCGGATCAGCACCCGCCCCGCCATGTCGGCGCACGGGCCCTCGGCGGACGCGCCCCCGGCGGCGGATCCCGGAGTGTGCGCGCGGACCTCGGTGACCCGCCCGTCCGCGAGCGCGACGTCGAACAGCTGCCCCTGCCCGGGGAACCGCACCCGGCGCAGCAGCCGCGGGGCGTCCGGCACCCCCGTGGTCACGCCGGCCTCCGGGCGGCGGCCCGTTCGGCGCGGGCTTCGTCGGCGCGGGCCTCATCGGCGCGGGCCCCCTCGGCGCGCGCCTCGTCGGCGGCGGCGAGCAGCGCCGCGTACTGCACCCCGGACAAGGTGGCGATGGGCAACGGTTCGCCCATCGCCACCGCCGACTCGGCCGCCCACTGGTCGTAGCGCTCCAACAGCCCGGCGCGCAGCGCGCGGACCTCGCGGGTGGCGGTGCCCGCCGCGGTCTCGGCCTCCAGCGCGCGCAGCAGCATGCCGCCGAAGCGGACCCGGAGGCTGTGCATCGACTGCTCGCACGAGTAGCACTCCGAGACGGTGGCCGCCCGCTCGGGCACCTTGGCGGCGCGCGCGGTCTCGGTGTCGCTCAGCTCACGCAGCCCGGGGACGAAGGCGCGGGACGCCCGCAGGAAGGGCGTGTCCAGGGTCAGTTCGGGCTCGGCGGCCGTCAGGACGCCGGCCAGGAACTCCCCGGCCTCCCGAAGTTTCGCCGCGCGCTCCCGCAGCACGTCGGGGTGGCCGCGGGCCGTGGCGGTCTCGTCGTCGGAGTCGGGATGGGTCCAGTGCGGGACCTCTGCGACGAAGTAGAAGGTGCCGTAGGGCTCGGTGTAGGCGGCGCTGGAGGCCCCGGCCAGGGCGGCGGCGGGGTCGCCGCCGTGGCTCTCCAGGTAGTCGTAGGCCGCGCGCATGTCGATGACCCCGTGGATGCCGGGCGCGTACACGGGGGCGTGCGCGGCCTCCGGCTCCCCGGTGGCCAGCGGGATGCCCGCGGCGGCCGGGATCGCCGTGAGCTGCTCGTACAGCGCGGGCGCCGGGCGGTTGAGGTAGTAATAGACGCCGCCCGCCTCGCAGTTGTGCAAGGTCGTCAAGAAGCGCGGCCGGGTGGCGTCCAGCAGCCGCATCAGGGCGAGGGTTTCGGGCAGCACCCGGTCGAAGTAGGCGTCCTTGTAGGCGAACGGGAAGGTCCACTCGACCTGCTCCTCGCCGCGCGGCCGGTAGAAGTGGCGGCCGTAGCGGTACTTGTCGGCGGGGGCGGCGAACCAGCCCTCGTTGAGCCGGGCACCGTCCGGATCGACGCACGGCACGATGTGCCAGCCGCCGCCGAAGTGGGCGCGCAGCGCCTCGTCCTCGCACAGCCGGGTGGCCAGGTGGAGGGTGGTGACAGCGCCGACGGGCTCGTTGGGGTGCACTCCGCCGACCACCACGTAGTCCTCCCCCGGCGCCGCGCCCGTCGCCGCGTCCGGCAGCGGGGGCGCCGGAGCGGACGCGGACTGCTGCCCCTCCCCGGCGGTCTGCCCCTCCCCGGCGGTCTGGCACTCCCGGACGGTCTGCCTCTCCCGGACGGTGAAGCAGTACAGCGGCTCGCCCAGCCGTGAGGTGCCGATGCGGTGTTCACGGATCAGCCCGGGGTGCCGTTCGGCCAGCGCGCGGAAGGAGGCGAGCAGTTCGTCCACGTCGGGGTAGTGGCCCCGCGCGGGCACCGAGTGGACCTGGTCCGTCCAGGTGCCGGTCTGCCGGGCGTCCGGCGGGGAGGTCCGGGGGGTGGCGCTCACCATGGTGGTGCGGTCGCTTTCTGTCGGGGGGGCGGACGGAAGTGAGGCGGACGGAGACTGGGCGGGTGGGTCGGACGGCGGCGAGGGACGACGTCACTCCCGCGTCCGGAGCACGAGAACCCCGGAGCGCACGGTCTCACGAACGTCCGCGGCACGAGCACCCGGGAACACCCGGCGCCACCGCCCCACCACGCCACCCGCCCGGATCAAAACAGGTGAGAAACAGGTCAGAACAGGCCAGAACAGGTCAGAACAGGCTCAGCAGTGCCTCGGCCGGGTCGGGTGCCACGGCGCCTTCCTCGGGGCGGGGCATCTGGAACCAGACGGCCTTCCCCGTGGGCGTCCGCCTGCTGCCCCAGCCGCCGCTCAGCAGGTCCACGAGCTGGAGCCCGCGCCCGCCCTCGTCGGTGTCGTGGGCCCGCCGCCTGCGCGGCTGGACCTGGCCCGCGTCCCACACCTCGCACACCAGCGTCCGGTCCAGCATCAGCCGCAGCCGGATGTTGCCCTCGCCGTAGCGCAGCGCGTTGGTGACCAGTTCGCTCACCAGCAGTTCGGCCGTGTCCGCGAGCGCGTCCAGATGCCAGGCCGTGAGCTGTTCGCGGGCCAGCTCGCGGGCCCGCGCCACCGAGCGGGGCTCGGGGGGCAGCGTCCAGTCGCCGACGTTCGTCTCGGCCAGGCCCTCCACGCGGGCGACCAGCAGCGCGATGTCGTCCTCGCCGTGGTGCACGTTCAGCGTGCGCAGCACCCGGTCCGCGGTGTCCTCCAGCGGTTCGGCCGCATCCGTCAGTGCCGAGCGGAAGCGGTCCAGGCCCTCGTCCAGCGGGTGGTCACGGGATTCGACCAGGCCGTCGGTGTAGAGCGCGAGCATGGCCCCGTCGGGCAGCTCGACCTCGATCTCCTCGAAGGGCTCGCCGCCCACCCCCAGCGGCACCCCCTTGGGCACCTCCAGCAGCAGCGCCGGCTCGTCCGGCTCGACGAGTATCGGCGGCAGGTGCCCGGCGTTGGCGAACGTGCAGCGCCGCGAGACCGGGTCGTAGACGGCGTAGATGCAGGTGGCGAGGTAGACCTCGGACAAGTCGGTGTCGGCGGCGCGCTGGGAGCGCCCGCTGTGCCGCTTGTTGGGGGCGTCCCCCAGGCCCCGGGCGATCTCGTCCAGCGCGCCCAGTACCTCGGCCGGTTCCATGTCGGTGAGGGCCAGGGTCCGCACGGCGGTGCGCAGTTCGCCCATGGCGACGGCGGAGCGCAGGCCGCGGCCCATGACATCGCCGACGACGATGGCGGTGCGGTGGCCCGGCAGTTCGATCACGTCGAACCAGTCGCCGCCGACCTCGGTGGCCGGGTTGCCCGGCAGGTACCGGCAGGCGATGTCCAGCCCGGCCGCCTCCGGGTCGCCGGGGGGCAGCAGGCTGCGCTGGAGGATGAGGGCACGCTCGTGTTCCCTGCGGTACAGGCGGGCGTTGTCGATGCAGACAGCGGCGCGCGCGGCCAACTCGGCGGCCAGCGCCCCGTCCCGCTCGCCGAACGGCTCGCTGCCCTTGGCGCGGGAGAACTGCGCCAGGCCCAGCACCCGGTCCCTGGCGACCATGGGGACGGCGAGCGTCGATTGCACCACCGCGCCGAACTGCGCGGGCACGGTGCCGTCCTGGCCCTGGATGTTCTGCACCCGGCCGGTGCGCAGCGCCAGCGCGTACGGGGAGTGGTCGGCGTAGCAGTGGGTGGAGCCGACCTCGGCGGGCCGGCCCAGGTAGGGCTGCGAGGTGCCGACGTGCTCGGGGCGGTTCTCCTCGTCGGTGAGCCCGAAGCCGTAGGGCGCGTCGGAGACGGCGCTGGCGAAGGCCACCCTGCGCACCTCGCCCCGGGGCGAGCCGAAGGGCCCGCGCCGCCGCCGGGGCAGCGTGCCGTTCTGGGAACCGTTGAGGGTGCCGTTGCGCGTGCCGTTCTGCGGGACGACACCGCCGGTGCTCCCGCGTCCGGTTCCGGTTCCGGTTCCGGTTCCGGTTCCGGTTCCGGTTCCGGCAGGGTCGTCGGGTTCGTCGGGGGACGGGGGGCCGACGGGACGGGGCTCGTCGCCGGCCAGGACGTTCTCGTACAGGTCCACCGACGCCAGGTCGCAGAACTGGGGCACCGCCACGTCCAGCAGCTCGCGGGCCGTGGTCTCCAGGTCCAGGGAGTTGCCGATCCGGGCGCCCGCGGCATTCAGCAGGGCCAGAGCACGACGTACATCGTCCTGTTTCCCGGCCGCCTCCACTGGGATTTCGCTCAACGCCGCCCCTTCCACTGCCGGTACTCGCCTCCGGTCCGAGCAGTGTGGCAGCCCCGGCGACCATCCGGAGCCCGCTCGTCCCGATCGCCACAAGTTCTCTTGCCACGACGAGGCAACATGCGCCTTCCCCCCTCGTCCACGGGGGGTTCACCTCTCTCTCCTAACCAGCGAGCGTCGAATCGAACCTCACAAGTGCGCGTACGTCCCAGTCCGTGCGCCCGCCCGCGGCGCGCCTCCCCACGCCACCCCGCTCCTCCCCTTATGTCTGCTCAGGGCAGTCCCAGTTCGAACCACACCGTCTTGCCTTCCGGTCCATGGCGAGTACCCCAGCGGCGCGCTTCACTCGCCACCAGCTGGATTCCCCTGCCGCTCTCCTGATCCGCGGTGACGCTGCGCTCCTGGGGCGGCTCGGAAAGCGGGTCGGACACCTCCACGATCAGCACCCCCTCGCGGCCCGCCTCTTCCCGCCGCGCGTCACGCACCATCCGGACGCCGATGGGGCCGCGCGCATACCGCAGCACGTTGGTGACCAGTTCACTCACCAGCAGTACGCCGGTGTCCTCCAGCGCCATGAGATCCCACTCGCGCAGCGTCTCCCGCACGGCCGCCCGCGCCCGGCGGACGGCGTAACTGCCGGTGGAGAAGGACCAGGAAGCGGCGGTGTCCCCGGGCAGCCCGCCCAGCCGTGCCATCAGCAGCGCGACATCGTCCCCGGTACTGTGCCGGCCGCCGGGGCCGCCCGCACCCCGCAGCGAGCCGATCAGCACATCGCAGGCGTCCTCGATGTCGCCGCAGGCGGTGTCGGTGGCCACGGGCGGCGCGGCCTGGCCTTCGGGCAGCTCCGGGACGTCGGCCAGCAGGCCGCGTACCCGGTCGATGCCGACGGTGATGTCCTCCTCGCGCTTCTCCACCAGCCCGTCGGTGTAGAGGACCAGCACGCTGCCCTCGGGGATCTCCCGCTCGACGGCCTCGAAGGGGCTGCCGTCCCCGGGCCCGGCGACCGCGCCGATCCCCAGCGGGGTCCCGGCGGGCAGCTCGATCGCGTCGGCCCGGCAGCGCCCGTCCTCCCGGGTCACCAGCAGGGGCGGCACGTGCCCGGCGGAGGCCATGGTCAGCAGCCCGCACTCCCTCCCGGCGGCGGTCGGGGCCGGCTCGTAGACGGCGTACAGGCAACTGGCCATCACCGGATCCTCCGGCCCGTGCGCGAGATCGTCGCTGACGTCGCTGACGCGGGCCAGCAGCTCATCCGGCGGCAGGTCCAGCCCGGCCAGGGTGCGCACCGCCGTACGCAGCCGCCCCATGGTGACGGCCGCGTGCAGCCCGTGGCCCATCACATCGCCCACCACGAACGCGACCCTGCCGCCGGGCAGCGGGATGACGTCGAACCAGTCGCCGCCCACCTCCGTTCCGCTGCTGCCGGGCACATAGCGGTAGGCGAGGGCGACACCGGGCGGTTCGGGGACGTGCTGGGGCAGCAGGGAGCGCTGGAGCATCAGCGCGCCCTGCCGCTCGCGCGCGTAGAGGCGGGCGTTGTCCAGGGAGGTGCCCGCGCGGTCGGCCAGCTCCATGGCGAGTACGAGGTCGTCGTGGTCGAAGGGCTCGCGCTTGTCGGCCCGGGCGATGACGAGCAGCCCCAGCACCACCTCGCGCGCCCGCAGCGGCACCGCCATCAGCGAGTGGACCCCCAGGTCGAGGGTGGCCGCCACCTTGGGGTCCCCGTGGTGGGTCGCCCGCAAGATGGCGTCGCGGCCGGTGACGAGCTGGGGCTCGCCGGTGCCCAGGGAACGGCCGATGAAGGAGTCGTGCGCGTAGACGGTCTCGCCGGTGAGCCGGAGCAGCCGCTCGACGCGCTCGTCGGCCTGGCGGGCGGCCACCCCGTGCCGGTGGACGGGGGTGCCGACGGGGATGACGGCGCTGGGCAGCTCGCCGCCGCTGGGCACCTCGTCGCGCAGCAGCACCCCGGAGTAGTCGGCGAAGCGGGGCACGAGCGCGGCGGCCAGCGCCTGGGAGACGGCCCCCGCGTCCAGCAGGTCGCCGAGCGCCACCCCGACGGAGTCCAGCAGCGCCAGCCGCTCGCGGGCCGCCTCGACCTTGTTGAGCGCCTCCAGCCGCTCGGTGATGTCCATGATGGTGCAGCTCACCCCGAGCACCTCGCCCGCGCGGTCGGTGAACCTGCTGTAGGAGACGGAGCGCGCGCCCTCGCCGTCGGGGGCCGGCATCACCATGTCCACGACGGAACGGCCGGTATCCAGCACCGTCTGCTGGACCTGGAGGACCTCCTCGGCCATCGCGGGAGGCAGCAGGTCGGCGACGGTGCGGCCGAGGAGCTTGTCGTCGGTGGCGTTGTTGAGCGTGATCAGCGCCTGGTTGAAGCGGACGAACCGCTTCTCGGTGTCGAAGAGGGCGATGCCCAGCGGCGAGGAGGCGAACAGGCCGTCCAGCGCGGCCAGGTCGTGCTCCACGGCCCGTACCCGGCTGGTCTCCACGATGTTGGCGAGCACGCACGGGCGGTGCCCGGTGTCCCACAGCAGACAGGAGCGGCCCTCGACCTCGACCAGGTGCCCCTCGCGGTGGCGCAGGTGCAGGATGCCGCGCCAGCGGTGGGTGCGCCCGAGTGTGTCGCGGATCCGGCGGTCGGCGTCACCGCCCTCGATGAGCTGCTCGATCGGCCGACCGGTGACCTCCTCGGCCGGCCAGCCGAGGATCTCCTCGGTCATCGGGCTCCACAGCAGGACGTTCCCCTGCCCGTCGAGCATGACGATCCCGACACGGAGCGTGTCCAGAAGCGTGGTCGGCTTCTCGGTGGGTTCGGTGCTCACGCGGCCCACACCCCTGATCGGATAGCAGACTCGAACGGAATTTCCGGCCAAGAGAGGCCAATTATCCACAAGTCCGATATGGCTCGCGATCAGACCGGCACCGGATGCCACGGCACGCGGCGCGGCTCACCCGGACGGTACGCGGGTGACACGGGTGACGCGGGGAGACGGGAGGAGCGAGGAAAACGAGGGGAAGTGAGGAGGAGAGGGGCGCATCCCGGACGCTATGGACTCACGCTCCGTAGTCGCTCTCGCTCGCGTGCTCGTGGCGCTCCACCACGTAGCCGTCCGCAGTTCCGTTGCGCCGGCCGCCCAGCCGCTCGGCGAGGTGCTGGGCCTCGGCGCGGGTGGCATAGCTGCCGACGCGGTATCGGTTGCCGTGCCCGTCCTGGCGTATGAGCTGCCAGGGCAGCACCGCTTCGCTGTCGCCGCTCACACTTCGCATATGCCGCAGCTTACGCCCGGCCCTCACTCACCGCATTCGACTTGGCACAAAGGGCCAGAATTTTCGGCCACACGTTCGCCCCGGACCTCAACGAGGTCCGGGGCGCGTCTTTCCGCAGGCCGGAGCCGGCGCGACATCTGCGAGCAGGACAACTGGGAGCGGGATGTCCGCGAGCGAGGCACCTACTTCACCGGAAGGTGGTAAGCGATGCGGAACCGGTCGGCGGGCGTCACGACATCCGCCGTCTCCACGGCGCGCTTGCCCGCGAAGTAGGTGCGCGAGACCACCAGCACCGAGTGCCCCGGCACCCCGCCCAGCGCGTTCATCTCCTCGGCGCGGCCCGGCCGGCTGCCGACCTCCTCGGTGACGTTGTCCACCACCAGATCGATCGCCGCCATCCGCTCCACCACCCCCCTACCGCCCAGCGGGCCCTCCTCGGGGAGCATCACGGGCGTACGGCCCGTCACCGACAGGGGCTCCCAGGAGGTGGAGAGCATCGCCGGGTCGCCCTCCACGCGGAAGACGTAGCGGGTACGCATCACCCGCTCGCCCGGCTCGATGGCCAGCCGCTCGGCGACGCCGGGCGAGGCGTCCTCCTGCTCGCTCTGCGACTCCCAGCTGCCGTGCACCCGCTCGTCGGACTGCTCCTGGCGGAAGGGGGTGCACTCACCGATCGAGCGGTATCCCGTCCGGGCGATGCGCCGGGGCAGCGGGACCTCGCGGACGTACGTCCCCGACCCCGAACGACCCTCGACCAGGCCCTCGGCCATCAGCACCTTGCGGGCTTCCAGGGCGACGGTGTCCGAGACGCCGTACTCCTCGCGGATACGGGCCTGCGAAGGGAGACGCGCGTGCGGCGGCAAGGAGCCGTCAGCGATCTTCTTGCGCAGATCTCCGGCGACGCGCAGATAGGCGGGCTGCTCACCGAATGGCACGTGTGCTCTCCCCGTTCCGGCACTGGGTCCCGGCACCGGCACTTCTCACAGTCCGGCACGCTCGACAGGTTGACAGTCAGCAACAGCTTGGCAACACACGGTTGTTGACCGCAACAATCGGCCAAGGTTTCACCCGATGTGATGAGTTGCTGCTCAGGGGGCGCACAAGCAGCACAGCAGGGCCACAACCCCCACCAATGAACCGCCCTCACGCGGGGCGCACGCCGCCGGGAGAGCCGCACGCGCCGCGCGCCCTGCGGTGGGGACGGTGAAGGCAGCGACGGTGAAGGCAGCACGGGCAGCGGCGGGCAGCGGGGGCAGCGGCGGGCTACGGAGCCTCGGGGGCGTCGTGGGCGTCAGGCTCGCCCTTGACGCCCGGTCCGTTCGGCTCGTTCGGGACGCCCGTGCCGGACAGGGTCCCAGGCATCGGCCGGTCCTCGTCGGAGGTCATCGCGAACAGCGCCATCGTGGCGCTCACCCGTACGGCCCCCTCGGTGCGGGGCGGGAGCGCGCGGGTGTGCAGGTCCTCGCCGAGCTTGTCGGCTCGGGCCTTGAGGTCCTCCCAGACGGCGGGCTCCAGCCAGACCTCCGCGTCGGTCATCCGGCCCTCGACGGCCGTGTCCCGCTGGGCCGTACGCCGCCGCAGTTCCTCGCCGAGGGCCGCCGCCAGCGCGAGATGGGCCTCCACACCGGCGTCCTGGGGCAGGTCCCGGCCCACCCGCTGCCCGCTGTCGGGGTCGTGGCGGTAGCGCTTGGCCGTGCCGCCGCGTACCGGAATCTCGCCCGCCGCCTCGACGAGCCCGGCCGCGTGCAGCCTGCGCAGGTGATAGCTGACGTTGGCCTGCGACTGGCCCAGGGCGCGGGCTGCCTCGGCCGCGCTGTACGCCGTGCCGGTCAGCAGGGAGAGCAGCCGCAGCCGCAGCGGATGCGCCAGCACGCGCAGGCCGGCGACGCCGGAAGAGGGCGGGTTTCCTGACACGGGGCCAGTGTGCCGCAGGCCGGGGACACGTACCGGGGCGAGGGGCACCGTCAGACTTGCCCCGGCCGGGATTCCGGTTCGGCGCCGGGCACCGGCCGGGGCGGCAGCGCTTCTGCTTCCGGTCGCAGTTCCGGTTACAGCTGCGGCCGTGGCCCCGGCTCCGGTTGCGGCTTTGGCTGCGGCCCCGGCTCCGGTTGCGGCTTCGGTTGCGGCTTCGGTTGCGCGGCTGCCGGTGGTGGCGGCGCGGTGCTCGTGGTCGTCAGCGCGCGGACCTGACGGCTGCCCAGCGCTGCCGCCGTCACCAGGGTGACCAGCGCGACGCCGCCCAGCAGCGTGGCCCGCGTCCCGAACCGCTCGGCCAGCGGCCCCGCCGTCATCTCGCCGAGCGGCAGCGCGAGGAAGGAGCCGAGCGCGTCGTAGGAGTAGACGCGGGCGAGCTTGTCCGGCGGGATGTTCTCCTGGAGCGAGAGGTCCCAGGCGACGCCGAACTGTTCGATGGCCACGCCGTTGACGAACATCGCCACCAGCAGCACCACCACATCCGCGGACTGCGCCAGCGCGAGCAGCGGCAGCGCGTCCAGCGCGACGACGGCCACGCCGATGCGCAGCGCGTGCCGCGCCCGGGAGCGCGCCACCAGCAGCCCGCCGAACAGCGCGCCCGCCATCTGAGCGGCCAGCACAAAGCCCCAGACCGTACGCCCGAACGTGCTGTCGGCCACGGTGGGGCCCAGCACTTGGAGGCCGCCGGAGGCCACCGCGTTCACCACGAAGAACTGGAGCACCACCACCCACACCCAGGTGCGGGACACGAACTCCCGCCAGCCCTCGCACAGCTCCCGCCACGGGCGCGCGGGCCCGGCGGACGGCCCGGCAGGCCCGACAGATGTGGCGGGCCCGGCGGACGCTGACTCCCGTGCGCCGGCGCGCAGTTCGCGGCCCGCGAGGCGGTAGGCCAGAGCCGCTCCGAGGAAGGCCGCCGCGTTGAGGACCATGCCCCAGCCCGGCCCGGCGAGGGCCGCCAGCAGTCCGCCGAGCGAGGTCCCCGCGATCATGCCGGTGTTCACCCCCATACGGGAGAGGGCGTTCGCGGGGCGCAGCGCATGCGGCGGCACGGTCAGCGGGATCAGCGCGGCCGAGGCCGGCAAGGAGACGGCCGAAGCCGCGCCCTGCACCACGCTGAGCACCACCAGGACGCTCATCGGCGCCCGGCCGGTGAGGACCGTCAGGCCCACCACGGCCTGCGCCAGCGCGGCGGCCAGCGCGGCGCCCTGGAGGACGAGCGCGCGGGGCAGCCGGTCGGCGAGCAGCCCGCCGAACAGCAGCAGCGCCACGTTGCTGACCGACCGGGCGCCGACGACGAGCCCCACATCGACGGCCGAGCCACCCAGGTCGAGCACGGCGAAGGCCAGGACGACGGGAGCCATCGCGTTCCCGAAATATGTCAGCGCCCGCCCGAGGGCGAGATCGCGGAAGCCGCGATGCCGCAGGGTGCCGCTGAGGGCGCCGCGCGCCGGGGCGCGGCCGGATTCGATGTCGGCCACGGGATGAGTGTGCGGTACGGAGCCGGTACCGTCAAACAATTCTTTGGCGCTTGGCCTCGCTCGCACGGGCCCCGATCCTGAGGGTCCTGGCCGCGCGGTCCTGGCCCCCGGGTGGTCCTGGTCCCAAGGTCCGTCCGGTCTCTGTCCCCGGCCGGATGAGCCCTCGCGTCCCGCGTGCCACCGTGGGGCCCATGCAGCACAGTTGGCCCGCACACCTGTCCGCCGGGGCTGTCCGCTTCGCACGCCCCTCCGCACGGCTTGAGGCGGTCGCCGCCTTCTACCGCGACGCGCTCGGCCTGCCCGTCCTGGCCGAGTGGCGCGGCCACGCGGGCTACGACGGCATCGTCCTCGGGCTGCCCGGCACCCCCGTCCACATGGAGATCACCCAACACGGCGACCCGCCCCGCATCCCCGCGCCGCACCCCGAGAACCAGCTCGTCCTCTACCTGGCGGGCCCGGCGGCACGCGACGAGGCCGCCGCCCGGCTCGCCGCGTACGGCCACACCCCCGTACCGGCCGCCAACCCGTACTGGCCCCAGCACGGCGCCCTCGCCTTCGAGGACCCCGACGGCTGGCTGGTGATCCTGGCCCCCTGGGTCTTCGGCCGCGACCCCGCACCGGAAGCGGAAGCGGATACGGAAGTGGATGTGGATACGGGGGCGGATACGGAAGCGGGCCGTTCCGGAGGCGGGGCGCGGGGGCAGAGACACCGCTAGGGCGGGCTACGCGAGGGCTCAGTGCTCCTCCGCGCGCGCCGCCGCCCTCCCCGCACGCGCCCTTCCCATACGCGCCCTCCCCGCACGCGCCCTTCCCGTACGCGCCCTCCCCGCACGCGCCCTTCCCGCGCGCGCCGTTCCCGCCTGTACGGCTCCCGCGCTGGCCGCGACCACCAGAGCGATCGCGAGGCACTGCACCAGCGACAGCCCCTGGCCGAGCACCAGGTAGCCGGCCGCCGCCGCGACGGCCGGGGCCAGGCTCGTCAGCACCGCGAAGGTCGCGGCGGGCAGGCGGCGCAGGGCGAGCAGTTCCAGGGTGTAGGGCACGCCCGAGGACATCACCGCGATCGCCAGGCCCAGGCCGAGGACCGCCGGCTCCAGCAGCCTCCCGCCCGCAGCGCCGAGGCCCAGCGGCAGGCTGATCAGCGCGGCGACGGACATCGCGAGCGCCAGCCCGTCCAGGCGCGGGAAGCGGGCGCCCGCACGGGCGTTGAGCAGGATGTACGCGGCCCACATCGCGCCCGCGCCCAGCGCGAAGGCCACACCGGAGACGTTGAGCTGGTCGAAGCCGCCACGGCCCAGCAGATAGACCCCGGCCAGCGCGAGTCCGGCCCACAGCAGGTTCGCGGCACGGCGCGAGGCGAGGGTGGACAGCAGGAGCGGCCCGAGCACCTCCAGGGTGACGGCGGGACCCAGCGGTATGCGGTCGATCGCCTGGTAGAAGAGCAGGTTCATGCCGCCGAGGGCCACCCCGAAGCCGCCGACGACGGCCCAGTCGGCCCGCGCGTAGCCGCGCAGCCGGGGCCGGGTGACGATCAGCAGGAGTACGGCGGCGAGCGTCACCCGCAGCGCGACCGTGCCGAGCGCGCCGGCCCGGGGGAACAGCAGCGCGGCGACGGCCGACCCGAACTGGACGGACAGCGTCCCCGCCAGCATGAGCGCCACTCCGGCGAGGCTGCCCCGCCCCGGCGCGGCGCGGAGGTGCACGGGCGAGCCGGACCCGGCGGGGCCGACGGAAGCGGAGTCGGCGGCAGAAGGGGAAGCTGAAGCTGAAACGGCGGCGGAGTGTGAAGCGAGCACGGGGGTGGATGCGGGTGCGGGCGCGGAGGGCTCGGAGGGGCTGTGCCCCGTGGATGTCATGTACCTCACCGTAGGAAATCCGCCGCCTCCCGTGAAATGCCGGTTCGCTCGCGTTTATTCTCCGGAGGCATGACCATCGAGCTGCGGCACCTGCGCGCCTTCCTCGCCATCGCCGAGGAGGGCAACGTCACCCGCGCCGCCGCCCGCCTCCACCTGGGCCAGCCCGCGCTCTCCCGCACCCTGCGCCAGCTGGAGGACCACCTGAGCGCCCGCCTCATCGACCGCTCCACGCACCACCTCGAACTGACCGCCGCGGGGCGTACGTTCCGCGACAAGGCCGCAGCGGCTCTCGCCGCGTTCGAGACCGCGCTCGATCCGCGCGGGCTGACGTCCTGGCCACTGCGCGTGGGCCACACCTGGGCCGCGTTCGGCGACCACACCATTCCGCTGCTGCGCCGCTGGGACGAGTCACACCCCGGCGTGCCGCTCGAACTGCTGCGCATCGACGACCGCACGGCGGGCCTCACCCAAGGCAGGGTGGACGCGGCCGTCCTGCGCGGCGAGGCCATGCGGGGCCCGAGCGCCCCCGCGGGCCTGCGCACGGAGACGCTGCTGACGGAGCAGCGGGTGGTGGTCGTACCGGCGGACAGCCCTCTCGCGGTCCTCCCCCGCATCACCCTGGCGGACCTCGCCGCCCACCCGATCGCCCTCAACACCGTCTCCGGCACGACGACGCTGGACCTGTGGCCGCCGACATCCCGGCCCATCGGGTCCATCGAGGTGACCAACACCGACGAATGGCTCATCGCGATCGCCGCCGGCCGCGCCGTCGGCATCTCCACGACGGCCACCCCGAACAACCACGCCCACCCGTCGCTGGTCTACCGCCCCCTCGCGGACGCGCCCCCGGTCCCCGTCCTCCTCGCCTGGCGCGAGGGCCCGGCACATCCGGCCCTCCCGGACCTGGTGGCGCTGGCGCACGAGGTCGTAGGCGCGGACGGCGCTTGAGCCCCGGGAGCCGCGCCGGGGGCGGCGCCGAAGAGGCGGAGCCCTCAACTCCACTGTCTCCAGGAGGTCTTAGTCGTGTCATGGGCACATGAGAACTGCCGTCATCCCGTGCGCCGCGCCGATCGGTTGCTGTAACGTCACATAGCGCAAGTCACGACAAATCGAAACGGGGGAAAGTATCGATGGTGACCAACACATCTCGCCGAATGGCAGCCGTCGCGCTCGTCAGCGCGGCGCTCATGGCCGGCGGGGCCGCCTCCAGCTACGCGGCCCAGAACACCGGCACGGGAACGTCCGGATCCCGGTCCGAGTCCGGGACCGGGGCCCGGCCCGGCTCCCAGTCCGCGGTCAGCGAGTGGCAAGGCTCCGACAAGGGCTTCGCCGCCGCCCGCTGGGCCAGCTGCACCGCCGCGGTCAACAACCCGCACTGGTCGAAGAAGGGCAAGTCCGTCATCTTCAAGACCCGGGTCTCCTGCCAGGGCAACATCGCCCAGGTGCATGTGAAGGTGACGGGCAAGCTCTACCGCAAGAGCGGCTCCAAGTGGAAGGCCGTCGCCGGCTCCAGCGAGACCAAGGTCAAGGCGACGAACGGCGCGGGCTCGACCTACTACACCCCTCGCCCCAGCGGCAAGAAGGTGAACCTGGACGGCACCTACCAGGGGAAGATCACCGTCCAGATCACGTCCCCGTTCCCGGGCACCAAGGGGAAGGCGTCCTCCAAGGCCGTCAAGGTGAACACCCCCGGCAAGTGAAGCGGGTCAGCACGCGACGCGAGCCGGCACGTGATCAGCACGCGACGCGAACCGGCACGTGATCAGCACGCGACGCGAACCGGCACGTGAGAGACACCGGCAAGTGAAATATGCCGGCAAGTGAGCAACGCAGAGGCCGTGAGTACAGGAACGGGGAAGTCCGGTGAACTGGGAAGTCCGGCTGGAACTCACGGCCTCGCGCGCGGGGCTCGACCCCGACGTCCTGGCCGCGCACCTCACACAGTGGTTCGCGGCCCAGGACGTAGCCGCCCTCCCCCAGCTGACCGTCACCGACGAGGGCGACGCGGAAACGGTGGGGGCGAACTTCACCCTCACCGCCCACACCCCCGGCCAGGCCCTGGACGAGGCGATGCGCCTGCTGCGGGAGGCCGCCGCGCACTCCGGCATCCCGGCGGGGCCCCTGCACGAGGCCCAGATCGAACGCGCATGAGCGTGGCGGCCGGGCATCCGGGCTTGTTGATGAGCGTTGAGACTCGTGAACGGGCATCTGCCGTCGTAGGCCATCGGCCCGCCCCAGGGGCCTCAGCCCCTGCCCCTGCCCCTGCCGGGGAATCTCCGGGAGCGCATAGCGGACGACTGCGCGGCGCGTGCGGGACACCTGCCCATTTCAGCACGCCGCAGTGAAACCGAGGGTTCCCATTCGCCACGCACCGCGCACCGTCTTCATCAATTCCGACCGGCGCATTCGGAAGACCGACTGCTCGGATTTCATGCCATCCGCCAGGACGCCAGGCACTGTCCACCTCACTCGCGCCACCGCGTTCCGCACCTGGTTTTCAGCGCGCCAGATACACCTCTATCGGCTCCACTTCCCGCTCGAAAGCCGCCTCCCCGCCTCCTCATGATTCGTCAGAAGGTTGTGCGACTCCTCCGGACTGTTTCCCCTCTCGTTCACCCTTGTTTCTGCCCCCGTGACCCGCCACGGCGCCGGTTGCCTTGGTGCGGGTGCCCAGGCCGGTTGCCGTGACGTGGAGAACACCGTCGGCGGCGATGCCGAAACCGGCCTCGATGGCCCATACCACTGGTCGATGGCCCATACCACTGGGAGACCGTAGTCCGACATGAGCCCATTTGAACTGCCAGGCGTTGCGGGCATCGCGAAACAGCCTTGTGTGACCCATACATCATTTTGAACCCTCTCTGTCGATGATTCGTGTTCCTGGGCAAGAGACGGCAAGAGCACAGGGTCTTCGCAGCCGAGCGAAGGCAGCCGCGTAACGAAATGCACCAGCGAAGAACGGACAACGGACCATGGGCCGGCACCGACGAATAACCACGTCATCCCGCAACTCCCTGGCGTCAAAAGCAGTGCTCGCCGCGGGAGTTCTCATACCGACGATCGCCTCGGCGGGATCGGCCCACGCGGCCACCCCGCAGCCGCAGTCGGCGGTCTGCACCTCGGACAATCCGCAACTCGCCGACCGACTGTCCGAGGACATCGACTCGGCACTGGACGGCTCCACCGCCACCACGTCGGTCAGCCTCCACGACCGCACCACGAACACCACCTGCACCGTGGATGCGGACCGTGAGTTCGACTCCGCCAGCACCGTGAAGGTGACGGTCCTCGCCACGCTGCTCTGGGACGCGCAGAAGGACGGCCGCGCCCTGACGGCGAAAGAGAAGAAGCTCGCCACCGCCATGATCACGAAATCCGACAACGACGCCACCACCACCCTGTGGAAGCAGCTCGGACCGGACAAGATCAACGGCTTCCTCCAGGCCGCGGGCATGACCAACACCACCCTCGACCCCGACCTGGCCTGGGGGCTCACCCAGGTCAACGCGAACGACGAGGAAAAGCTCCTCCAGCTCGTGACGCACGCGAACCCGGTGCTCAGCGACGACTCCCGCGCCTACATCCTCAAGCTCACCGGCGACGTCATCCCCTCCCAGCGCTGGGGCACCCCGGCAGGCGCGCCGGACGACGCCGAGGTGCACGTGAAGAACGGCTGGCTGGAGCGCGCCTCGAACGGCTGGCGTGTGCACAGCCTCGGCGCGTTCACCGGCGCCGGCCACGACTACACGATCTCCGTGCTCTCGCAGGACAACAAGACGATGGACGACGGCGTCGACAACATCGAGAACGTCGCCCGCGTGGTCCACAAGGACCTCAACTCCCCCGAGTTCAACACCTTGCGATAGCGCCTCCGCGCTCGCAACGCCCCCGGCAGGCCCCTACACGCCTCCGCGCAGCCCCTCGACCAAGGGACTCGAACCCGCGACCGCCACCGCCGGACCACCGGTAGCGTTCGCCCGGCAGAATCCGCGCCGGACCCACCGACCGGACAGCCTGCCCGGACCGGACGGCACAACCCTCCAGCGACCGAACACCAGCCGGGGCCGCCCCCATCGGGCGGCCCCGGCTGACGTGTATCCCGGCCGTCGTGCGTGCTCGGCGAGCGGTATCGCCGATGTCACCAGGGGCTACACGTTGAACCGGAACTCCACCACGTCCCCGTCCTGCATCACATAATCCTTGCCCTCCATGCGGGCCTTGCCCTTGGCGCGGGCCTCGGTCACGGAGCCGGTCTCCAGCAGGTCCTCGTAGGAGACGATCTCGGCCTTGATGAAGCCCCTCTGGAAGTCGGTGTGGATGACACCGGCCGCCTCGGGGGCCGTCGCGCCCTGCTTGATCGTCCAGGCGCGGGCCTCCTTGGGGCCTGCCGTGAGGTAGGTCTGGAGGCCGAGGGTGCGGAAGCCGACGTGGGCGAGGGTGGCGAGGCCGGGCTCTTCCTGGCCGACGGTCTGGAGGAGTTCGAGGGCCTCGTCCTCGTCCAGTTCGGCGAGGTCGGCCTCCAGCTTGGCGTTGAGGAAGACCGCCTCGGCGGGGGCGATCAGCTCGCGCTGTTCCTGCTTGAAGGACTCGTCCGTCAGCTCGTCCTCGTCCACGTTGAAGACGTAGATGAACGGCTTGGTGGTGAGCAGGTGCAGTTCGTGGAGCGGGGCGGCCTTCTCGGTGCCCTGGGCGAGGCCGGCGGAGAAGAGCGTGCGGCCCTCCTCCAGGATGGCCTGCGCCTCCTGGACGGCCTTGGCCTGCGGCTGCTTGTCCTTCTTGACGCGGGCTTCCTTCTCCAGACGCGGGAGGACCTTCTCGATCGTCTGGAGGTCGGCCAGAATCAGCTCGGTGTTGATCGTCTCGATGTCGTTCTTGGGCGAGATCTTTCCGTCCACGTGCACGACGTTGTCGTCCTTGAACGCGCGGATGACCTGGCAGATCGCGTCGGACTCCCGGATGTTCGCCAGGAACTTGTTGCCCAGGCCCTCGCCTTCACTCGCCCCGCGCACGATGCCCGCGATGTCCACGAAATCGACGGTGGCCGGCAGGACGCGCTGGGATTGGAAGATCTCGGCGAGCTTGGCCAGCCGCGGATCGGGAACGCCCACGACGCCGATGTTCGGCTCGATGGTGGCGAACGGGTAGTTGGCCGCCAGCACCTCGTTCTTGGTCAGAGCGTTGAAAAGGGTCGACTTGCCGACGTTCGGCAGGCCGACGATTCCGATCGTGAGCGACACGTGGCGACTACTTCCCGTTGCCCCTGGCGGGGTCTTCCGTAGAGGGGGTGGAGCGGACAGGCTCTCCAGTCTACGGGCGCTCCCTCTCCCCTTTTCCGGGCCTCCCAACGGGCCTTCAGCCGACCGTCCACCGGGCCTCCACCGGATTCCGGGAGGGGGTCCGGCCCGGGGCCCGCCCGGATCCGCGGCCGTGCCGGGGACATCGCGGCGTTGGCGGATATCGCGTGTCCATGACGCCTGGGGGGCGGACACAGCGCCTACCGTGGCCAGGTGGAGCAACGCAGCGCGCGCACGACCCAGCAGGACCCCCACGGCGACGCCCCCCGGAGTGGCCGGGCCCGGCGCGGCTCACGGCTGCCGCACCCCGCGCCCCCCTCGCACGAGCAAGAGCGAGAGCGAGAACGCGGACGCGGGGACGGCTGGGAGCGCGAAGGGGCGCGCGAGTGGGAGCTGGAGGGGTACGAACACCAGCGCCAGTCCCCCGAGGCGTACGGCGGCGCACCCCAGGACCCCGCGCCCGGCCCCGCCGACGAGCGCGCCCCCGCGCGCGCCTCCCGCACCTCCCGTGGGTCGCGCGCCTCCCGCACCACGTCGCGAGCTTCGTCCCGCTCCCCGGCGGGACCGCCCTCTCCCGGATCCGACGAGACTGAAGGACACCCCCGGCCGCCCCGGCCCCGGTCCCGTCCCGAGGGCGGAGGGCCGCGCTCCGGCCGGTCCGCGCCCCGGCTGACGGCCCTGGGCACCGGGGTCTTCTCCGGGCTGCTGATGATGGGGTTCGGCTGGCTGGAGGGCGCGCTGTTCGGCGGGGCGCCCGCCGTCTACGGAGTCCTCTTCGTTCTGGTCAGCACCGTGGGGGCGCTGTGGGTCCGGCCCGCCGAGCTGTACGCGGCCCCGGCCATCGCCCCGCTCGCCTACACTCTGGGCCTGTTCTTCGCCGGGGGCTCCGGCGACGGCGCGGCCGGCGTCGTGCAGAACGTCTTCACCAGCCTCGCACTGCACGCGGTGTGGCTCTACGCGGGGACGCTCATCGCGACGCTGATCGTGCTCGTGCGCAAGGTGGTGCTGGTCATCCAGCGCCGACGGCAGCGCCGCCGCGCCGCCCAGCAGCAGCCCCAGTAGCCGCCCCCGCGGAAGAGCCGAGCGGGGCCCGGTCCCGGGGCCCCGCGGCTACGGGGCTACGGGGCTACGGGGCTACGGGGCTACGGGGCTACGGGGCTACGATTCCGTGGCCCCGGTCCCGGCCTGGGCCCCGGTCACAGCGGGGCCCGTTACGAGCCGGCCGCCGCCGCGCCCTTGTTCGCCGCCTCCGTGCGCAGGTCGCGGCGCAGTTCCTTGGGGAGCGAGAACTGCATGTGCTCGTCCACCGGCTTGACGATCTCCACGTCCTCCCAGCCGCGCTGCGCCAGCCACTCCAGGACGCCGTCCACCAGCACCTCGGGCACCGAGGCGCCGGAGGACAGGCCGATGGTGGTGACGCCGTCCAGCCATGCCTCGTCGATCTCGTCGGCGCTGTCCACCAGGTGGCCGTCCTTGGCGCCGTGGGTGAGGGCGGTCTCGACCAGGCGGACGGAGTTGGAGGAGTTCTTCGAGCCGACGACCAGCACCAGATCGGAGTCGGCCGCGACCTGCTTGATGGCGGTCTGGCGGTTCTGCGTGGCGTAGCAGATGTCGTCGCTGGGCGGCGAGAGGAGGTTGGGGTAGCGGCTCTGGAGCGCGTCCACCGTCTCCATCGTCTCGTCCACCGAGAGGGTGGTCTGGGACAGCCAGACGACCTTCTCCGGGTCGCGGACCTCGACGTTCGCGACATCCTCGGGACCATCGACCAGCGTGATGTGCTCGGGGGCCTCGCCGCTGGTGCCGATGACCTCCTCGTGGCCCTCGTGGCCGATCAGGAGGATGTCGTAGTCCTCCTTGGCGTAGCGCACGGCCTCCTTGTGGACCTTGGTGACCAGGGGGCAGGTGGCGTCGATGGTGGCGAGCTTGCCGCGCTCGGCCTCCTGGTGGACGGCGGGCGCGACCCCGTGCGCGGAGAAGATGACGATCTCGCCCTCGGGAACCTCCGCGGTCTCCTCGACGAAGACGGCGCCCTTCTTCTCCAGGGTCTTGACGACGTATTTGTTGTGCACGATCTCGTGGCGTACGTAGATCGGAGCGCCGTACTGCTCCAGCGCCTTCTCGACGGCGATCACGGCTCGGTCCACGCCGGCGCAGTAGCCGCGCGGGGCGGCGAGGAGGACACGGCGGGCGGGCGTTCCAGTCATGGCTCCATCGTAAAGGCGCGGCGTCCGGCCCCGGTCGCGCCGGGCATCCTGCTGGCGCACCCGGCCTGTACGGCGGGGCGTGCGCGGCCCCGTACGGCGGGGCCCCCGTACGGCGGGGCGTGCGCGGCCCCCGTACGGCGGGGTGTGCGCGGCTCCGTACGGCGGGGGTGGCCGCGCGTTCGGACGAGGTCCACGTCGCGGGGCGTCTTTTGCGGCAAGCTGGCCCCATGCCTGGAGCACGCTCGCGCACGGCCGCTTTCCTCGGGAACAGCACGGGCGGGGGGCTGAGGCGCAGCCTCTCCCTCCGCGACCTGATCGTCTACGGGCTGCTGTTCATCGCGCCCATGGCCCCGGTGGGCATCTACGGCGCGCTGGACGCGCGCAGCCGCGGCGTGGTGCCGCTGGTGTACGTGGTCGCGACGCTGGCCATGTCCTTCACGGCCTACTCCTACGCCCGGATGATCCACACCGTGCCGCAGGCGGGCTCCGTCTACGCCTACGCGCGCGCCGGGCTCGGGCACGGCGCCGGGTTCGTGGCCGGCTGGATGATGATGCTGGACTACCTGCTGATCCCGGCCGTGGCCTACCTCTTCTCCGGCATCGCCATGGCACAGCTCGTGCCCGAGGTCGATCAATGGATCTGGACGGCGATCGCGGTGGTCATCACGACCGCGCTCAACCTCTCCGGTGTGCGGCGGGCGGCACTGGTGGGGTTCCTGGTGCTGGCGATGGAGATCGTCGTCCTGCTGGTGTTCGTCGTGGCGGCACTGGTGGTGCTGGTGCGGAACGGACCTGAGCGCGGCTGGCTCTCGCCGCTGACGGGCGACCAGAGCTTCTCGCTGACGGCACTGCTGAGCGCGGTCTCGGTCGCCGTCCTCTCCTTCCTGGGCTTCGACGCCATCGCCAACTTCAGCGAGGAGGCCGTCGGCGGCAAGGAGCGCGGGCCCTCGATCGTGGCGCGGGCCCTGGTGTGGTGCCTGATCGTGACGGGCGTCCTCTTCGTCGTCCAGACGTATCTGGCGGCGCTGCTCTCGCACGAGTCCTCGCGGCATCTCGCCGCCGACCCGGCGGCGCAGGGCGCGGCCTTCTACACGGCGGTCCAGTCCGCGGTGGGCGGCTGGCTCCAGACGACGGTCGCGGTCAGCAAGGCCATCGGCGCCGCGTTCGCCGCGCTGGCCGGGCAGGCGGCGGCCTCCCGGCTGCTGTTCGCCATGGCGAGGGACGGGCGGCTGCCGCGCCTACTGAGCGGGACGAGCCCGCGCACGGGGGTGCCGTGGCGGGCGCTGCTGCTGACCGCGGTGCTGACGCTGGGCGCGGCGGTGTGGGCGGCGCGGGCCGCCGCCGGGCTGGACCGGCTGGTGTCGATCGTCGATATCGGGGCGCTGTTCGCCTTCGGGATGCTGCACCTGTCGGTGATGGGCTACTACGGGCTGCGCAGGGGCGCCCCGGAGCACCGGATGAGTGTGCTGCGGGACTGGGCGGTGCCGCTCGTGGGGCTCGCGATCATCGTCGCGGTGATCGTCACGGCCAACCGCGAGGCCCACTGGGTCGGCCTGGTCTGGCTGGTGCTCGGCCTGCTCGCGCTGCTGTTCCTGCGGCGGCGGGACGCGGCAGCGGCGGACGGCCCTGGCCCGGGCGCCGACGGCCAGGGGCCATCCCGCCGGTGACCGGCCCAGGGGGCGACCGGCCCCGCCGTAACCGGTCTGGGGGGTGACGGGCCCGAAACGTAACCGGGCCAGGGCGTAACCGCTGCGGCCATGGCCGAGGCAGGGCGCGATCCTGGCATGGGCGCGGGGCAGCGTGCAGAGGGTTGCACCTTCCGTGGCGGCATGTGGTCAGGTGGACCCACCTCCCGATCCCTTGCGGAAAGGTCCCCGCTCATGCATTCGTCTTTCACGCCACCCCGCCAGGTCAAGATCGGCGACGCGGCGGCCTTCGCCGGCAGCACGCCACGCGCGATTCGCCATTACCACGCGATCGGCCTGCTCTCCGAGCCTGAGCGGGGCGGCGATGACCGCCGCCGCTACGGGTACGAGGACCTGATCCGCCTGCTGTGGATTCGCAAGATGGCCGACGCCGGGATCGCCCTGGACGACATCCGTGATGCCTTTACCACCGGCATGGATGGCGCCGGTGCGGACAGCGGAGACGGTATCGCGGGCATCTTGAAGGGGCTGGAGGAAACCCTCGCCGAGCGGGAGGCGGAACTGCGGCGGCAACGGGCCACCGTGCGGCGGATGCGCACCGAAGGCAGCCGGATGGGCCTGCTCTCCGACTTCGTCACCGAACGTCTCAAGAGCCTGCCGGAGGGCTCGCTGCGTCCGGCGGACCTGGACACTCTGCTGGTCACGGAGCGGATCTTCGGCCCGCTCGGCGCGGCCGTCCAGGCCACCCGCTTCGTCGCCCTGGCCACGCATCCCGCCCTGCGGGAGGAGTCCGACCGCCTCGACGACGCCGAGGAGGCACTCGATGACAGCGTCGCCGTCGATGATCCACGGGTGGCTCACGTGGCCGCCGAGCGGCACGCCTTCGAATGCGCCCTGCATGCCGTCATCGAGGAGTCCGGCCTGGACAAGGACGCCGACGCCCTCTTCGCCTCCTGGGACGCTTTGCACCCCGCTTCCGCCGAGGACGGCGAGAACGGCGAGGACGGCGAGAACGGCGAGGCCGAGGCCGGCCTCGGCTCCGGCAGGCGGGAGGCCGAGGCCATGAGCGCGTTCGAAGCCATCGGCAAGATGCCCTACGACTTCTCCCCAGCCCGCCTGCGCTGTATGGAACTGGCCGAAGAGCTGTCCGCCCAGGACTCCCCCGCTACCTGAGACACGGCCCAGGGAACGACCTGCCCGAGGCGTCACCGGTCCAGGGGGTGACCGGTCCAGGGGGTGACCGGTCCGAGAGGTGACTGGTCCAAGGGGTGTCGGTGGCAGGGCCTAGCCTTCTCGTATGGCTCTCACCACCTCCGCCGAGGCTCCGATCCCCGTCAGCGAGGTGTCCCGGCTGATCCGGGGCTGGATCGACCGGCTCGGCGCCGTGTGGGTGGAGGGCCAGATCATCCAGCTCTCCCCCAGACCCGGCGCCGGGATCGTCTTCCTGACGCTGCGCGACCCCTCCCGGGAAGTCTCCTTGAGCGTCACCTGCTTCCGGCAGGTGTACGAGCAGGTCAAGGACGTCATCAGCGAGGGCACGCGGGTGGTCGTCCACGCGAAGCCGGAGTGGTACGAGAAGACGGGCCGCCTCTCCCTGCGCGCCGCCGAGATCCGCCCGGTGGGCGTGGGCGAGCTGCTGGCCCGGCTGGAGCGGCTGCGCAAGGCGCTGGCGGCCGAGGGGCTGTTCGCCGCCGAGCGCAAGAAGCGGCTGCCGTTCCTGCCGCACCGCATAGGGCTGATCACCGGCCGCGCCTCGGACGCGGAGCGGGATGTGCTGCACACCGCACGGGAGCGGTGGCCCGCCGTCCGCTTCGAGGTGCGCAACACCGCCGTGCAGGGGGCGTACGCGGTCTCGCAGATCATCGAGGCACTCCAGGAGCTGGACGCGCGCGACGACGTGGACGTGATCATCGTGACGCGCGGCGGCGGCGGCATGGAGGACCTGCTGCCGTTCTCCGACGAGCGGCTGGTGCGGGCCGTGGCCGCCGCGCGCACCCCCGTGGTCTCCGCGATCGGGCACGAGGCGGACGCGCCGCTGCTGGACCTGGTCGCCGACCTGCGCTCGCGCACCCCCACGCATGCGGCGAAGGACACGGTGCCGGACGTGGGCGAGGAGCACGAGCGCGTCCGGGGGCTGCGCGAGCGCGCCTGGCGGGTGATCAACGGCAGGCTGGAGCGCGAGGAGCGCGGCCTGGCGGACGTGCTCAGCAGACCCGCGATGGCCGATCCGTACGCCATGGTGGAGGACCGCGCGGAGGATGTCTCGGCGCTGCTCGACCGCTCCCGCCGCGTGCTGGACCACCGGCTGGCGCGGGCCGAGGACGCGCTGGCGCACACCCGCGCGCGGGTCGTCGCGCTGTCCCCGGCCGCGACGCTCCAGCGGGGCTACGCCGTGCTCCAGCACGAGGACGGCCGGATCGTCAGGGACGCGGAAGAGGTCGCGGAGGGTGACGCGCTGCGGGCCCGGGTGGCCGAAGGGGAGTTCGGGGTCACTGTCACCCCGCGCACATAGGCTGGAGGCATGACGACGGAAACGGAAGGCCGGGCGGCGGGCTCCCCCTCGGCGGCTGCGGCCGAGCGGGACGCGCTCAGCTACGAGCAGGCGCGGGCCGAGCTGGTCGAGGTGGTCCAGCGCCTGGAGTCGGGCGGCTCCACGCTGGAGGAGTCGCTGGAGCTGTGGGAGCGGGGCGAGGAGCTGGCGGGCATCTGCCGCGAGTGGCTGGAGGGCGCGCGGGCCCGGCTGGACGCGGTGCTGGAGGAAGAGGAAGCGGAAGACGAGGACGCCGACGAGGGTGAGGACGAAGAGGACGGGGACGAGAACGGCGGGGCGGCGGCCCTGACCAGGGGGTAGCGGGACGGCGACCGTGAGCACGGGGCAGCACGGTCGAGCCGGGGCAGGGTGCGCATATGGGGCGTAGGCCACTTACGGACATGTTCAACCTTGAACAACTGCTCTGTACACTTACCTGAGTGCACACGGCACCCCGTGGCACCCCGCACCTCACGCACCTCGATCGTCGTCAGAAAAGGCAAGGCACTCCCCCATGGCACTCGTCCTCGACCCCGCCGCCCAGGATCTCCTCTTCCGTGAGGCCCACACAGCCAATACGTTCACCGAAGAGCCGGTCACCGACGAGCAGGTTCAGGCGATCTACGACCTCGTGAAGTTCGGCCCCACGGCCTTCAACCAGTCGCCGCTGCGCGTCACGATGCTGCGTACCGCCGAGAGCCGGGCACGACTGCTCCCGCACATGGCCGAGGGCAATCGCCCCAAGACCAGCACGGCCCCGCTCACCGCCGTCCTCTCCTACGACCTGGACTTCCACGAGCGGCTGCCCGAACTCTTCCCGCACGCCCCGCACATCAAGGACGCCTTCTTCTCCGAGGAGCCGGTCCGCGAGTCGGCCGCCAGCCTCAACGCCACCCTCCAGGCGGGCTACTTCCTCCTCGGCGTGCGCGCCGCCGGCCTGGCCGCCGGGCCGATGACCGGCTTCGACCCCGCGGGCGTCGACAAGGAGTTCTTCGGCGACGGGCGCCAGCACGTGCTGATGGTCGTCAACATCGGCAAGCCCGGCCCCGACGCTTTCGCGCCGCGCTCGCCGCGTCTCGCCTACGAGGACGTCGTCACCGTCCTCTGAGCCCCCGGCGCCTACGGTGCCGGCCGCCCCGGTCGGCACCGGCAGCAGACCGCCCCCCGCGCGACTTCCCCCCCTCGCGCGGGGGGCTTCCCCTTTTCCGGACCCGTCGGCGTCACCTTTTCCGGACCCGTCGGCGTCAGGGGCCAACTCGCGCTGTCCGAACCGGAACTCGAACCCCGGCTCGAACCCGGGCTCAGCTCGGAGTCGGGCTCAGCTCGGAGTCGGGCTCGAACTCGGAACGGCGCCAGGGCCGGGCCCCGGCTTCTCGCTCTTGGCGTGCAGCGCGCCGGCCAGCTCGCCGAGCTGCTCGAAGGTGGCGGTCCCGGTCACCACCGTGACCGACTTGCCGTCGGCGGCGGGCCGCACCAGGGCGTCGTACTTGGGGCCCTTGTACCGCGTCCACTCCTCGCCGTCCACGCGCTGCTTCTTCGCGGTCTTCTCCGCGCCCTGACTGACGTCCCTGATGAACCTGTCCGGGCTGCGCCGGTCGCCGCGTTCGCTCTGCTCGACGGCGGCGTACTCGTCGTCCGGCGTCATGAAGCCCAGGTGCCAGGCGGCGCCCTCGGTGCCGTCGGCGGAGTAGCGGACGGAGGTCGCTCGCCAGTCCTTGGACAGCCCCACGGGTGCGGCCACCGGATACGGTGCCGCGCGCCGCGCCGAACTCAGCTCCACGCCGTAGCTCACGGGCTTGACCGGGTCCTTCTTGTCGTCGTGCGGAACGAACAGGTAGACCACGTAGGCGGCGAGGATGATCACCGCCAGCGAGATCACCATGTCGCGCACGGCCTGCGCACCGCGCTTCTTGTCTGCTGCCACGCCCCCATCGTCCCTTATGCCGGTCGGCGCCCCGCGCGAGGGGCCGCCTCCCGGGCGGACGGAGACCAGGCTCACAGCCGTACACCGATACGCACAGCCGTACGGCGATCCGGCACCGCACCCGCCGTCCGTTGGGCGCTCCGGCACCGCACCGACCCGTCCGTTGGGCGCTCCGGTCCGCGCCCGCACGGCATTCCGCTCATACGTGGGCACCCCCGCCCACTCCGCCCCCGCCCGGTAGAGTCAATGACACCCTCAGCTGCTCCGTACGGCCGTTCAGTCGCCGTACAGAAAGGTGTGTTCCGATGACCGAACACCACCACCACCTCCCCTCCCCGCTCGAAGTCAGCCCGGAGGCACCCGACCGCAACCTCGCGCTGGAGCTGGTCCGGGTCACCGAGGCCGGGGCCATGGCATCGGGCCGCTGGGTGGGGCGCGGCGACAAGAACGGCGCGGACGGTGCGGCGGTCCGGGCCATGCGCACACTGGTCTCGACCGTGTCCATGAACGGTGTCGTGGTGATCGGCGAGGGCGAGAAGGACGAGGCCCCGATGCTCTTCAACGGGGAGCGGGTCGGGGACGGGACGGGCGCCGAGTGCGATGTCGCCGTGGACCCCGTGGACGGCACCACCCTCACCGCCAAGGGCATGAGCAACGCGGTCTCCGTGCTGGCGGTCGCCGAGCGGGGCACGATGTTCGACCCGAGCGCCGTCTTCTACATGGACAAGCTCGTCACCGGCCCCGAAGCCGCCGAATTCGTGGACATCACGGCGCCGCCGGGCGTCAACATCCGCCGGATCGCCAAGGCGAAGGGGTGCGGAGTCGAGGACGTCACGGTCGTCGTGCTCGACCGGCCGCGGCACGAAGGGCTGGTGAAGGAGGTCCGGGAGGCGGGCGCGCGGATCAAGTTCATCGCGGACGGCGATGTCGCGGGCGCCGTGATGACGGTCCGCGAGGAGACCGGCGTCGATCTGCTGCTGGGCGTCGGCGGCACCCCCGAAGGCATCATCGCGGCCTGCGCGATCAAGTGCCTCGGCGGGACCATACAGGGCAAGCTGTGGCCCAAGGACGACGCCGAGCGGCAGCGGGCGCTGGACGCGGGCCACGACCTGGACCGGGTGCTCCAGACCGAGGACCTGGTCAGCGGCGAGAACGTCTTCTTCGTCGCCACCGGCATCACCGACGGCGACCTGCTGCGCGGCGTCCACTACCGCGGCGAGCGCGCCTACACCCAGTCGCTGGTGATGCGGTCCAAGTCGGGGACGATCCGCCAGATCGAGTCCGTCCACCGGCTCTCGAAGCTGCGCGCCTACAGCGCGGTGGATTTCGACCGCCCCAGCTGAGCCCTGGCCGGGCCGGCTGGGGGGGGTGCGGCCTCGGCCGACTCGCCGTGTTGGCTTCGGCTACGGCGAACGTCGCCGCGGCGCCTCCTCCTCAAGCGCCGGACAGACTCGGAGGCCCGCCCCCGTCGCACGCGACGGCGGTGTGCGCCGGACAGGCTCGGATGCGAGCCCGTCCGGCCACGTCGCCGAGGGGGAGGCGGGAGGTCTCACTTCGGGAGGCGGACGCCCAGCGCGTAGACGCGGGTGCGCTGGTCGGCGCTTTCGTTGTTGTCCGAGACCAGGTAGAGGGGCAGTTGACCCTTGTGGGGGCCGGTCAGCTTCTGGTCGCCCGGCGCCATGCCCTCCGCGTTCTCCAGCAGGGTGGCGGCGTCGGCCGCCGGTGCTGGGGCCGGTGACTCGTCGGGCGGCGGTCCGGCGGGCGGCGGTGGCGCCGCGTGTGCCGGCCGCCAGGTGACCAGCGCGAGGGCGGGGGTGCCGAGTCGGGCGGTGGCATCGACGGCGAAATGGGTGACCTCGAAGGCGCCGCCCATCTCCTCCTCGCCCGGCGGCACCTGCGTGAGCGCGATCCCCGACCGCCGCGGCGCGGCCTTGCCTGCGCAGCAGTCAGCGGTTCAACGAACGGTGCAGCGAGCGCTTTTTCGGGCCGCTCGCCGCACCGCTGGCCGAAAGCCGGGCGTCCATCACTCACCCCGTCGAGACGACGGAGGGACCACCCATGCCGCTGCCTCGTCAACTCATCGCGGCGGGCCGGGAGTTCCGCGTACCGCCCGTGCCGTATGCCGAGCGGCCGGGGTGCGGAAGTCGGGTCCTACGCGATACGGGTGACCTCCGCCGGGGGCGGGGCCGCCGATGCCGTGGCGCGGCGGCGGCGGGAGAGCACCACGCGGCGCTCGGCGGCGGTGAGGCCGCCCCATACGCCGTAGGGCTCGGGCATCAGCAGCGCGTGCTCACGGCACTCCACCAGCACCGGACAGCGTGCGCAGACCCGCTTGGCGGCCTGCTCCCGGGAGAGCCGCGCGGCCGTGGGCTCCTTGGAGGGGGCGAAGAAGAGACCGGCCTCGTCGCGGCGGCAGACGGCGTCCGCGTGCCAGGGCCCCGCGTCATCATCACGCTCGGGTGTTCGCTGTACGGGGATGGTGGCGGCTGCCTGCAGGGACTGATGCGGCGGTTGCAGCACGGTCTGCTCCTGACGAGACGACGAGGATTCCCCTTCATCCGTCTGACTGCGCACGGCAGTTCGCGAGGCAGCCGTACGAGAGACGATGCCCGAGCCCTACCCGCTGTACGCGCCGGTATGCATTGCGTGGCGCCCCTCGCGCGCCGTCGCCGCGCTCCCGCACGCCACCCTTCCGCGCCGGGGCGCCCGCACCTTCCGCTCCTGGGCGCCCGTGTTCACCCGTGCTTGCGGAAGCGATCCTTCAGGTTCTGGACGACCTTGCCGCGCTTGGGTTTGGCGTCCACTCCGCCGAAGATCGCCGCGCCCTCCACCAGCACGACGGGCGCGCCCGGGTCCGTGGAGTCGCTCACCTGGACGTCGAAGCCGCCGAAGACACCGGCGCCCTTCTGCTGGAGCGTGACGTTCTCCGGCACCCTGATCTCGATTCCCCCGAAGATCGCAGTGGCGTTGATCTGCACGTGCTGGTGCTCGAACAGCGCCTCGGTGAGATCGATCACAATGCCGCCGAAACAGGCGAACGCGTTGATCTTGCGCGGCACCCGCCAGCGGCCCTTGCGCTCGGCGCCGCTGAAGATCGCGACCAGGTTCTCCTTGGGGCCGGAGCCGGGGAACGGTGCCCCGGAGGTGTGCGCCGCCGAGAAGTTCGCGAAGGCCGAGCCGTACGAGCCCGCGCCGCCGTACTCGCGGGCGCCGGACCCGTCCCCGTACCCCTCGGCGCCGGGCTCCGCGCGGCGCCCTGCCGGGAGGTCGCGGACGATCGGCTCCAGCTCGCCCATGGTCTTGGCCGCGTAGGTGGACTCGATCCGCTCGCTGTGCTCCTCCGCGTCCAGCCGGCCCTCGGCGAGGGCCTCCCGGAGGATGTCGGCCACCCGGTCCCGGTCGGCGTCCGAGGCCCGCAGGGCATCCGCTGCGTCTTCAGCGTTCCCGACGGCCCCGGCGTTCTCAGCGTGCCCGGCCTTTTCGGCCACGCGCGCCGGGGCGGTCTTCGACGCCGGAGCGGTCGCCGGTCCCGGCTGGGGCGCGGGGGCCCGCTCGGGGGCGGGGGCCGGTGCGGGCGCGGTGGACTGCTCGGCGGTGGACTGCTTTTCGAGCGAGGTGCGCGGAGTGTCTTCAGTCACCGCGCCAGCGTACCCAAACGCGATAGATCGCGACTACCCCCGCAGCGGCGTCCCGCCGGGGCGCTCTACGCTGAGAGACGCGCGCTCCCATCGCCGAGGGCCGTAAGTGTGAGAGGAAGAGTCCCCCGTATGTCTGCCAGCGACCGCCCCGCCAGCCCGGAGTTCTCCTACACGGACCTGCTCCCCACCGGCGAGGACCCCACGCCGTACCGCCTCGTCACCAGCGAGGGTGTGAGCACCACCGAGGTGGACGGGCGCACCTTCCTCAAGGTCGAGCCGGAGGCGCTGCGCACGCTGGCGGCCGAGGCCGTGCACGACATCCAGCACTACCTGCGCCCCGAGCACCTGGCCCAGCTGCGCCGCATCCTCGACGACCCCGAGGCCAGCGCCAACGACCGCTTCGTGGCGCTCGACCTGCTCAAGAACGCCAACATCGCGGCGGCGGGCGTACTGCCCATGTGCCAGGACACCGGCACCGCGATCGTCATGGGCAAGCGCGGCCAGCAGGTACTGACCGCGGGCGGCGACGAGGAAGCACTCTCGCGCGGCATCCACGACGCCTATACGCAGCTGAATCTGCGCTATTCGCAGATGGCGCCGCTGACGATGTGGGACGAGAAGAACACCGGCACCAACCTCCCGGCCCAGATCGAGCTGTACGCCACCGACGGTGACGCCTACAAGTTCCTGTTCATGGCCAAGGGCGGCGGCAGCGCCAACAAGTCCTTCCTCTACCAGGAGACGAAGGCGGTGCTCAACGAGGCGTCGATGATGAAGTTCCTGGAGCAGAAGATCCGTTCGCTCGGGACCGCCGCCTGCCCGCCCTACCACCTGGCGATCGTCGTCGGCGGCACCAGCGCCGAATACGCGCTCAAGACGGCCAAGTACGCCTCCGCGCACTACCTGGACGAGCTGCCCACCGAGGGCTCACCGGCCGGGCACGGCTTCCGGGACACCGAGCTGGAGGACAAGGTCTTCGAACTGACCCAGAAGATCGGCATCGGAGCGCAGTTCGGCGGCAAGTACTTCTGCCACGACGTGCGCGTGGTGCGGCTGCCCCGGCACGGCGCGTCCTGCCCCGTCGCCATCGCCGTCTCCTGCTCGGCCGACCGGCAGGCCAAGGCGAAGATCACCGCCGAGGGCGTCTTCCTGGAGCAGCTGGAGACCGACCCGGCCCGCTTCCTCCCGGAGACGACGGAGGACCACCTCACACAAGGCGCGGGCGCCGATCTGGAAGCCGTCGCCATCGACCTGCGCCGCCCCATGGACGAGATCCTCGCCGAACTGGGCAACCACCCCGTCAAGACCCGGCTCTCGCTGACCGGCACGCTCGTCGTCGCGCGCGACATCGCCCACGCGAAGATCAAGGAACGCCTGGACGCGGGCGAGGAGCTGCCCCAGTACCTCAAGGACCACCCCGTCTACTACGCCGGCCCGGCCAAGACCCCCGAGGGCTACGCCTCCGGCTCCTTCGGGCCGACGACGGCCGGCCGGATGGACGCCTACGTCGAACAGTTCCAGGCGGCAGGCGGCTCCAAGGTGATGCTGGCCAAGGGCAACCGCAGCAAGCAGGTCACCGACGCGTGCGCCACCCACGGCGGCTTCTACCTCGGCTCCATCGGCGGCCCGGCAGCCCGCCTGGCCCAGGACTGCATCAAGAAGGTGGAAGTCCTGGAATACGAGGAACTGGGCATGGAAGCGGTCTGGCGCATCGAGGTCGAGGACTTCCCCGCGTTCATCGTCGTCGACGACAAGGGCAACGACTTCTTCGCCGACCCGGCACCCGAGCAGACGACGTTCACCAGCATCCCGGTGCGAGGGCCGGGCCTGGCCTGAGTCGGCGGCAGAAGCCTCATCCGCGTACGGCCGGCTTCGAAGAACCGTCGGTTCGGGTCCTCGAAGCCCCGGCCCCTGGCCACGTCGGAACCTTGATCGGTCGAGCCGTGGTCGCATAGACCTCGCCCGACAGGTTGCCGCCTATTACCTTCGTAGCCCCGCAATGGGGCCCTCGGTCTTCGGAGTTGGCATGGCTGCCTCCCCTTGTCGAACGTAGGATCCGGATTCTGACGGGTCGTGGGGCGCGGCGGGGGTGGCCAGTTGGACGGGGGCGGGGGCGGGGGCGGGGCGCGTGGTTCTCCCCGTTGGGAGAACCGGATCACCGGGGGCACGTTCGGCACCGTCGTCATGGCGGAGCGCGTCGATGCCGTACACATCCATGTGCACGAGGAAGCGGTGGCGCCTCCCCGGCCGCCCTTCCGGCTCTTCTTGCTCGCAGGGCTGCTGGCCTGCTTGGGCGCCGTCTTATGGGCTGTTCCGCCCGCCTTGTTGAGCGGGAGCGCGCTCGGTGCGCGGCTGCCCGGGCCGGCCCTGCTGGGGGCGGCGTCGCTGGCGGGGTCGGCCGGGGCGGGCCGTGTGCTGGAGCGGCGACGCGCCGCCCGCCGTCGTACGCCGCTGCCCGCGCACCGGCTCGATCGGGCGGCCGAGGGGCTGGCTGCCGCGCTGGCCCGGCAGTACGGCAAGGAGGACCAGCTCGCGCTCTCCCCGGTGAGCACCCCCACGCCCATCCCCGTACGCTGGCGGGCCGCGGATCCGCTGGTCGCGGACCACGAGCCGAACGTGCTCGGTCTCCCGGCGGACGGCAGCCGGTCGGCGGACGGCAGCCACCCGGCGAGCACCAGACGCCCGGCGGACGGCAGCCCCCCGGCCGACGGCGGCCACCCGGCCGGTGCCGCGCCCCCCGCCGACAGGGGTGCCGCGTCCGGGGCGCTGGATGTGGAGGGCGAGTTCGCCGGGACCGCGGCGTTCTTCGCCTCGCTCCCCCGGCAGCGCCTGGTCCTGCTGGGTGCGCCCGGCGCGGGGAAGACCGTGCTCGCCTACCGGCTGGCGCGCACGCTCCTGGAGGCGCGCGGCCCCGCCTCGGCGGCGCCCGTGCCCGTCGTGCTGCCGCTGGCCTCGTGGCACCCGGGCGGGGACCAGGGGCTTTGGCAGTGGGCGGCCGAACGGCTGTGCGCCGAGCACCCGGTGCCGCTGCCCACGCCCGGGGCCGCGCTCGACCTGATCGAGTCCGGCCGCGTGCTGCCGGTGCTCGACGGCTTCGACGAACTGCCCCGCGCCGCGCAGGCGGACGCGCTCCGGCAGTTGCGCGCGAGCCTCACCGAGCACGCGCGCTGCGTCCTCACCAGCCGTTCCGCCGAGTACACCCGGGCCGTGGAGGGGGCCGCGCTCCCGCTGCCGGGCGCCGTGGCCATCGAGCTGTGTCCGCTGACCACGGACGACCTGTGGCGCTATCTGCCTCGTACCAGTCGTCGCACCAGCCGCAGCGACCCCACGCACACCAAGTGGTCACCCGTGCTGGAGCGGCTGGCCGATCCCGGCGACTCGGCCCGCGAAGTGCGCGTGCTCCGCCAGGTGCTCAGTACCCCGCTGATGGTCGCGCTCGCCCGCGTCGTCTACAGCGAGTCGGACGCCGACCCCGCCGAACTCCTCGGCGGGGGGCGCTTCACCACCGTTCAGGCCGTCGAACGGCACCTGTACGACGCGTTCTTGACGGCCGCATACGCCGACGCGGGGCGCGAGCGCGCGGCGCGTGCCCGCCGCTGGGCGTCGCTCCTGGCCGCGCACACGCGCCGCTTCGGCGGACAGGAGATCGCCTGGTGGCGGCTGGAGGAGGCACTGCCGCTGTGGCTGCGGCGGCTGAGCGTGCTGCCCGCCGCGGCCGTGGCCACGCTCACCGTCCGCGCCGGGGAGTACGGCACACCCTGGTGGGACGGGCGAGTGCCCGTACCCCTGTGGGCCGGGTTCGGGGTGGCGCTGCTCGCCTACGCGTGGGGCGAGTACGGCAGCTCCCCGGCGTGGGCCCCGCGGCAGCTGCGGCGGCCGTGCGCGGCGGACCTCGCGCAGGTCCACCGCGCCAAGGCGGCGGCGAAGCTCGCCGGCTGGGCGCTGCTGGCTTCCGGCGTGGCCTACATGACCACCTCGGCGGCCTCGGGTGCGGGAGCGGGTGCGGGTGCGGACACCGCTGGGCGCCGGGTGGCAGGGCTGCTGCTCGTCGCCGCCTTCTTCGCCCGTTCCCTGCTGCGCTGGGTCTTGGCCCGCGCCCGGCAGCCCGCGGACCCCGAGACGGCGGCCGAGCCCGCCGCACTGCTGCGGCGCGACCGCCGCGTCACCCTCGCCCTCGGGGTGTCCCCCACCTATCAGGACGACGGTCTGTCCCTGGTGTGGGCGCTGCCGGTGGTGCTGCTGGCCGTGTGGGACCTGTCGGCGGGCCGGGACGTGGTGACGGCCGGGACCTGGCTGTGGACCATCGCCGGGACCCTGCTGAGCGGCTGGCTGTACGAGGTCGCCGGCTCCGCCTGGGGCCGCTACACCCTCGCCCGGAGCTGGTTCGCCGCGACGGGGCGGCTGCCCTGGCAACTCATGGACTTTTTGCGCGAGGCCCACTCCAAGCACGTGCTGCGCCAGGCCGGCGGCGTCTACCGGTTCCGCCACATCGAGCTGCGCAACCGGCTGGCCGCCGACATCCCGGAACCGGCGAGGGGTCAGGAGACCTGGCGCACCCTCGCCGCCATGATGCTCCGCGGGCTCGCCACGGCGGCGGGCGGGCTGCTGCTCGCGGGCATCACCCTGGGCATGCTGGAGACGGGCCCAGCGCCCGCACCGCACGCGCCCCCGGCCTCGGCCTGCGCGGCCCTCGGCCGGGACGTGCTCGGCGCGCTCATGTCCGACCCGCGCCGCACGGCGCGCGAGGAGCCCCGGCTGGATCCGGAGCGCACGGTGGACGACCGCACGTGTGCCGCCTCCGAGCAGGCGCCGCTGCGGCCCGAGGTCCAAGTCTCCGTCCGGGTGCGGACCTTCGCCGGCGACCTGGCGAGCAGCGGGCCGGCGCGGGCCAGCCATACCTTCGAGACCCTGCTGAGGTTCCAGCGGGAGCAGCGGACGCGCGCCCGCTCGCTCGACCACGCCCTGCACCGCCCCAGGAGGACCCTGGAGACCTCCGCCTTCCCCGGTGACCGGGCGATGCGCGCGGTCTCCACGACGTCGCTGCCCGGGTTCGGGCGGCCCGAGCTGCGGCGCGCCACATACCTCGTGCGGGACGGCAACCGGCTGGTGACGGTGGACTACGGCGAGGAGTTCGCCTCCCGGGCCCGGGTGGCCGCGGTCGCCGAGTCGCTGCTGCGCCGGGCGCTGGGCCGTACCGATGCCCAGGATCTGGCAGGCGTACCCCGGACCCGGCTCCCGGACAACTCCCGGCTCGCCGGCTACCGCCGCCCCGAGCGGCGGCTGCACGGGGCCGTGTGGGGCGCCGGGGAGCGCTCGTTCGTCTGGAAGATGCCCGGGCTCGGTATGGGGGTGCGGGCCCCGAAGGACCTCGACTGCGGCATACGTGCCCCGGGCCCCGGGATACCCGAGTCAGTGGACGCCTACGGGTGCGAGAACGTGGCCGCACGGGACCTCGGCAGGCTCCGGCAGTACGACGCCACCCTCCGGAGGGGTCCCCGGGTGCGCCTGCACGCCGCCCAGTTGGTCTGCGGTCGCACGTGCTCGCGGGAGGAGACCCGCGCCTTCCTGAAGGACCGTCCCGGTCCGGCCCGCCTTCCGTGGCGCAAGGGCGACGGGGCCGACAGGGGTGACGGGGCCAAGGGGGCCAAGGAGAGCGACGGCATTACGGCGTACTACGCGGTGCGGCGCACGGCCGGGACGTACGAGCTGTCCCTGTGGGGCCCGTTCCGCACCCTCTCCGGGGCGGAGAGCCAGCTGTGGGTGAGCGTACGCGTGGATCCCGGGAACGCCGCGCTCGCCCAGAAGATCGTCAACAGCGCGTACACGCAGATCGGCGGCGGGTGACCCTCCCGGGGTGCTCGCCCGCCGACCGCCGCGGACGCTTGCCGTCACCCGCCGACCGCCGCCGTGGACACGTGGGTCCTGCCGGGAATGCGGCGGCGGATGCGGGACGCTGGGGGTGAAGGAGGTGCACATCCATGACCGGCAACAGCGACAACAGCAGCCACAGCGGTAACAACGCACAGGGCGGCCACAACGGGAACCCCGAAAGCGGCGCGTACCGGACCGAGCACGACTCGATGGGCGAGGTGCGGGTGCCCGCGCACGCGAAGTGGCGGGCGCAGACCCAGCGCGCCGTGGAGAACTTCCCCATCAGCGGCCAGCGGCTGGAGCGCGCGCACATCGAGGCGCTGGCCCGGATCAAGGCGGCGGCGGCCGTTGTCAACGGGCGTCTGGGGGTGCTGGACGGCGCGCGGGCCGAGGCCGTGCGCGAGGCGGCCGAGGAGGTGGCGCGCGGGGACTGGGACGAGCACTTTCCCGTCGATGTCTTCCAGACCGGCTCGGGCACGTCCTCGAACATGAACATGAACGAGGTCGTGGCGACGCTGGCGAGCGAACGCCTGAGCGCGGACGGCATCGAGGTGCACCCCAACGACCATGTCAACGCCAGCCAGTCGTCCAACGACGTCTTCCCCTCCTCGATCCACATCGCTGCCACGGCCGCCGTCACCGCCGATCTGATCCCCGCCCTCCAGCGGCTGGCCGGATCACTGGAGTCCAAGGCGGCGGAGTTCGCGGGCGTGGTCAAGTCGGGGCGCACGCACCTGATGGACGCGACCCCGGTGACGCTCGGCCAGGAGTTCGGCGGCTACGCGGCGCAGGTCCGGCACGGGGTGGAGCGGCTGCGTGCCTCGCTGCCCCGGCTCTCCGAACTCCCGCTGGGCGGTACCGCCGTGGGCACGGGCATCAACACCCCGCCAGGTTTCTCGGCCGACGTCATCGCGGAGGTGGCCCGCGCCACCGGGCTCCCGCTGACCGAGGCGCGCGACCACTTCGAGGCGCAGGGCGCACGCGACGGGCTGGTGGAGACCTCGGGCCAGCTCAGGACCGTCGCGGTGAGCCTTACCAAGATCTCCAACGACCTGCGCTGGATGGCGTCCGGGCCGCGCACCGGACTGGCCGAGATCGCCCTGCCCGATCTCCAGCCGGGCTCCTCGATCATGCCGGGCAAGGTCAACCCCGTGATCCCGGAGGCGGTCTTGATGGTGGCGGCGCAGGTCACGGGCAACGACGCGACGGTGGCCGCGGCGGGCGCCGCGGGCAACTTCGAGCTGAACGTGATGCTGCCGGTGATCGCCAAGAACGTCCTGGAGTCGGTGCGGCTGCTGGCCAACGCCTCCCGGCTGCTGGCCGAGCGCACCGTGGACGGCATCACCGCGAACGCGGAGCGCGCCCGGGAGTTCGCCGAGTCCTCCCCCTCCGTCGTCACCCCGCTCAACAAGTACATCGGCTACGAGAACGCGGCGGCCGTCGCCAAGAAGGCCATGGCCGAACGCCTCACCATCAGGGAGGCCGTACTGGAGAGCGGCTACGTCGAGCGGGGCGAACTGACGCTCCCGCAGCTGGACGAGGCGCTGGACGTCCTGCGGATGACCCACCCCTGAGGCGCGCCCGGCAGGGCGCCGCCGCCGCGCCGCGCGCCCCCGCCCCGGTCCGTCCTTCGGGGGACCGCGGCGCAGCTCACGGCCCGGCGGCGGCGCCTGCGCCTAAGATCCGCTCATGACAGCGGAACCCACCGCGCCCCCGGCGCACTGGCCCACGGGAGCGCACATCCTGTGGCGCTACCGCGCCAACGGCGCCGCTCACCCCCACATTTGCCGCCCCGTCACCGTGGTGCGCGACACCCCCGAGCTGCTGGCGGTCTGGATGGCGCCGGGCACGGTCTGCGTCAAACCGGAGCTGGCCGACGGCACTCCCGTCCACAGCGAGCCGCTGGCCACCCGCTACACCAAGCCGCGCCGACACGCGCTCGGCCGGTGGACGGGTATGGGGGTGCTCAAGCTGGCGCGGCCCGGGATGCCGTGGTCGGTGTGGCTGTTCTGGGGCCGGGGCTGGCGGTTCAAGAACTTCTACGTGAACTTGGAGGAGCCGCTCCTGCGCTGGCCCGGCGGAGTGGACTCGGAGGATCACTTCCTCGACATCGAGGTGTATCCGGACCGGCGCTGGGCGTGGCGCGACGAGGACGAGTTCGCCGAGGCCCAGCGCGCCGGCCTGATGGACGAGGACCAGGCCGGGCGGGTCCGCGAGGCCGGTGCGCGCGCCGTGGCGGCGATCCGCGCGTGGGGCCCGCCGTTCGCGGACGGCTGGGAGCGCTGGCGGCCCGATCCGGCGTGGCCGGTGCCCGAACTGCCGGACGACTGGGACAGGCCACCGTTCAACACGTGCCCGCACCGGCCTCCCGGTGCCCCTTGATACGCCCCCATACTGCAAACGTAGGATCAACGTCCGTAAACACACTGCCGCACAACTCCCCGCACACCCCGGGGACTTGACAGGCAGCCAGGAAGGAGCCAGCCGTGAGCAGCTCTGCCGGACACGGGGGGGGCGGCACACCCGGACCACTCGGGGCCTATGCCGGGTTCGACCGCTCGGCCATCGACAGGTCCGGCCAGTCCGAGGCGTTCGACGCCATCGGGGACCGCTACGACGAGGCGTTTCCGCACAAGGAGGGCCAGGTCGCGGCTGCTGTCTGGTTCAGCGGCCAACTGCCCGCCGGGGCCCGGGTGCTCGATGTCGGCTGCGGTACAGGGTTGCCGACCGCGCGCCAGTTGGCGATGGACGGGCACCGGGTCGTCGGCACCGACCTGTCCCCCACCATGCTGAAGCTGTACCGCGAGAACGTCCCGGGGGCCGAGTGCCACCGACTGGACATCGCCCACCTCGAAGGGGCCGGACTGGGCCTCTTCGACGGCGTCGTGGCCTTCTTCTCCTTGCTGATGCTGCCGCGCGCGGAAATCCCGTGCGCCCTGCGGGTGCTGCACTCACTCATCCGGGAGGAGGGCCCGCTGGTTCTGGGGATGGTGGAAGCGGATGTGAACGATTTCTCCATTCCGTTCTTGGGCAACACGATCCGGGTATCCGGCTATCTGCGGGACGATTTGCGACGCGTGGTCCACGACGCGGGGTTCGAAGTCGTCGGAGAGGACGCGTACGCGTACGCTCCTGCCAGCACGGACGTACCCCCCGAGATCCAGCTCTTCCTGCAGTGCCGACGACGCCCTCTGACCACGAGCACCTAGCGCAGGGCGCGCGCCGACGCGCAGCCCCGGATGGATGGAAACCGAACGCGTGACGGAGCACGAAAAAACTGCGGCGAGCAGCACCACCGAGCCGGCGCAGTCCGCATCCGCGGGGAGCGCCCGCGGCGGCCCCGGGGGCGGCATGCCGGCCTCGCGGGGCCGTGAGGCGACCCCCGCTCCCCGTCCGCCGGAGCACGCCGCCGAGGCGGCGGCCCGGCCCAGGCCGGCGCCCGGCGAGCCGACGCCCGGACCACCGGGGCCGGTTGGGGCCCCGGCCGGGGCGAGTGGTGCAGGTGGTGGTGCAAGTAGCGCTTCGGGGGCAGCGGGCACCGAGGCTCCCGGGACAGGCGGTGTCGGCGGAGTGAACAGCACGGACGCATCAGAACCGGAACGCGCCCGTCCGGGCAGCGGCGGACGGGGGCACGCTCCGGGCGACGACTCCGCTCCGGGCAACGACTCCGCTCCGGCCGCGCGGAACACCGCGCCGGAGGGCGAGTCGCCCGGCGCACACCCGCACGAAGAGCCGCACCCGCACGAAGAGCCGCACCCGCACGAGAGGCCGCACGGCGCCCCGCCCCCGGGCGCCCCGTCCTCCGGCGCCACCCCCGTCGCCCCCGGCCCCTCCCCGGCGGTCCCCGCCCCCGTGCCCGTGCCCGCTCCGGCGGCGCCAGCCGACAGCAGCGAGCGCTCCGAGCGGGAGCGCCGGGGCGGCGACCGGCTGCGCTTCGTGGGCGCGGCAACGCGCCGCGTGGCGCGCGGTATCGACCTGGACGAGACGGTGCTCGGTCTGTGCCGCGCCAGCGTGCCCGCCTACTCCGACGCGATCCTCGTCTATCTGCGCGACCCGCTGCCGGTCGGCGACGAGCGGCCCACCGGCCCCATGGTGCTCCGGCTGCGGCGCAGCGACCGCATCCCCGACGACCCGCTGGCCGCCCAGGCGTTGCAGGCCGCGCAGACCGCCCAGCACCCCAGCCTCCCCGAACCGGGCGGCCCGCTCGGCGGTGTGCCCGCGCTGCCGCTGGTAGGGCGGCCCGGGCCGACCGGCAGGTCCGGCGGCGACCCGGCCACGGGCGGGCGCGGTACGGGCTCCACCGCCGCCGAGCTGGCCGAGGTACGCCCCGGCGGCCCGCTCGCCGAAGTGCTGCGCGGCGTACGCCCGGTGTTCGCCGACTCTCCCTCGGCCAGTGCCGCGCTGCCCGAACTCCTCGGCCCCGGACGGGATGTGCCCACCGGTCACCGCGCGATCCTCGCGCCGCTGCGCGGGCGCCGCCGGGTGATCGGTGCCGCGGTCTTCCTGCGCCGCCCCGACCGTCCGGCCTTCGAACCGGACGACTTGCTGATCGCCGCGCAGCTGGCCACCCACACCGCCCTCGGCGTGGACAAGGCGGTGCTGTACGGGCGCGAGGCGTACATCGCCGACGAGTTGCAGCGCACCATGCTCCCCGACGAGCTGCCGCAGCCGACCGGCGTCCAGCTGGCCAGCCGCTATCTGCCGGCCGCCGAGACCGCGCGGGTGGGCGGCGACTGGTACGACGCCATCCCGCTGCCCGGCAGCCGGGTCGCGCTGGTCGTCGGCGATGTGATGGGCCACTCCATGACCTCCGCCGCGATCATGGGACAGCTGCGGACGACGGCCCAGACGCTGGCCGGTCTCGACCTGCCGCCCCAGGAGGTACTGCACCATCTGGACGAGCAGGCCCAGCGGCTCGGCAGCGACCGCATGGCCACCTGCCTGTACGCCGTCTACGACCCGGTCGCCCACCGCATCGTCGTCGCCAACGCGGGCCACCCGCCGCCCGTCATGCTCCATCGCAGCGGGCGCGCCGAGGTCCTGCGGATACCGGCGGGCGCCCCGATCGGCGTCGGCGGGGTCGATTTCGAGGCCGTCGAGCTGGACGCGCCGGCCGGTGCGACGCTGCTCCTGTACACCGACGGGCTGGTCGAGTCGCGCCAGCGCGACGTGTGGACCGGCATCGAGCACCTGCGCGAGAAGCTGGCGGCGACGGCCCGGCTGACCCGGCCGGGTGCCGCGGCGCCGCTGGAGCCGCTGTGCGACGAGGTCCTGGACATCCTCGGCCCCGGCGACCGGGACGACGACATCGCGCTGCTGGCCGCGCGGTTCGACGGGATCGCGCCGAGCGATGTGGCGTACTGGTTCCTGGATCCCCGCGCGCAGACCGCCGGGCAGGCCCGCCGCCTGGCGCGGCGCGCGCTCGCCCGCTGGGGCTTGGAGGAGCTGACCGAGCCGGTCGAGCTGCTGGTCAGCGAGGTCGTCACCAACGCCGTGCGGTACGCGGAACGCCCCATCACACTGCGGCTGTTGCGCACCGACACGCTGCGCTGCGAGGTCGGTGACGATGTGCCGCAGCTGCCGCGGCTGCGGCAGGCGCGCGCGACGGACGAGGGCGGCCGGGGCCTCTACCTCGTCAACCGGCTGGCCCGCCGCTGGGGCGCGACCCGTCTTTCGACGGGCAAGGTGGTCTGGTTCGAGCTGGCGTTGCCGTAACGCACGAAACCGGCCCGCACCCAGCGCGGCGCCGCCCCCGGTGGGGGTTGACGCATCGTTGCCGGGTGCGGGCCGGTTACTGCCCGAGCTTGATCAGGGCTGGAGCTGCGCCTCGGCCTCAAGGGTGGTGCCGACGGCCTGGACGACGGCGGCGATCTTGAACGCCTCCTGGATCGTCTCGCGGTCCACACCGGCCTTGCGCAGCACCTGCTCGTGCGAGTCGAGGCACTGCCCGCAGCCGTTGATCGCGGAGACGGCGAGCGACCACAGCTCGAAGTCGGTCTTCTCGACACCGGGGTTGCCGATGACGTTCATCCGCAGCCCGGCCCGGAGCGTGCCGTACTCGGGGTCCGACAGCAGGTGCCGGGTGCGGTAGAAGACGTTGTTCATCGCCATGACGGCGGCGGCCGACTTCGCCGCGGTGTACGCCTCGTCGCTCAGGTTCTCCTTGGCCTCCGGCTCCAGCGCGCGCAGCGCGATACCGGAGCGGGACGCGATGGCGCAGGCCAGCACGGTGCCCCACAGCTGCTGCTTGGGCAGCTCGGAGTTGCCTATGACGGAGCCGAGGTTGAGCTTGAGGTCCTTCGCGTAGTCCGGAAGGGCCTGCTTCAGATCATCGAGAGCCATGCTGGTCACTCACCGGCCAGCAGCGCGACCGGGTCGAGGGTCTCCTCGCCCTGGGTCCAGTTGCAGGGGCACAGCTCGTCGGTCTGGAGCGCGTCGAGGACCCGGAGGACCTCCTTGGGGTTCCGGCCGACGGAACCGGCGGTCACCATCGTGAACTGGATCTCGTTGTTCTGGTCCACGATGAAGACGGCACGCTGCGCGAAGCCGTCCTCGCCCTCGATACCCAGCTCGCGCATCAGCTCGTGCTTGGAGTCGGCCATCATCGGGAAGGGCAGGTCGGTCAGGTCCGGGTGGTCCTTGCGCCAGGCGTGGTGCACGAACTCGGAGTCGCCGGAGAAGCCGAGGATCTGCGCGTCACGGTCGGCGAACTCCTCGTTCAGCTTGCCGAACGCGGCGATCTCGGTCGGGCAGACGAAAGTGAAGTCCTTGGGCCAGGCGAAGACGACCTTCCACTTGCCCTCGTAGGTCTTGTGGTCGATCTGCTCGAACTCCTTGCCCTTCTCCAGGGAGACGCAGGCAGTCAGATCGAACTCGGGGAACTTGTCACCGACGGTGAGCACGTACACACTCCTTGCACTTGCGGCCAGGATGCCCGGATTGCGCGCATTCCTGGAGATTGGTCGTCACCACCTAATCACACTCGGCATTGATCACGGAAATAGCCGCTGGCGAGTCGTTTGATCGGGGGGACCTATCAACCGGGGCAAGGCCGGCACGATCAGAGCGCGGGCCGCGGTGCGCGCGAACCGGTCGCTGTCCTGCGGAAACGACGGAGCCCCTGCCCAACCCCGCGAGGGTCGCGCGGGGGCTCGTAGGGGACGCCCGGACAGCCGCCTCAGTGCTCCGCACGCTTCAGGTCATCGACGAACGCCGACCATGCGGGGGCGGACAAGCGCATCGGTGTCCGGCCGGTGTCCTTGCTGTCACGGACGGGGACGACCCCGGTCGCCGAGGCCGGGGACAGCGCGTCTGCGCGTAGCCGGTCAAACAGATTCCGGGCGGCTTCCACCCGGTCCGATGAGTCGATCACACGGCCGATGCCCTGCCCCTCGGCGAACGTCATCGAGGGCATCACGGTGCCTGATTCGACCTTGCTGACGTAGCCCTCCGAGTACCCGGTGGCAATGCCGAGTCGCTTCTGCGTCAGCTTTCCGGCGAGCCGTACGCGCTTCACGTCCGCGCCGGACGAGTGAGGCACCAGGGGGTTCGAGTCGTGAGCCCGCTTCCGACTCCTTGCCATACCTGACCAGCCCTTACATCTCTGATCATGGGGGCACGCGTCGTAGCCCGCTCGCACGATGACGTTCAAGCCGCCACAGAGTACCTGCCAGTCGTGTTGATCTGGCTACACAGAGCGATGAAGTGCCCCGGCGGTGGGAGGACGGACATCGATGAGCGGCAGCCCGTGGTGGCGCCCGGAGGTGATCTGCGCGGGAGGGCGCCAACTCACGGCGCCGAACCCTGAGTTGGCTACCGCGTTGGCGCGCTGATGGTGGACCGCCGGACGAACACGCCGGGCTTCGTCGTCGACCGCGACGGCGGCGAGCTGCTGCTCCGGCCGGTGGGCGGCGGTCGCGAGTGGACGTGCCCTCCGGGGGGTGCCGTACTGGCGCCGTCGCCGGAGGCGTGATCTCCGGGGCCGCCGGCCACGTCGCTGGGGGTACGCGCAAAAGCGTCACCACTTCAGGGGGTGACGCTTTTATGGACCCTCCCCCATCCCTGGGCCGGCCTGAGCCGTGCGGACGATTGATCGCCGAACCAGTTACGGTGAAGGGCGTTGATTGGAGTGACTTATCAGTGCCGGTCCCAGCCCAGGCCGCCCAGGCCCCCGCAGTCCAGGCTCCCGCCGTCCAGGCCCCCCTCGCCCCCCGTGTCCGCCAGCCCACCCTCTCCCAGCTCCGCGCCTTCGCCGCCGTCGCCGAGCATCTGCACTTCCGGGAGGCGGCCGGCAGCATCGGCATGAGTCAGCCCGCCCTCTCCGGAGCCGTGGCCGCGCTGGAGGAGACGCTGGGGGTGCGGCTGCTGGAGCGGACCACGCGCAAAGTGCTGCTCTCGCCCGCCGGGGAGCGCATGGCCGCGCGGGCACGCGCCGTACTGCGGGCGGTCGGTGAGCTGCTGGAGGAGGCCGAGGCCGCGCAGGCGCCGTTCACGGGTGTGCTGCGGCTGGGGGTGATCCCGACCGTCGCGCCGTACCTGCTGCCGACCGTGCTCGGGCTCGTCCACGAGCGCTACCCGGACCTGGATCTCCAGGTCCACGAGGAGCAGACGGCCTCGCTGCTGGAGGGGCTGGGACAGGGCCGCCTGGATCTGCTGCTGTGCGCCGTGCCGCTGGGGGCGCCCTGGGTGAGTGAAGTGCCGCTCTTCGACGAGGACTTCGTCCTGGTCGCACCGCATGACCACCCCTGCGCCGGGCGCCGGGACCTGCCGCGCTCCTCGCTGCGCGAGCTGGACCTCCTGCTGCTGGATGAGGGCCACTGCCTGCGCGACCAGGCACTCGACATCTGCCGCGAGGCCGGACGCACGGAGGGCGCCACCGTGACGACGAGCGCGGCGGGCCTCTCGACGCTGGTGCAGCTGGTGGCGGGAGGCATGGGCGTGACGCTGCTGCCGCGTACCGCCGTGCGCGTGGAGGCCGGGCACAACGAGGCGCTGCGCACGGCCGACTTCACCGCTCCGGCCCCCTCGCGGCGCATCGCGCTGGCGATGCGGGAGGGCGCGGCCCGCGAGGAGGAGTTCCGCGCCTTCGCGGACGCGCTGCGCTCCGCGATGCGCGAGCTGCCGGTACGCCCCGTCCTGCCCTGACGACCTGCCCCCCGTTCGTCCGCTCACCCGCGCGCCCCGGTCACTCCTCGCGGGGCGGGCGGCCTCTGCGGGGGTGGGGGCGGGTCTCCCTGGGGAGGCGCCCGGCATCCTTGAGCGCCTGGCGCAGCAGGTAGTCGATCTGCGCGTTGGTGGAGCGCAGTTCGTCGGCGGCCCAGCGCGCGAGCGCGTCGTGCATCGCCGGGTCGAGCCGCAGCAGCACCTGCTTGCGCTGCCGCCGCTTCGCGCCGGGCGCCGCCGCGGCCTCGTCCGCCTCGGCAGCGGCGTCGTCAGCCCCGGGCGCGGCCCCGGCGGCCCCCCGGCCCTGACCGCTCGGACCCTGGTCGCCCGGGTCCCGGCCACCCGGTTCCTGGTGCGCCGTGTCATGGCCATCGCCCGGCGCCCGGCCCCCGCCCTCTCCCTCACCCTCGTCGGTCACAGCTCTCCGCTCCTGCGGCGCCGCCCTCCGGCATCGGCCGCCCGTTCCGCCTGTCACCTGCCGGTCACTGCTCGCTGATCGGCGCTCGCAGCTCGCCGATCACTGGTAGAGCGACCCCGTGTTCATCACGGGCTGGGGCGAGCGGTCGCCGCACAGGACGACCAGCAGGTTGCTGACCATGCTGGCCTTGCGCTCCTCGTCCAGTTCCACGAAATCCTGCTCGGTGATCCGGGCCAGCGCGTCCTCGACCATGCCGCACGCGCCCTCCACGATCTGCTTGCGCGCCGCGACCACCGCGCCCGCCTGCTGCCGCTGGAGCATCGCGGAGGCGATCTCGGGCGCGTAGGCGAGGTGCGTGAAGCGGGACTCGACGATGGTGACGCCCGCGGCCTGCACCCGTGCGGTCAGCTCGGCGGCCAGCTTCTCGGTGATCTCCTCGGCGTTGCCGCGCAGCGAGAGGCCGGTCTCCTCGTGGGCGTCGTACGGGTACTCGATCGCGATGTGGCGTACGGCGGCCTCGGTCTGGGTGGAGACGAACTCGATGTAGTCGTCCACCGAGAAGGTGGCCTGCGCGGTGTCCTCGACCTGCCAGACGACGACCGCCGCCAGCTCGATGGGGTTGCCGTAGGCGTCGTTGACCTTGAGGACGGCGGTCTCGTGGTTGCGCACCCGGGTGGAGATCTTGGTGCGGCTGGTGAGCGGGTTGACCCAGCGCAGTCCGTCGGTGCGGATCGTGCCGGTGTAGCGGCCGAAGAGCTGGACGACGCGGGCCTCGCCCGGCGCGACCATGTTGAGCCCCGCCATGCCGAACACCGAGCCGATCAGCAGGATGACGCCCAGCACGATCAGTACGGCGCCGCCCGCCGCGCTGCCGTCCGAGGCGAGCGAACCGCCGCCGATGACGGCGCCGACGCCGGCCAGGAAACCGATCAGGCCCAGCAGCAGCGCGAGGCCGCCGGGGATGCTGTGCGCGGTGACCTCCCGCACCTCGGGTACGGGCATCCGCGGCGGGTCGGCCGGCGCGGTGGTCCCCCGGCCCGGTGCGGCCCCGGCGCCCTGGGCGGCCCGCGTGTCCTGCGGGTCCCGTGAGTCCCGTGAGTCCCGTGTGTGGCGTGAGCTGGAGTCGTTGCGGCTCATGATCGCTTCCCCCGTCCTTGTGTGCGGTCCGTGCGGCGGTCCGCCGTCACTCCCTATCAATGTGATAGCACTTTAGCGGGAAAGCGCGGCGCCGGCCAGCCCGGGGTACGACCGGGGCCCGGCCGGAACCGCGAACGGGCCGCCTCCCGCCATGGGGGAGCGGGAGGCGGCCCGGGTCTGCGGCGCGCCCGGTCAAGGACCCGGCTCTGCGGACCCGGTCAAGCACCCGGATCTGCGGGGCACCCGGTCAAGGCGCCCCGCACGGGTCGGGTCACTCGGTCCGCAGGCCGTCCGGGCGCATCAGCCGCCACAGCACCGGCATGCTCAGCAGCGTCACCAGCGCGATCAGCCCGGCGCCGAGCCCGCTCATCGGCAGGACGACCGTCCAGTCCATGCCCGGGCTGCCGATCGTCCGCAGCAGCGCCCAGCCCAGCCCCAGCCCGCTGACCGAGGCCAGCACGAGGCCCAGCACCACCGGTATCGCCGACTGCCACAGCACCGAGGCGCCCAGCGTGCGGCGCCGCGTACCGAAGGCCACCAGGACCGCCAACTGCCGTCGGCGCTCGCGAAGTTGCTCTATCTGGGAGATGACCATGCTGGCCGCGATGAGCGCCAGCACCCCGGTGGCAGCGGCGAAGATGCCCCGACTGAGCTGCACGAACCCGGCGGAGACCTCGGCCCTGCCGAACGTCGCGGCGGACGCGGTGGGGTTCTGCCGGAAGACGGTCGTCCGCACGTTCTCCAGCGCGTCCGGGTCGTCCTTCGCCAGCTGGACCCAGCCGTTGTAGGAGCCTTCCACCCGGTCCGGGGACAGTGCCGAGGGTGTCGCCAGGATCCCTGAGACGGGCACGCCCGAAGCCGACAGCTCGCTCTTGACGGTGGGCGCCTGGGACGGCAGGCGCCAGTCGGCCTCGCCCTTGCCGCCGGGCCCGGCGATCCGCAGCGTGCTGCCGCCGGGCGGCGGGGCCGTCGCCTCGTCCGCGACATCCCCGGCATCCCCGGCATCCGACCGCTTGCCCGGCTCCGCGCGGAATACCTGGCCCTCACGACAGGAGCCGATCGCGGCGATGTCGCGCAACCTGGCGCAACTGCCGATGATCACGGTGGCGTAGCTGCCGTCCTTCCCCTTGATCTCCTGATCGGCCGACAGGTATCCGGCCGCCGAGGCGACGCCCTCGGTGCTCTTGAGCGCGCGCGTCATCCGGTCCGCCTGGGCAGCACCCTCGGCCGTGATGTCGGTGACGTTCACCTCGCGCCCGTCGGCGCGATTCTGCTCCGCCATCTGTGTGGACTGCTCCTGGACAGCGGAGAACAGGAGCTGGAGGGCGATCGCCCCGGCCACCGCGATGGTGATGCCGCTGACGGCGCGGGTCGCCGTCCCGGTGCTCAACTGGAGCCGGCGGATCGCCAACTGCCAGGAGACCGGGCCGCCGTTGAGCCGAATCACCACCCGCTCCACCAGCCAGGGCAGCAGCAGCGCGATCCCGCTCAGCAGCAGCACCACACCCGCCGAGACCTGGGCCTCGTTCACCGAGCCGCCGGCGCCGGCCAGTTCACCGGCCAGCGGCAGCAACAGCCCCAGGCCCAGGAGGGGAATGAGCAGCCGCCACCACAACCGGCGCGCGCGGGACGTGCTCTCCCGCAGCACGCCCAGCGGCTCGATCGTGACGCCACGCAGTGCGAACACCGAGACGGCCACCGCCACGACCGGCACCCCGAGCACGACCAGCGCGCCCAGCAGCAGGCCCGGCCGCACATCCGAGGGGAAGACGCTGAGGTGGAACAGCGTGATATGCCCGATCAGCCGGCGGCTGACCGCGAACAGCACGCCGCCCAGCAGCAGCCCGGACAGTGCCCCGGCCAGCGACTCACCCGCCGCGATCCTGCGGGTCATGGCGGTGTCCGAGCCGACGAGCCGCAGTGCGGCCAGCCGCCGGTCGCGGCGTTCGCCGCCGAACCGCGCGGCCGTGCCGATGAAGACGGCCACCGGCATCAGCAGCACCGCGCAGGCCACCGTCCCGAGCAGGATCAGCACCGGATCCGCGGGGGACTTCTGCTGGACCCCGCCGAAGTGCTCCACCCGCTGGACGCCCCTGCCCGGCTTCAGCGAGTCGGTGCCCGCGTAGAAGGCGAGTTCCCCGGGGCCGATCAGCCCCTCCTCCGCGATGACGCCGACGGTACGGAAGTCCAGCCGCTCGCGCAGACCGGCCCCCTCGTCGGAGTCCAGCAGCTTCTTCAGGGCCGGCGAGACCCACATCTCGCCCGGCTTCGGAATCCGGTCGATCCCCGGCGGGGTCACCGGATGGTCCCCCTCGGCCTGGAGCGTCCTCCCGAAGAGGTCCTTACCGTGGTACGCGGTGGTGGCGTCCGCCGACAGGAGCGTCCGGTCGGTGCGCTCCGTCTTGGCGTCCGGATCGACGTTCCCCAGCGTCGATCCGCTGATCCCGTTGATCTGGCGGGCGTCACCGCGGGTCTCCTGGCTGCTCATCACCTGCGGCATCGAGGCGGCCAGCAGCAGCATCGCCACCCCGAGCGCGACCCCCACGGCGGTCAGTACCGTGCGGATCCAGCCCTGCTGCCCGCTGAACGCGAACCGGGCCCCCATGCCCAGATCGCGGGCCCACACCCGGCTCCGCCGGGTCTCGCCCAGTAGTGTCATACGGCGCCCGCCAGCACGCTCATGTCCCGGGCGCGGCCGTCGCGGACGACGACCTCGCGGTCGGAGTAGGCGGCCACCCGCGCCTCGTGGGTGACCAGCACCACCGCGGCGCCGGTCTCCCGCGCCGCCCGGGTCAGCAGCTCCATGACGCGCTCGCCGTTGAGCGAGTCGAGCGCGCCGGTCGGCTCGTCGGCGAAGACGACGCGGGGGGTGGCCGCCAGCGCGCGGGCGATGGCGACCCGCTGGCCCTGGCCACCGGAGACCTGGCCGGGCCGGTGATGGCGGACCTCGTCCACCTCCAGCCGGGCCAGCCAGTCCCGGGCGCGGGCCTCGGCCTCCTTACGGCCGGAGCCGGCGAGGCGCAGCGGCAGCGCCGCGTTCTCCAGGCAGGTCAGCTCGGGCACCAGCTGCCCGAACTGGAAGACGAAGCCGAAGTCCCCGCGGCGCAGGGCGCTGCGCTCGGCGTCGGACAGGCCGGAGATCTCCTGGCCCTGGTAGAAGACCCGTCCCTGATCGGGCGGGACGATCCCGGCAAGGCAGTGCAGCAGCGTGGACTTGCCGGAACCGGAGGGGCCCATCACGGCGACGACCTCACCGGAGCGGATGGCGAAGTCGGCGCCGTCCAGCGCGGGGGTCGCCCCGTACGTCTTGCGCAGGCCCTCGGCCCGCAGGAGAGCGCCGACGGGCGGGCCGGACGGGGACTGGGCAGCGGTCATGACCGCACCTCCTGAGCGAGCTTGTCGAGCCGGGCGGCGGCCGTCTCCAGCCACCGCAGATCGGCTTCCAGATGGAACAGAGCGTGATCGCAGATGAGCTGGTCCGCGAGGTCGCCTTCGGTCTTGCGACGGGTCAGCTCCCGCATCAGCCGCAGGTGCTCCGAGCGCTGGGTGTCCAGCAGCGCCCCGCCGTCCCGGTCCGTCAGCAGGGCGAGTACGAGCTTGGTGTAGAGCGTGCTCTGCAGATACGGCTCGGGTTTCTCCGGGGTGGCCAGCCACTGGGCCACATCCGTGATCCCGGCGTCCGTGATCGCGTACCGCTTGCGCTCGGGCCCGCCCCCGGCCTCGACCCCGTCCACCTCCACGAGCCCGTGCTTCAGCAGCCGGGACATCGTCGAATAGACCTGCCCGTAGTGCAGCGGCCGGTCGTGCCCGAACCGCTCGTCAAAGGTCCGCTTGAGGTCGTACCCGTGCCGCGGCCCGGTCTCCAGAAGGCCCAGCAACGTATGGCTGATAGACATGCCCCGCACTGTACATCACGGGTATACACCGTGCGTATACACGGCGAGAAGAGACCCTCTAAAGGGGCGGGGGCGCCCGAAAGGGGCGCCCGAAAGGGGCGCGGGGCTGCGCCGATTTACGGCTCCGCCGCGCGGACGCGGGCGCTCCCCGAAGGGGCGCGGGACGTACCGCTCTGCGGCTCCGCCGCGCGGGCGCGCCCAGCCACAAAGCACCCGCACCCGGGGAGCGCACCCACACCACCCACCCCGAGCCGCCACATCACGAGGTGCGGGTCACCCGGTCACAAGCACGTGGCCCCCGCTCAGTCGGGGGCCACGCTCGCGGCGACCCGGTCCCCCAGCGCCTTGTCAACATTGCGCCAGTACTGCACGGCCCGCTCCAGCACGGGCCCGCTCACCCCGTCCAGAAGGTGCCCCGAGATGTTGCCGACCAGGCGATCGCGCGCCGCGTCGTCCAGCACCTGGCGCACCATCGTGCCGGGCTGTCCGAAGTCGTCGTCCTCCCGGCGCAGGGTGTAGGCGTGCCGCACCATCTCGCTGTCCTCCACCGTCCAGCCGGTGACCGGCGCCCTGGTGGGGTCGGCGGCGGGGCCGCCGTAGGAGTTGGGCGCGTACGGGCGGGCCACGTTCGGCGACACGTAGCGCATCGGGCCGTCCTTGGCGTACGAGTGCACGGGCGCTTGCGGCCGGTTGGGCGGCAGTTGCGCGTAGTTGGGCCCGATGCGGTAGCGGTGCGTGTCCGGGTACGAGAAGAGCCGGCCCAGCAGCATCTTGTCGGGCGAGGGCGCGATACCGGGCACCAGGTTGGACGGCTCGAAGGCGGCCTGCTCGATGTGGACGAAGAAATCGTCCGGATTCTTGTTGAGCGTCATCCGGCCGACCTCGATCTCGGGGTAGTCGCCGTGCGGCCACACCTTGGTCAGGTCGAACGGGTTGAAGCGGTAGTCCGGGGCGTCGTCGAACGGCATGACCTGCACCTTGAGTGTCCAGGTCGGGTGCTCGCCGCGCTCGATGGCCTGCCACAGGTCGCGGCGGTGGTAGTCCGCGTCCTCCCCGGCGAGGCGGTCGGCGTCCTGCTGGGTGAGGAAGCCGATGCCCTGGTCGGTGTGGAAGTGGTACTTGATCCAGAACTTCTCGCCGGCCGCGTTGACCCACATGTAGGTGTGCGAGCCGTAGCCGTTCATGTGGCGGTAGGAGCTGGGGATGCCGCGGTCGCCCATCAGCCAGGTGACCTGGTGGGCCGATTCGGGCGAGAGCGTCCAGAAGTCCCACTGCATGTCGTGGTCGCGCAGCCCGCTGCCGATCTGCCGCTTCTGGCTGCGGATGAAGTCCTGGAACTTGATGGTGTCGCGCACGAAGAAGACCGGGGTGTTGTTCCCGACCAGGTCGTAGTTGCCGTGCCGGGTGTAGAACTTCAGCGCGAAACCGCGCGGGTCGCGCCAGGTGTCGGGGCTGCCCTGCTCCCCCGCGACGGTGGAGAAGCGGGCCAGCATCTCCGTACGCTTCCCCGGCTGGAAGAGGTCGGCGCAGGTGAACTGGCTGACGTCGTTGGTCACCTCGAACACGCCGTAGGCGCCGCTGCCCTTGGCGTGGACCACGCGCTCCGGGACCCGCTCCCGGTTGAACTGCGCCATCTTCTCGATGACGTAGTGGTCCTGGAGCAGGATCGGGCCGTCGGCTCCGACGGTGAGCGAGTGCTCGTCACTCTCCACCGGGATGCCGGCGTTGTTGGTGGTGTAGTCGGACATGGAGCGTCCTCCCGTGAACGGGGATGGGCTGCGTGATCCGGATTCGCCCACTCAGCAAAACTCGCCGACACGGTGTCGGCAACCCTTGGATCCGGCCCACGCCCGCGCCACACGCGGAATCCGCTCCCGGTTTCACCCGCCCGGGTGACACGGCCCCGGACCGGGAGCGCCGCCCGCGCACCCGCCGTCAGGACTGTGGTGAACACACGTACGCGACAGGGGAGAACGGCGTATGGACATCCGTATCCGCAGCACCGGCGGCACACCCCTGGGCCCGGACGCCCCGCCGCGGACCGGCACCCCCGCTCCTCCCACCGGCCGCACGCCCCTCCCGGCCTCCCCCCTGGACGCCGACACCGACACCGACACCAGCGGCGATACCGATATCGATGCCGACCAGCTCCTCTCGCTCCACCAACGGCTCCTGGACGACGACGGGCTGCCCCGCGATGCGGCCCTCACCCTGTGCGCCGCCCCCGGCCCGGAATCCATGGGGGGCGCGTGGGAGGCGGTCGGTGTCGTGCTCACCCACGCCACGGCGCTGGCCAACCTCGCCCTGGCCGTGGCCACCTGGCGGCGCACCCACGCCGAGCCGCCGGGCGTACGCATCGAGGCGAACGGCGTGACCGTCACGCTCCCGGCCGGCCAGGACCACGATGCGGAGAGCGTCCGGCGTCTGCTCGGCGCGCTCACACCGCCACCGGGTGACGGCCATGCCTCCGGCCGACCCCGCCGCCTCCCGCGCCGTCCTCATCGGCACCCACACCTTCGCGCGCCTCGACCCGCTGCCCGCCGTCGCCAACAATCTGCACCGGCTGCGCGCGACGCTGACCGACCCCGCCTTGTGGGGCTCCCGGCCGAGCACTGCACGGTGCTCGAACAGCCGGCCCACCCCGATGAGGTGCTGGACGCCGTGCGTACGGCGGCCGAAGAGGCGCGGGACACGCTGCTGATCTCTTACGCGGGCCACGGACTGATCGACCCCCGCGCCTCCGAACGCGCGGACAAACTGTGCCTCTCGCTGCCCAATTCCCACCCCTCCCGGCTCTACGGCTCCATCCGCTACCGCGACCTGCGCGGCCTCCTGCTGGACGCGCGCGGGGCGCTGCGCAAGGTCGTGGTGCTGGACTGCTGCTTCAGCGGACAGGCGGCGGTGACGACGGGCCCGGCGGACCTCGCGGACGAGGCGGGCATCCAGGGTGCGTACGTGCTGGCCTCGGCCGGGGCGAATGCCGAGGCCAAGGCATTCGCCGGGGAGCGCTGCACGGCCTTCACCGGGGAGTTCCTCAACCTGCTCGAAGAGTGCCTGCCGGGCGGGCCCGAGCTGCTGGCCCTGGACACCCTCTACGACCACGTCCGCCGCGCCGCGCACCGCAAGGGCCTGCCCGAGCCCCGCCGTTCGGCCGCCGACACCGCCCAGCATTTCGCGCCCGTCCGCAACCGCGCCTACACCGCGCTGCCCCCGGACGTCCTGCGCAGGCGCGAGGTCGCCCGGCTGTGGGCGGAGCCGCGCTCGCACTACGACGAGCGGTGGGAGGCGGCGGACCCACCGGCGGTCAGTACCACCCCGGCGCCCCGGACCCGGGCGGGATCCGCCTTCCGCTGCCGTCCCCGTCCTGGCTCCGGGCCCAGGCGGAGCGGCACACGGCGTACGTCCGCACGGCCCGCGCCCTGGAAGCTCTGCGCCGCAGCCGCCTCCAGGAAGCACGTCGCACCGGGGAGATGCGCCGTGCCGAGGACCGGATCGCCCGGGGCCGCCACGACGGACGGCCCCGCGCCCGAACCGGCCGCCGCGCAGCGGTGGTTCGCGGACGTGCTGCGGGCCGCCTGGCAGGACGGCGGCGCACCGGCCCTGCCCGAGCTGGCACGCCCCATGGGCCGCACCCAGACCACCGTCGAGGAGTTGCTGACCAGCGGAAGGTTCCCCACCTGGCGCCAGGTCTCCGCCTTCGCCGCCGCCTGCGGCGTGGCCCCCGGAAGCCTCGACGGCGCCTGGACCCGGACCAGACTGCGTCTCAGGAGGCGGCGGCGCACCCAGCGCCCCGCGCCCCACGCGCACCCCCTGCCCGTGAACGCGGCCACCATGCTGCTCGGCGACGCGCCGCGCACCGCCTTCCAGTTGCTGGAGCTGACGCCCACGCTCTTCGCGCAAGAGCGGAACCTGGACCCGGCGGCGGTCGCGCGCTACACGACGGGGGCCGAGCCGCCGCCCTGGCGGTTCGTCCACGACCTGAACGTCGAGGTGCGGGCGCGCGGCGACACCGGATTCACCTTCCAGGGGCAGACCCTCTCGCAGCTGTACCACGCCGCCGAGGACGCCCCCTGACCTCCCGCGCCCCCGGGGTGCGCACCCGCACTGCCCCGGCGCCCCCGCCGAGAGGGCCCGCCCCCGCCGGGCAACCCCGCCGACCCCGCCTGCGTCAGCAAATCCGGAAGACCGATACTGGACGGCGATTTCCCGGGTGAGTGAGCAGGAACCCGGGCGAGTGAGCAGGAAAGCGAGTAATGGGACAGCCAGCGGACGACCGGCTCGCGCCGCTGCGGCGCACCGGGCGGTGGGCCAGGGCTCTGGCCCGGCGGCCGTACTGGAATCCGCCCGACTCCTCCTGGGTCGTGCGCCGCTGGCCGGGGCTGACGGCGATGTGCTGCGCGACGCTGTTCTTCTGGCTGTCGCTGACCCCCTCGCTGGTCCCGCGGCCGTGGCTCCTCCAGGGCGTGATCGGCGGGATCACGGCGGCGCTGGGCTACGCGACGGGCGCCCTGCTGGAGTGGCTGCTGCGGCTCGCGCTCGGGCCGCTGTGCCGCCGGTACATACCCTGGCGCCCCGACCCGCGCCGACGGGCCCGGGCCTGGCTGGCCTACTACGCGCTCAGCACCGGGCTCACCATCGCGGCGCTGTCGTGGAGCGCGGATGCCCAGCGCACACTGCGCCGGCTCCAGGAGCTGCCGGAGACCCTGACGTGGCACTCGGCGATGATCGCGCTGCTGGCCCTCGTGCTCTGCGGCCTGCTGGTGGCGCTCGCGCGAGTGATACGGCTGGCCACCCGCGAGCTGATCCGGCTGCTGGGCCGGTTCGTACCGCGCCCGCTGGCCATCGCCGTGGGGGTGCTGGTCAGCGCGACGGTGGTGGTTTTCGGCACGCGGGATGTGGTCTTCGACCGGGGGATCATCGATGTCGCGGCCCGCATCGCGGAGAACACCGACAAGGGCACCAGGGACGGCATCGTCCAGTCCGGCTCCCGCTATGTCTCCGGCAGCCCGCACTCGCTCATCGCCTGGGACGATCTGGGCTACGAGGGCCGCAACTTCACCGGCTCCTCGCTTTCCGCGCGCCGGATATCGCAGGTCACCGGCGAGCGGGCCATCCAGCCCATCCGGGCCTATGTGGGCCAGGAGTCGGCGCCCGGCTTCGCCTCGCGTGCCCGCCTGGCCGTTCGCGAGCTGGAGCGCACCGGCGCCTTCGACCGCGAGGTGCTGGCCATCGCGGGCACCACGGGGCGCGGCTGGGTCAACTCCACGGACGCCGAGCCGCTGGAGTACATGTACGGCGGAGATACGGCGATCGTCGCGGTGCAGTATTCCTACCTGCCCAGCTGGGCCTCCTTCCTCGTCGACAAGGAGCAGGCGGGCCGCGCCAACCGGGCGCTGGTCAAGGCGGTGCGCGCCCGCTGGCTGGAGCAGCGGCCCGACAAGCGGCCCAGGCTGGTCGTCTTCGGCGAGAGCCTGGGCGCCTACGGGATCGAGGCGGCGTTCAAGGGGCCGGACGATCTGCTGGCCAAGGTGGACGGCGCGCTGCTGGCGGGCCCGCCGAACTTCTCGCCCATCCGCCAGGAGCTGACCCGGCGCCGCGATCCCGGCAGCCCCGTGTGGCGCCCGGTCTACAAGGAGGGGCGCAACTTCCGCTTCGCGCAGTGGCCCCAGAAGGACCTGCGGCGGCCCGGCCCGGTCGCCGAGTGGAAGAGACCGCGGGTGGCGTATCTGCAAAACGCCTCGGACGCCATCGTGTGGTGGTCCCCGGACCTGGCGTTCAACCCGCCCCGCTGGCTGCGCAAGCCGCTGGGCCCCGACATCACGGACGCGGTCAACTGGTTCCCGCTGGTGACCTTCTGGCAGACCACCGTCGATATGGCGGTCTCCTACTCGGTGGGCGCCCCGCACGGGCACCGCTACGGCAACGGCTCGGTGGAGGGCTGGGCCGCCGTGGCACCGCCCGACGGGTGGACGGGAGCCGACACGGCCCGCCTCCAGCACTCCATGGACCAGCGCGAAGCCCCGTACTGAGCCTTGTACCGGCCCTGGTCCCGTACCGGCCCCTGGTCCCATACAGGTGCCTGCTTCCGTACGGGCGCCGCGGCGCCCCGCGTACGGTCACCGCTTGCCGTTGCCCCCCTCGCGCGGCTCGGTGCCGGTGCCCGCGCCGGTTCCGGCGTCCGCGCCGGGCCCCGCCCCCGTATCCGTCACGGACTCGGGCGGTGCCGTCTCGCGCACCTGGCGGATGGCCTGTTCCTGCGCGTATCCCTTCAGATAGCCGACGACGGTGTTCGTCACCGCGACCAGCGGCACCGAGACGACCGCGCCCGGGATGCCCGCGATCAGGCTGCCGCCGGTCACGCCCAGCACCACGGCCAGCGGGTGCACCCGCACCAGCCGTCCGAGGATGAACGGCTGGAGGATGTGGCTCTCGATCTGCTGGACGGCCAGCACGACCGCCAGCGCCAGCAGAGCGGTGAACACGCCATCGGTGACGAGCGCGACCACCACGGCCAGCGCTCCGGAGATCACCGCGCCGACGATCGGGATGAAGGCGAACAGGAAGATGAAGACCGCCAGCGGCACGGCCATCGGGACCTTGAGGAAGTAGAGCCCGACGCCGATGAAGACCGCGTCGATCAGCGCCACTATCACCGTGCCGCGCACATACCCGGTGAGCGTCGCCCAGGCCCGGGGGCCGGCTCCCGCGACACCCTCCCGCGCCGCGGCGGGCACGAACTTCAGCGTCCAGTTCCAGATCTGCTTGCCGTCGTAGAGCAGGAAGAGCGTCACGAACATCGTCAGCAGCGCCCCGGAGAGGAACTCCACGATGACGGTGACGCCCTCGATACCGGCGGAGGTCAGCTCCTTGCTGTTGTCCCCGATCCAGTCGCTGAGGTTCGTGGCGATGCCGTTGATCTGGTCCTCTGAGACATGGAACGGGCCGTTCAGCGCCCAGCTCTTCAGCTCCTGGATACCGTCTTGGACCTTGTCGGTGAGGGTGTCGAGGTTCTCCATGACCTGCCACACCACGAACCAGCCGACCAGCCCCATGATCACGAAGCCGCCGATGAAGGTGATGGCGGTGGCGAGACCCCGGCCCAGCCCTATGCGGCGCAGCCGCCCGACGGTGGGCTGGAGGAGCGCGGTGATCAGCAGCCCGGCGGAGAACGCGATGATCACCAGGCTGATGGTGCTGACGATCTTCATCAGCACCCAGATGACGCCGGCGAGCACGAGCAGCCGCCAGCCGGCCTCGGCGGCGACGCGCACCCCCCAGGGCACGGCGGCGGCCGGTTCCGGTTTGGCCGATATGGCGGGGGCGTACTTGGGCGGCGGCGGAACGTACTCGCGCTCGCGCGGCCCCTCCCCGCCTCCGCCCGCCTCGGCGTGGGCCTGCGCGCGGCCCGCCTCGGCCGGGGAGAGGCGGCGGTCGATCGGGTCGGTCCCGCCGACTCTCGTACCGCTGTCGCCTTCCGCTGCGGCCCGCCGCTCGGCGGCCTTCGCGGCCCAGCGGCCGATGGCCGACCTGAGCTTGTCCATACTGCTCGTCATTCCACTTCCTCCGCCCCCCTTGGCCATGGGCTTCGCCGTGTGTGGGACGACGTTACCCGCGCCCATGGTTGCTTCCGGCCCGGACGCGTCGCCCGGCGGCCCCCTCCGGAGCGCCCTCACACCTCGGACGCTCCGCACCCCCTGCCTCTGGCTGCTGCACCTGGCACGCGGCACGACGTGCGACGCCCCCCGTGGTGACCCTCTCGGGCCGCCTCGGGGGGCGTCGGGAAACTCGAACTGCCGTACAGAACCGGGTGGGCTCAGTACCAGTTGTTGGCCTGCCAGAAGTCCCAGGCACCGCAGGGGCTGCCGTACCGGTCGTTCATGTAGTTGAGGCCCCACTTGATCTGGGTGGCCGGGTTGGTCCGCCAGTCGGCACCGGCCGAGGCCATCTTGGAGCCGGGGAGTGCCTGGACGAGACCGTAGGCGCCCGAAGACGCGTTGGTGGCCCGGTAGTTCCAGCCGGACTCGCGCTTCACGATCTCCGAGAAGCACTGGTACTGGCCGCCGCCGACGATCTGCTTGGCCATCGACTGGACCTCGGCCGTCGAGTAGGAGCCCTTCTGCGTGAAGTCTCCGGCGTCGGCGCGGGAGTCCGAGCGGCTGGAGGCCGTCTGGATCTTCTCGCGCTCCTTGGCCTTCTTCGCGGCCTCCTTGGCGGCGGCCTCTTTCTCGGCCTTCGCCTTCTTGGCGGCTGCGTCCTTGGCGGCCTTCTTGCGTGCGGCTTCCGCTGCGGACTTCCTGGCCTCCGCTTCGGCAGCCGACGAAGCGGTGTCCGCCTGCTGGGTGAGGGAGGCCGTTTGTACCTGGGCCTGCGAGCCCGCCGGTATGTCCTCTAGGAGCGTCGCCTCAGCGGCTGTGGCCTCGGCGTCGGACGCCTGGCCCTGTTCGCTGCCCGCAGCAACCCCGACGACAGCGCCGACGGTGGTGACCGCGGTGGCGGACGCCACGGCGAATCCCCGGACCGAAATCCGAGCAGTCACACGGTTTCCTTCCAACACGCCCGCTGGGGTGACCTCGCGGACTCAATCGTGCCCCTGACACTGACCCCCCTCGTACATGGCCACGGGAGGTACTGGCCCGGTGGGATCCCCTTGCGGAGAGCCCGCGTGGTACTTCGGGCGGCATACGGCTACTGCTGTTCAGTTCTGTACTGCTGTGCTCTGTCGCACCGTTGGCGGTGCGGGTGTGCCGTATGCGGGGCCTGACAGAAACCACACCCTGCCGGACGCGGACGCACGGAGGCAATTCTGTGTTGAGTGGGAAAGCTCACAGGGCGTTTGGGGCTGAGGATTCAAGGAAAAGAAGGCGCGAACAGGCCCCGTGCGGCTAGGGTGCTACGCCCTTCCGCACGGGGCCTGTTCAGTACGGGTCCGGATTCGCCCTATACACGGCCCTCTTCGAGCATTTCGGTCACCAGCGCGGCGATCGGTGAACGCTCGGAGCGGGTCAGTGTGATGTGGGAGAAGAGCGGATGACCCTTCAGCCGCTCGACGACGGCGGCGACTCCGTCGTACCGCCCCACGCGCAGATTGTCGCGCTGGGCCACGTCGTGGGTGAGCACCACCCGCGAGTCGGTGCCGATCCGCGAGAGCACCGTCAGCAGCACGTTGCGCTCCAGCGACTGGGCCTCGTCCACGATGACGAACGCGTCGTGCAGCGAGCGGCCCCTGATGTGGGTGAGCGGCAGGACCTCCAGCATCCCCCGGCCCACGACCTCCTCGATGACCTCGCGGCTGGTGACGGCCGACAGGGTGTCGAAGACCGCCTGCCCCCACGGGCCCATCTTCTCGGCCTCGGTGCCCGGCAGATAGCCCAGGTCCTGCCCGCCGACCGCGTACAGCGGCCGGAAGACCATCACCTTGCTGTGCTGCCTGCGCTCCAGCACCGACTCCAGGCCCGCGCACAGTGCCAGCGCGCTCTTGCCGGTGCCCGCGCGGCCTCCCATGGACACGATGCCGATCTCGGGGTCGAGCAGCAGGTCCAGCGCGATGCGCTGCTCGGCGCTGCGCCCCTTGATCCCGAACGCCTCCCGGTCGCCGCGCACCAGCTTGATCCGGCCCTCCGCCGTGACCCTGCCCAACGCCTTGCCCTTCTCCGACTGGAGCACCATGCCCGTGTGCACGGGCAGTTCGGGCGCGTCGTGGGGCATGTCCACGCTCTCGGTGGCGAACAGTTCGTCGATGTCCTCACCAGGCAGCGTGAGTTCCGCCATGCCGGTCCAGCCGGAGTCGGTGACCGCCATCTCCGCGCGGTACTCCTCGGCCAGCAGTCCGACGGAGGACGCCTTGATGCGCAGCGGCAGGTCCTTGGAGACGACGGTGACGTCGAAGCCCTCGGCCTGGAGGTTTCTGGCCACCGCGAGGATGCGCGAGTCGTTGTCCCCCAGTCTGCCGTGCGGGTTCAAGAAGGCCGCGGGCAAGACGGCCGGGTCGGAGTGGTTCAGCTCGACCCGGAGCGTGCCGCCCAGCTCGCTGACTGGGATGGGCGCGTCGAGCCGGCCATACCTGATGCGGTATTCGTCGAGGCGTCGGAGGGCCTGCCGGGCGAAGTAGCCCAGCTCGGGATGGTTGCGTTTGGCCTCCAGCTCGGTGACGACGACCACAGGGAGCACGACTTCGTGCTCCTCGAACCTGTCCATGGCCGCCGGGTCTGCCAACAGCACGCTGGTGTCGATGACATACGTGCGCCGGCCGGCTTCGCTGCGCTTCTTGCTGTTCACCACGGTTGGACGTACCCCCTCGGAAGAGGTCGGGGAGCGACGGCGTCGCGGGGGAAGAGACCGGGCCAGGCCCACACCACGCGGGCCGGACTCCGGCCCTCCGCGTCCAGCGCCCGTGCCGCGCGGATCAGGTGCTCCGCGCGGTCCGGGCGGGCGTCCGTGGCGTGCAAGCGGGCCTCCCGGGGACCGCCCCCGTGGAAGGGGCACGGTCTTGAGGGATATTCCCCCGGGAGTGGTGATGCATGCAATGACCCCAGGGGACCGCACTTTTCGGTGATAACGCCTAAATCGTCACCGAATGGCTTACTCCGCCTCGGCCGCTGCCCGACTGCTGTCCGGCCGCAATCCGGCCGCCACCTGGCCGCCACCCAGCCGCTTCCTTGTCGCCGCCCGGCCGTTCCCCGGCCCGGCGGACCGGCCCCGGCCCCGCGCCTCCGGGGCCCCGGGCCCCGGGCCGCCGGGAGGGTCAGCCGCCGTAGCGCCGGTGGCGGGCCGCGTAGTCACGCAGCGCACGCAGGAAGTCCACCTTCCGGAAGCCCGGCCAGAAGACCTCGCAGAAGTAGTACTCGGAGTGCGCGCTCTGCCAGAGCATGAAGCCGGACAGCCGCTGCTCGCCGCTGGTGCGGATGATGAGGTCCGGGTCGGGCTGGCCCCGGGTGTAGAGGTGCTCGGAGATGTCCTCGACGGTGAGGTGCTCGGCGCAGTCGTCGAGGCTGACGCCGCGCGCGGCGCGCTCCAGCAGGAGGGAGCGGACCGCGTCGGTGATCTCCTGGCGGCCCCCGTACCCGACGGCGACGTTCACCAGTATCCCGTCGTTCTCCCCCGCCTTCTGCTCGGCCTCCTTCAGCACCTGCTGGGTGCTGTGGGGAAGCTGGTCCAGCTGGCCCACGTGGTGCACCCGCCAGCGGCCGTCGGCCGCCAGGTCACGCACCGTGTCCTCGATGATGCCGACCAGCGGAAGCAGCTCGCTGTCGGGGCGGGTCAGGTTGTCGGTGGAGAGCATCCACAACGTGACGACCTGCACATCCGTCTCACTGCACCAGCCGAGCATCTCCTGGATCTTGTCGGCGCCGGCCTGGTGCCCCTGCTCCGTCGTCCCGCCCGAGGCGCGCGCCCAGCGCCGGTTCCCGTCCAGGATGACGCCGATGTGCTTGGGCACCTGTGTGTGATCGAGGCGGTACTCCACCCGGCGCGCATAGAGCTTGTACACCAGGTCGCGCAGATTCATGGGAATGGCCAGCCCCTCCGTGCCGAGTCGGGATCCCAGCACCTTACTGCCGGTCGCCCTTACGTACGAACCGAGCCGGTCACGGGCTGGTGATATGAAATGCCACATGACCCACGGCACCTCTCTCCCGGCCCCCGACCCCACGGCCATCCCCTCCGACCAGCTCTATCGCGCGGACGCGGCGCGTTACGAGGCCATGGAATACCGGCGCACCGGCCGCTCCGGACTCAAGCTGCCGGCCATCTCGCTCGGGCTGTGGCACAACTTCGGCGACGACCGTCCGCTGGAGACCCAGCGGGCCATTCTGCGCCGCGCCTTCGACCTGGGCATCACCCATTTCGACCTCGCCAACAACTACGGCCCGCCCTACGGCTCCGCCGAGCTGAACTTCGGCCGGCTCTTCGCGCAGGACTTCCGCCCCTACCGCGAGGAGCTGGTCATCTCGACCAAGGCGGGCTACGACATGACCCCGGGCCCCTACGGGGACTGGGGGTCGCGCAAGTACCTGCTCAACTCGCTCGACTCCTCGCTGCGCCGGATGGGCCTCGATCACGTGGACCTCTTCTACTCGCACCGCGTCGATCCCGACACGCCCCTGGAGGAGACGATGGGGGCGCTCGCCACCGCCGTCCAGCAGGGCAAGGCGCGCTATGTGGGCATCTCCTCCTACAGCGCGGAGCGCACCCGTGAAGCGGCCCGGCTGCTGCGGGAGATGGGGGTGCCCGCGCTCATCCACCAGCCGTCGTACTCGATGATCAACCGCTGGACGGAGGAGGACGGGCTCCTGGACACCCTGGAACAGGAGGGCATGGGCTGCATCTCCTTCGCGCCGCTTTCCCAGGGGCTGCTGACGGACAAGTACCTCGCCGGTATTCCCGAGGGCTCGCGGGCCACCCAGGGCAAGTCCCTGGACCCGGGCCTGCTGACCGGCGAGGTCGTCCGCAGGCTGCGCGGCCTCAACGCCATCGCCGAGCGCCGCGGGCAGTCCCTCGCCCAGCTCGCCCTGCGCTGGGTGCTGCGTGACGCGCGGATGACCTCGGCGCTGATCGGCGCGAGCAGCGTCGCGCAACTGGAGGCGAACGTGGGGGCGTTGAACGCGGCGCCGCTGACGGATGCCGAGCTGCGCGAGATCGACGAGCTGGCGGTCAGCGAGCCCGGCGCCAACATCTGGTCGGCCAGCAGCGAGTCCTGAGCCGTCTCCCGGACTGTCGTGCCGGCCGTCTCCGAGCACGTCTCCGGGTCGTCTTCGAGCTGACAGCGCCCGCCCTGAAGAAAAAAGCGGGCCGGTCCGTGGGGGGATACGGACCGGCCCGAGGGGGGGTTTCCACCTTAGCCCCTAGGGCAGTCCGCTCCGCACATCAACGTCCGTGTCGCGCAAGCCGATCCGGCCCGCATCAGGCCGCCACGGCACCCAGCACGACCCCGCCCAGGGCTCCCAGCACCATGAACGGCCCGAAGGCCATGGCCGTGCCCCGTGCTGCGTGCCTGGTCAGCATCAGCGCGACGCCATACAGCGCGGCCAGCGCGAAGCCGAGGAAGGCTCCGGCGAACAGTACCCCCCAGCCGTACCACCCAAGGGCTACCCCGACCGAGAGCGCCAGCTTGACGTCGCCGAAGGCGAGGCCCCTCGGACTGATCAGGAACAGCACGAAGAAGGCCCCCGCCAGCACGCCGCCGCCCGCCAGCGCCCGCGCCCAGCTGCCGCCCGCACCGGGCAGCAGCGCGACGACCCCGAGCAGCGCGGCGCAGCCCGCCGCCAGCGGCAGCGTGAGCAGGTCCGGCAGCCGCATCACCTTCACGTCCACGGCGGCCAGCAGCAGCGCGACGGGGGCGACCAGCAGCCAGACCCCCAGCTCGGGGCGCGCCCCCACGGCCGCCGTCAGCCCGGCGCTCGCCGCCGCACCGGCCACCGCGAGCGCGCCACCCCCGCTTCCGTACGCCCCTTGATGGCCCTCGCGGGCGCACGGCCCGCACCGCGCGGGGCCGATCAGCCCGCGCAGCCCGGCCCCCAGCGGATGCCCCCTCGGGCACGCGCCGCGCCAGGGCTTCTCCGGGGGGACGGCGAGCCGGTGGAGGGCGCGCGGCAGCAGCGACCCGGCCACGGCGCCGTACGCGGCGGCGGCGACGATCCCTATCCACGGCAGCGGCACACCGCGAGCTTACGTGGCGCCACCGGGCGGCCCTGGCCCGTTCCGCCGCCGGACCGGACCCCCGCCGAGGTGCGGTGTCCGGCGGCCGTCGGTCTGCTACGTCCATGCGCGGACCCGGGGCTCCGGTGCCCGCCGTAGGGGGCTCTGGCCGCGATTCATCTCACACCGCTCGCGCGCGCCCCGGAGCCCGAAACCGCCGGCACCTGCGACGCAGCGGGAACGGAGCATCTCAGGTGCCCCGTTGGCCAACTGCCGTTGTCAGTGGGGGGCCGTACTGTAGGAGCTATGACATCGACCTCCACCGGGCCCGGAGAGCCCGGCCATACCGGAGAGTCCGGCCACGCCGCCGGGCTCGCCGCTCTCTCGTCCTCGGCGGCGAACGAAGCGATCAGACGGTTCGTCGCGGGCCGCACGCTCTGGACGAAGGCCGAGCTGGCCGAACTGGACCGTTTGCGCGGGCAGTGGCAGCGGGCCGTTCGCGCCGAGGTGGTCAAGGCGGCGTGAGGGCCGCCGTCTTGACCACCTCTTCTTCCTCTTCTTCCGCTTCTCCTCTTTCTCTCCGTACGCGCGTTTCTCCCCGTACTCCCGGACCAATGTCCTGAACGGGGTCTCGTCACCCGCTTCTTGATCCGCAAGCATGGAGCCCGACGCGGAGCCCACGGGCCCGCGGGGGCAGCGGGTGATGGGGAGACGGGGTACCGGCATGAACAAGCTGAGCCTTTGGCGACAGCACATATCCGCGCGCCTTCACGGGCTCCCGCCAGCTGAGACGGCTGAGCCGTCCCAGGAGCAGGACTGGGACCAGGAATGGGAGCGGGCCAGGCGGGGGCGGTGGCGGCTGGCCGTGGCGGGGGCCCTGTTCGCGACGCTGGTGCTCCCCCGCGTGGCCGACGTCCCTGGATACGGGGGTGCCGCCGCCGATCCCGCGCCCGGCGGCAGCGCCAGCAACGTCCCGCCCTACCCTCCGGCGGGCACGGGCGGCGATACCCCGGCTCCCTCCACGCCTTCGCTCCCCTCCTCCGCACCGTCGCTCGCGGACCCCTCGGGCGGCAGGCCGCTGGTGAGCCCGCCCGGCGAGCCCCCCTCCCCCGGCGCCACCGGGTCCGCGAGCGACGACAGCTCCCTGGCGCGCGCGTTCCGTTCCGTCGAGGCCGGCCAGTGCCTGACGGTGCACAGCGACGGCACCACCTGGAGCCGACCCGCGCCGAGCGCCGCCACCCGCGTCGGGTGCGGCGATGACCGGGCCTATGTGCGGGTGACGTCCGTACGCCAGGACGCGGGCGGCGCCTGCCCGGCCGGGAACGGGCGTGCCGCCTGGACGCACGGCGGGACCTCGCTGTGCCTCACCCGGCAATTCCGCGTCGATCAGTGCCTGCTCGCCGAGTCCGACGGCGGCCAGGTCCGGGCCGCGCTGATGTCGGCGCCCGCGTGCTCGCACCAGCGGCCCTCGGGCAAGTACGACCGCCTGCTCACCGTCACCGCCGTACACGACGCCGACGACCCCGGGGCCGGGTCCTGCCACGACGACGACCGGAGCAAGCGCGGGGAGCACAGCCGCTATTGGACGTGGAAGGTGGACGGCGAAGCCCGCACGCTGTGCGCGGCGGACGCTACGGAGTGAGGCGGGAGGAGTCGGGGGAGGGGAAGCCGGGGAAGCCGGAGGGGGGAGGCCGCGCCGGGCCGCTCAGCCGACGAGGCGGCGGCGCCACCCGGGTGTGGCGCCCACGACCGCCACGGCCCCCAGCACCAGGACGAACGGCAGCGCGAAGCCCGGCAGCGCGAGATACGGGATCGCGGAGAGGGCCGCCACCGCGCAGTACAGCGCCCCCGCGAGGGAGAGGAAACACTGGGTGCGCGGCGGGCCGTCCTTGTTGAGCCGTACGACCAGCGCGGCGCACACGGCGGCCCACAGCGCGGCGCGCGGCTCGCCGAAGCTCATCGCGTCACGCGCCTCGCCCAGCAGCCGGAACCACCACTGGTCCCCCAGCGTGGCCGCCAGGTGCGGGAAGCCGGCCGCGTAGTGCGGTAGTCCGGTGCCGGGCCGTACGGGCTCGCCCAGTCCGCCGACGTCCCGGCGTACGAACTCGGTGATCAGCAGCAGCGCGGCGCCGAGGGCCTGGGCGGTCCCGGCGGCCCAGCCCACCGTCCACGCCCGGACTGACGCGGAGGCCGGAGCGGTCCGCCACGCCCGTAGGCGTGCGGGCGCGCCGGAGCGGGGGCGCTCGCTGTGCCGGTCCGCGCTCTCGCCCCCGCCGTCCTCGCCGCGCGGGCCGTCCTCGCCCGGGCCCGGTTCTGTCTCCGTCACCGCGCTCACTTCCCGTTCCCCATTCCCCGCCCCCAATTCCGGCCCCCGATTCCCGCCCGATGCGTGCCCGGTGCCCGCCCGATTCCGCTCTGGACGGCACGTTCGCGGTCGTACGGCGGCCTTCCCGTGCCGGGCCGGGGGTCCGTCGCCGCGCCTGCGGTCATCTCACCATCCCGGGGCCGCGCGCGGTAGGTCTCCCCGGTGACCAGGCGTTCGGCGGGGCTGCGGGGCGGGGCAGGAGGCCGGGGCGGCGGACAGCCGGCGCGGGGCGGGTGCTCTACGGAGTCTCCCCGGGCCCGGTGAGGAGGGTGAGCAGCTCGCCGAGCCGGTCACCGCCGGAGCCCGGCTCGTCGGCCTCGGTGTCGGCGAAGAGGGCAGCGGCCTCGGCGCCGCGCGGGAACATGGCCCGCTCGTGTGCCGTGAGCGCGGCCTCGATGTCGTCGGGGTGCGCGGCGAGGGCCTTGCCGAGTTCGGCGCCGTCGAGCATGGCCAGGTTGGCGCCTTCGCCGTTGGGGATCGAGAGGTGGGCGGCGTCACCGAGCAGGGTCACCCCCGGCACCCGGTCCCACCGGTGTCCGGTCGGCAGCGCGTAGAGGGGGCGCAGGACCGGTGCGAGGTCGCACTCGGTGAGCAGCGCGGTCAGCTCGGGCGCCCAGCCGTCGAACTCCCGCGCGATCCGCGCGGTGGCCAGGGCCGCGTCGGTGAAGTCGATGGCGGCGAACCACTCCCTCGGTTCGACCAGCCCCACGTACGCGTGCAGGGTGTCCCCCCTCTCCCGGTGGGCGAACAGTTCCCGGCCCGGCGCGAGCGCGATCAGCGCCCCGCCGCCGACCGTCTTCGCCGCGGCCGGGTGACGCACGTCGGCGTCGAACAGGTACGTCTCGACGACCGACTTGCCGGTGTACCGGGGTGTGGCGGAGGAGAGCAGCGGCCGGACCCGTGACCACGCGCCGTCGGCGCCGACCAGCGCGCCGGTGACGAGGGTGCCGCCGTCGGCGAACGTCACCTCGTGGCGGCCCTCACCGAGGCTGCGGACGCCGCTGACCTTGTGCCCCCACCGGACGGTCCCGGCCGGGAGGGAGCCGAGCAGCAGCTGACGCAGCTCCCCGCGCTGCACCTCGGGGCGCCCGCCCGTGCCGTCGTCCGCCTTGTCGAACAGGACGGTCCCGTCCGGGTCGAGGACCCGCATGGCCTGGCGGCCCTCCAGGATGAGGCCACGGAACTCGTCCGTCAGACCGGCTGCTTCGAGGGCGAGCCGGCCGTTGTGGTCGTGGATGTCCAACAGCCCTCCCTGCGGGCGAGCGGCCGGGGACGCCTCGGCCTCGTAGACCGTGGCCGGTATGCCGTGGACGTGCAGGACGCGGGCGAGCGTGAGACCGCCGAGCCCGGCGCCGATGATCGTGACGTCAGTGGTCATGGAGCCTGCTTCCTTCGGGACCGTGGACCGCCGGGCGGACACCCCCGCAGGCCGCTCCGGGGGCGCCGATCCCGCTGGTCGGGACGGTGCGGTGCTGGTGGCCGGGCCGTTGGTACCCGCCCGACCTGCTCCAATGTCCCGGCCGCCATCGACAGGTCGCCGACAGGTCACCGACCGCCTGCCGACAGCCCCGAGCGCCACCCGCCTCCCGACAGGGGACGAGCGCCCTCAGCGGCTGGATCTCTTGGCGCCGCGTTGGGTGGTGGCGGGGGGCGCATAGGAAGAAGGCATCGGCCGGGTGGAGTCGACCGAGGAGGAAGGCGACCGCTCCTCACGTCCGGCCCCCTGCGGGAGATGGTCGGCCGCCCGCACCCTCGCCGAGGGCAGCAGCCGCTCCATCGATTCCGACTCCTGGCCCAGCGTGACCCCGGCGTCCTTCCCGGCACCGCGGTTCCAGGCGACACCCGACCGCAAATCCTGCCACCTCGTGTGCAGGCGGTTTCTGGCATGCTCCGCGGCCAGCGCCACGCCGTGTTCCGGGACCAGGGGGCGTTCGCCGGACTGCCAGTACCTGTCGATGTTCTTCTGCAGAGCGGCGTCCCGCGAGCCGTACTTCTCCATGAGGCCGCCGAACCGGAGGCCCGCCTTGTACAAGTCGCTCACATAGTCGGCGGGATACCAGTAGTTCTCCGTGGCGGGCATGCGATTCTCGATGTCCGAGGCCAACTTGCCCACGGCATCCGAGCTTTCCACCTGCCGGGCGTATGCGGGGTTCTGGGCGGACCGGATCCCCATGTCCCACGCCCGCTCGAATTCGGACCTGTACGCGCCGCCCAGGTCCCGGATGCTCGTCTGCTCGTCACTCGCGTACGTCGCCCTCGCTCGCTCTTCCCAGAACCTCTTTTCCGACTCCGTAAGTCCGGACACTTCCGGTCGCGACACAACGATGCCCTCCTCGCTCACACGATCACCGGCGTTTCCCCGCACAACGGCTCTGCCATACGGCCGGTTCACCCGCCGTGCGGAGGCGCCGCCGCGGCTCAGTCGCCGCGGCTCAGTTGTCGCGGGGGAAGGAGACCTCGACCCGGCGGTTCTTCTCGCGGCCCTCTTCCGTGCCGTTGTCCGCTACCGGGTAGTCCTCGCTGTAGCCGCGGACGTTGAAGCTGACGTCCGGGCCCAACTGGTGGGCGAGTTCCGCCTGGACCTGGGTCGCGCGCTTCTTGGAGAGCGTCTTTCCGTGGGCGTAGGAGCCGAGATCGTCGGTGAAGCCGAACACGTTGACCAGCGTGCTCTTCTGTTTCCCGATCTCGTCGGCGATCGTTTTGATGCGGGCCTTCGCGCCGCTGTTGAGCGTGGCGCGGTCCTTCGGGAAGAGGACTTCCGCCTGGAGCGTGAACTTCGTCTTCTCCCTGCTGTCCTCCCGGCGCTCCTCACCGCCCAGGTCCTCGGTCACGAATTTGATGTCCAGCACCTTGGGGTCCGCAAGTTCGGCCCCGCCCGCCAGCCGGAGCCCTTCCGCCTGCCGGTCGAGTTTCTGCGACGGCCTGGAGTCGGAGATGTTGTCCGGCGGCTCGCTGAACCCCTTGTCCCCGGGGCCGGTCTCACCCGGGAGGGAGGGGGCCTGGCCGGTGGGGATGGTGGTCGGGTTGTCCGTCGGCAGGGCGGCCGGGGCGGAGAAGGAGGGGTGCGGCGTCGGGGTGTCGGCTGCGGCGACGTGGGCCTGTACGCCGACCACGAGAGCCGTGGACGCCGACGTACAGGCGAGGGTGCGCACCACATGGCCTGGGACGAGTCTCATCGCGTCGCTCACTCTCCCGAAACGGTGATGTTGGCCGTCGGCAGGTCGGCAATCTGGAAGGCGACCGAGTCATTCCCCTCGGGCGGCGCGGGGAACTGCGCGTACCAGGTTTTCGAGTTGCCCGGCATGAGGCCGCCCTTGAACGAGGTGCACAGGCACCGGCCTTCGGTGTCGCGCAGGATGTAGTAGCGCTTCTTCCCCTTCTTGTCCACGAGCCGGGCCGCCGCCATCGAGGCCGGATTGGCGTTGCCCACCTCGGATTCGTCGGACTTCCACTCGACGCCGCTCCATGCCTTGCTGCCCGAGTTGGTCACTTTCCCCGTGAGGGTGATGAAACCGCCGTTCTCCCGCTTCGCCGTGGAGATCGTCAGGGCGATGTCGTTGCTCCCCTTGACCTCGGCCAGCGGGCCGCCGTCCCCCTCGTCGGCGGGCGCGTCCCCGGCGCTGTCGCCGCCGGAGGAACCGCTGTCCCCGCCGGAGGATGTGGCGGGCTTTTTTCCGTCGTCACCACCGCTACCGCCACCGCCGTCCGAACTGCACCCGGCGACCGCGAGTACCAGGGCCGTCGTGACCGCCGCAGCGGGGAGTCCGCTACGGCCCTTCAAGGTGCGCCGCATGCTCATCTGTCGCTCGTCCTCTGTCCGTTGTTCAGCCATCATTCGACCAGCACGACCGAGAACAGGTCCGAGGGCTTCAGGCCGATATCGCCGTCGTCGGGATCGACGGTGAAGTCCTCGCCGTCGCAGGTGAATTCGATGTCCGCCGCGTCCGCCGCGTCCTCATCGAAGGCGCAGAGCGGCCGGATCACCGCCGTGGCCGTTGCCTTGGCCTTCTTGTCTTCCGTTCCGGGAATCAAGGTGTCGCCGGTGTCGAACCGCGTCCGGATCCGCACGGTGTAGCCGGGGTCGCCTTCCCGGCTCACCTGCTCGCAGCTGAGGACATCGGACCGGTTGCGGCCCGCGAACCGGTCGGCCTCGCCGCAGCCGTCCCCGGTGATGTCGCCCAGCCCGTCGAGCCACTCCTGCCATGCGCCGTCGTCATCGAGCGCGTCCAGGAACCCGTCGTAGAACTGCTCCCGGTCATCCTGCGCCGCCGCGAGGGCCGCCGCGTCGGCGGCCGACTGGCCGCCGTTGCGCACCGTTCCGGCCTGCGCCACGGTGAAGAACGCGAATGCCGTGAAGAGCAGGCCCGCGATGACCATGCCGTACAGGATCACCGTCTGCCCGCTGTCCCGCTGCGTGGTGCACCGCGCGCGAATCCGGGCGCGGGCCCGGGCCCGCGCCGGAATCTGCACGGGAGCACGCGTTCGAGCCCGCGCGAGCGACCGTGCGGGGAAGCGGGTCAGCCGAGGACCGAGGACACCGCGTTCAGGATCGCGCTGGAGATCAGCGCGTCCAAGCCCAGGGCCCGGATGGCGAGGATGATCCCCGCCACCAGGATCACGATGCCCGCGTACTCGATCGAGTTCGCGCCACGGTCGGCTGCGCGGCCCCGCATCCGGGCGAGCGTTCGGTACCGCCTGCTCCTCCGCATGGCGTTCGGCATCGGGTTCTCCTCCAGGGGTGGCCGGCTCGGTATCCGGGAGGGGATACGGGCGCGGGACGGGGCGGGGGCGGCGGGGTATCACGTCGCGGGCCCCCTTCCGTGGCGCGCGGCGCCGGGTGCGGTGAGGTGGTAGGTGCGGTCGCAGAGGTTCTTGACCGACTCGCGCCCCGCGAAACGGGCCGCGTGGTGACGGGAGTTGGTCACACCGGAGGCAGAGCGCTCCATGCCGATGCCCCCCTCCTCGCGGCCAGCCGCTAGCTGACAGTCGCTGCCCGAACGCAGACTGTGCCACACATGGGCGCGTGGGCGAAGGGGTGCGGGCCCACGCGCGCACGCGGTACGGGCCGGGGCCGGGGGACGAGCCGGACATGGACCGACGCCGCCTCCTCTCAAGAGCCGCAGCGGCAGGGACGGTACGGCGCACGCTCTGCACATCGCGTCGTACGGGCGAGTGGGTGAGCGAGCGAGTGAGCGAGTGAGCGAGTGATACGGGTGGCGCGGGTTCTGCGGGCGGTACGTGTGGTGCGGGTGGCGCGGGCGATGTGGGCGTGGCGGTGCGGCGATGCGGCGTCTTTCACCATAGCGAGGCGCGGCCCGAATGACCCCTGATTCGCCCTCTGTTCACGCATCGGAGGGGCCTCGCGGCCCGTGGCGGGGGCGCGCGTGGGGGCGGCGCCCCGGAGGGCGCCGCCCCGCGCGGGTGCGCACCGATGCGCCGCCCACATCGCGCGGCAGTCGCCTCAGTCGCGCACGATCGACTGGACTTCCTTGACGGTCACCGCCGTCTCGTACTCGGTCTCACCGGAGGGCAGGGCGTGCTGCGGGTCGCCGTCGGGCCCGTCCCCCGCGTTCCAGTGGACCTTCCAGGTCAGGTAGGCCCGGAGGGGGTGGGTGCTCTTGCCGGAGGAGCGACGGTAGGTGATGTTGCAGTCCGCGTCCTTCGTCCGGACCGCGTAGGCCCCTCCGTGCCCGGTCAGGTCGTACGAGCAGGAGGCCGGATCCGCGTCCCCGCCGTCCGCCGTCAGCCGGAGCCGGGAGGGCTCGGCGACGGCCGTGGCGGCCAGCGGCTCGCCGCCGGGGACGTCGATACCGGCCGTCACCCACACCCGCTCCAGTTTCTTGCTGAAGCTCGCGTAGGTCTTGAGGTTCACCACCTGGTGGCCGGGCGCGGGGCTCAGCTTGACGGGCGGCGCGGGGAGTCTTGTCTCGCGGTATGCGAGACCGGCGAGGATTTCCGGGTCGATGACGGGTGCGTCAGGCGGCGCGGGGTGCTCGGGGCCGATGAAGAGGTAGCCCTCTCGCGCGTTGCACGAGCCGTCGTCGGCCTCGGATATCTGCAACTCCCACCACAGGCCCTTTTCGCCTTTGTTGAAGTCGTTCTTCCCGTATTTCCTGGTGAGATAGGCGGAGGCGCTGTCCACGTAATTGCGGGCGGTGTTGGTGTAGTCGTCGAACTGCTCCGGGGTGAACCGGGGTTCGTACCAGCAGGTGGGCGGCTCCCAGGTGGTGCCGCCGCCCGCCGGTGCCAACGGGGTGCCGCCTCCGGGGTCGTTCACCTTCTTGAAGTGGACGCTCGCGCCGATGGTGTGGGAGGGGCTGTCCCCGGTTCCGGCGGGCGGGGTGCCCCACTTCTCGCCGTCTCCCGCCGCCGCCGGGGCCGTCGCGGTAGCCAGGAGCGCGACGGCAGCGGCCAGTACGGTCCCGCCGTGCCGGCGGGTCACCGCTCGCATGTCGGATCAGTCTTCGCAGTCAGCGACATTGTCTTCCACTCCCCGTTCTTCTTTTCCATGCGTGCGTGGTAGCGCGAGAAGTCATCCGGACTCGGCTCCGTCCGCAACACCTTCCCCGTCTTGACCACCTTGGCGAAGGCGTCCCGCTCGCTCTCGCAGTACGTGACCACGGCGGAGTCGTTGTCGCGTACCTCGGCCTTCCGGTCGTAGTAGCGGTAGACGCCGGTGCCGACCTTGCCGTCCTTCTTGAACTTGGAGACGTGGTATCGCAGCGCGTCGTTCGCGTCGCCCCACAGAAAGCGGCTGTCCACCGGCAGGTCCGCGTCCGCTTTCGCGACCGAGAGGACCACCGCGCGCAGCGCGTACCCGTGATCCCGCAGCACCGCGTCCTTCTCCTTGTCGCCCGTGTGCTCGTCGGCGATGTCCGCCTTGACGCCCTGGGGGAAGTCGAACTCCGGGGCCACGGGGCCGCCCTTGTCCCCGTTCTCACCGGTCCCCCCGTTCTTGTCCGCGCTCACGGAGGGGGACGAGGTCTTCTTTCCGCTGTCCGCGCCCTCGATCTTGCCGGAGGAGCCGTCTCCCTCGGCGCCGCAGCCGCTCAGCAGCAGCGTGGCCGCCAGGGAGGCGGCCGTGGCCGCGGTCCTGACAGCGTGGGTGGCTCGCTTACTCATCGTGCGCAACTCCCGTCAGCAGTCGGCGAAGAGCGCACTCGACCCGGCTACGTCGCGGGAGGCGTGAGCGCTCCCCCGAACCCCCGTGCGCCACGGTCGAAGCGTAGCCATTCGCGTCGGCCGCCGACAGTGTGTCAAGGCCGCGAGGTGTGAGGGCGGGCGGCACGGTCAGCCGCCGAGGACCGAGCCGAAGTCCGTGTCCGAGCCGAGGACGAACGTGGCGGCGATGAGGATCAGGGTGCCGGGCAGCAGGAAGGCGATGGTGCTCATGGTGGCCTTGGGGACGGTTTTCGCCGCCTTGCGGCGGGCGTTCTGCGCGTCGGTGCGGCGCATGTCGGTGGCGATCTGTATCAGCGTCTCGGCAATGGGCGCGCCGAGTTCCTCGCCCTGCTGGAGCGCGGTGACGAACTGGTCCACCTGGTCGCTGGCGTTGCGCCGGCGCAGCTGGTCGAACGCCTGACGGCGGCTGACTCCCATGTCCATCTGGCGCAGGGTGATGCGCAGTTCGTCCGCCCAGGGGCCCTCGTAGCGTTCGGCCACCCTCTCCAGCGCCTGGCGGAAGCCGAGTCCGGCCGAGACGACGACGGCGAGGACGTCGAGGAAGTCGGGCAGGGTGCGTTCGATGACGCGGCGGCGGTCCTTGATGGCCTGCCAGATGCTCAGGTCGGCCGCGACCCAGCCGAAGGCCAGCACCATCGCGGTGAACAGGAGGCTGTCGGCGGCCAGTCCGACGAGCCCCATGGCGATGCCGAACGCGCCGAAGACGGCGCGGCGCGCGGCGTACCGCTGGAGGGTGAGCCCGCCGGGGTTGCCGGCCTGGTCGATCCTGCGGCGCTTCGTGTCCACCCGCGCGGGCCCCATCAGCCGCAGCACGAGCGGGGCGAAGCGCATCCCGAGCCGGTCCGCGGCCTGCCCTCCGGCCCCGGCGCGGGTGGCGCCGACCTCCAGCGCCACGGCGAGGTCGGGCGGCAGCTTCGTCTCGGCCCGGTACATGCGGATACCGGCGAAGGCCCCGTACACCGCGAGGGCGGACAGCGCCGCGAGGGCGAGTGCGAGCACGGCTCACACCTCGATTCTGCCGAGGCGGCGGATGACGAGGAACCCGGCGGCGAACAGGCCCACCGCGACGACCATGGCGATCTGGCCGACCGGTGAGCCGGTGACGCGGGCGAGGGCGCCGGGCATCATCGAGTTCATCATCAGCATCGCGCCGAGCCCGAGCAGCGGGATGGTGAAGGCCGTCGCGTTGACCTCCGCGAGCATGGTGCGGACCTCGCGGCGGGTCTCCTTGCGCTCCTCCAGAGTGGTGGTGAGGTTGCGCAGCGAGCCGACGATGGTGCCGCCCGCCCGGTTGGAGAGGACGAGGGTGGTGACGAGGACGACGAGTTCGCGGGAGGGCAGCCGTTCGGCCAGCTCGTTCAGCGCGTCGTCGATGGAGCGGCCCACGGCCAGCTGGTTGGTGACGAGGGCGAGTTCGTCCCCGGCCGGTGCCTCCAGCTCCTCCGCCGCCATGCCCAGGGCCGTACGCAGCGCGAGCCCGGCGGAGGTGGCGTTGGCGAGTATGCGGGAGAGTTCGGGGAGCTGGTTGATGAACTGCTCGGTGCGGCGCTGCCGTTGGTGGTCGAGGAACGCCTTGGCGGCGAGGACGCCGACCAGGCCCGCGATGGGCCCGAAGAACGGCGCCAGCACGGCGGAGGCCAGCATCCACACCACGGCCACCAGCCCTGCCAGATAGACGAGGAACTCCCCGGCGCTCAGGTCGAGTCCGGTGGCGGCCAGCTTCGCCTGGAGGCGGCGGCCCGGTCCGGTGGTGCGCAGCCTGCGGTCCACGGCGGTGAAGCGGCGCCGCCGACTGCTGCCGGACGTGCCGGACCTGCCGGACGGCAGCGCGCGCGGGGCGCCCTCGGCGCCGCTGAGCCGGTCGATGAGGGCCTGGCGGCGGGCCCGTCCGGAGGCGTAGGTGAGCACGCCGAGGGCGGCGAGCGCGACGGCCGCCAAAGTCGCGCCGAGCGTGAACTGGGCCGTGGAGCCGAGCGCGAGGGCGTACGGGGACTCCGGCACGGAGGGCTCCATGGTGCCCGTCATACCGCCTCCCTGGTCGCGAGCTGGTCGGCCGAGTGTGCGACGCCGAACGCGGCCGGCACCGGCTCCCCCGTCAGAGAGAGCCGGTCGGCGGCGCGGCGGGGCAGCGGCAGGTGGCCGAAGGTGCCGTGCACCCGGCCGTCGGCCGACATGGGCCGGGCCTCGAAGCGGGAGGCGGTGGCGAGCTGGAAGGTCTCGCGGCCGTGCGAGGAGAGGACCGAGATCTCCACGATCTTGCGGGAGCCGTCGGCCAGCCGCGCGAGCTGGATGAGGACATCGACGGCCGAGTTGATCTGGTCCTGGAGCGCGGCGAAGGGCACGTCCACCTCCGACATGGACGCGAGGGTCTGGAGCCGCATCAGCGCGTCCTCGGCGCTGTTGGCGTGGACGGTCGCCAGCGAGCCGTCGTGCCCGGTGGACATGGCCTGGAGCATGTCGAGGGTCTCCCCGCCGCGCACCTCGCCGACGATGATGCGGTCGGGCCGCATGCGCAGCGAGTTGCGCACCAGGTCGCGGACGGTGATCTGGCCCTTGCCCTCGACGTTGGGCGGCCGGGTCTCCAGGCGGATGACATGCTGCTGCTGGAGCTGGAGTTCGGCGGCGTCCTCGACGGTGATGATGCGCTCGTGCTCGGGGATGAGCGCGGAGAGCGCGTTGAGGAGCGTCGTCTTGCCGCTGCCGGTGCCGCCGGAGACGATGAGGTTGAAGCGGGCCCGGATGAAGCCGGACAGCAGCGCGAGCATGTGCTCGTCCAGCGTCCCCAGCGCGATCAGCTCGTGCAGCGTGTAGGCGCGGGGGAAGCGGCGGATGGTCAAGGTGGCGCCGGTCAGCGACAGCGGCGGGATGATGACGTTGACCCGCTCGCCGGACGGCAGCCGCGCATCGACCATCGGATTGGACTCGTCCACCCGGCGGTTGACGGTGGAGACGATGCGCTCGATGGTCTGCATCAGCTGTTCGTCGGAGGCGAAGCGGACGGGCACCTGCTCGACCCGTCCGCCGCGCTCGACGAAGATCTGGTCCGGCCCGTTGACCATGATCTCGGTGATGGAGCCGTCCTCCAGCAGCGGCTCCAGCACCCCGAGTCCCAGCGCCTCGTCCACCACGCGCCGGATCAGCAGCGTGCGGTCCTGGGTCGCCAGGACGGGGCCCTCGCGGCTGATGAGGTGGCCCAGCACCCGCTCCAGCCGGGCGCGGCGCTCGGCGGGCGAGAGCGCCGACATCTCGGCGAGGTCGATCTCCTCCAGCAGCTTGGTGCGGTAGGCGGCCACCAGGTGGCCGGTGCTGTCGGCGGAGGTGCCGCCGCCCGCGCCGGTGTTCTCGTGCGCCGCGATCCGGGAGCGCAGGCTCATCCCCGGCCTCCTTTCCTGGGAGCCGACGCCCGCCGTGCCGTCGTGCGGGCCGGTGTCTGTCGTGACGGGCGCGTCACTCGGCGTCCTCGTCGGTGGGCATCGTCGCCGAGCGGGTCGCCTTGCCGAGGCTGTCGATGCCCGGGATGAGGGAGGGGATGGTTACGGTGGCGGTCACCTCCACCTCGTCGCCGCCCCGGGACAGCGTGAAACCGCTGCGCGAGCCCGTCCAGCCGGACATCGCCGCGCGCCCCGCCGCCGCGTACCCGGCCCCGGCGTCCTCCTGCGAGGCCACCCGCGCCGCGGCCCGCGCCCCGGTGCCCGCCTGCTGTACGGCGTAGCCGACGATGCCGAGCTGGATCGCGGCGACGGCGACGAGCAGGAGCAGCGGCAGCATCCCGGCGAACTCCAGTGCGCTGGACCCCCGATCGCGCACCCGGCGCTCCCGGAGTACGCGGATCGACCGGCGCCCGCGAACAGCCCGGCGCCCGCGAATCGTCCTGTGCACGCGGATCCGGCCCGGTGGCGGGGAGGCCCGCCCTGGTCTTCTCGTCACTCATCCCTCCTCCGCCGCGCCCGCCTCGCCGTTGACCGTGAAGGGCAGCCCCGCGGCGCCGGGGAACAGCATCGGCGTCCGCAGATCGACGTTCGCCTTCCACACCCCGCCACCGCGCGAGCAGCTGATGGAGGAGTTTCCGCGCCACTTGGCGGGCAGGTGCTCGCGCGCCGCCGCCTCGCAGGCGCCCTGCGGATCGCCGTAGGCGGCGGCCCCGGTCGCGGCGCGCGCGGCCTCGTCGGCGGCGTTGCCCGCGAGGGAGAAGGTGTAGCCGATCAGCACGCACTGCCACAGCAGCGCGAGGGTGACCAGCACGATCGGCGCCATGCCCGCGAACTCCACGGTCAGCGAGCCCCGGTCGCCCTCGCCCGGCGGCGCTACCGGGCGGCGGCGGGGGGAGGCGAGGGCGCCCCGGTCCGAGCCGAAGCGGGTCCCCGGGCCAGGAGAGGCGGGCGAGGCAGGCGAGGCGAGCGAGGCGGACGGGGGGCCCGGCGGGGCGCCGGGGGGCAGTGCCTGCTGCCGCCGACCACCGTCGGTATCCCGCACGGAGCCGCCGCCCCCGCCGGGCGGCAGCGCTCTGTGGCCCGGCTCGGCGGAGCCCCCGCCCGCGCCGCCGCCTCCGCCCCGGCCCTGCCGGCTGCGGCCCCGGCGCCGTCCGCCGCCCGCGCGCGCTCCGGCGTCCGCGCCACTCCCCCGCCCGTCGCCCGCCGCGGCCAGGCCCAGTTCCCCGGCGAGGCCCCACAGCGCCTGCCGCACACTGCCCTTGGCGTCCAGGTCCTGCATGCGGCCCGCGTCCAGCGCGGACTGCAACTCCTTGAACTGGGCCGGCACCGTCGCGCGCGCCACCGGGGTGCCGATGACGCGGGAGATGAGCTGCGGCTGGATCTCGGTGTGCCGGGAGGCGCGGTTGACGACGGTGAGGGTCTCCTCCGCCTTGCGGATCTGGAGCCGGTCCCACAGCCGCACCATGCGCTTGGCGCCGCGTACGGAGATCACGTCGGGGGTGGTGAACAGCACGGTGCGGTCGGCCAGTTCGACGGCGGCGGCGTTCGCGGCGTGCATCTGGGTGCCGCAGTCCACCACGACGACCTCGAAGCGGGCCCGCAGCGCGCCGATGATCTGCCGGGCCGCACGCTCGTCCACCTCCTCCCCGCGCTCGCCCTCACCCGGCGCCAGCAGCAGACCCAGCCCCGACTCGTGGGTGTAGACGGCGTCTTGGAGCACGCGCGGGGTGATGTCCTTGATACCGGCGAGATCCGCCACCGACCTGCGGAAGCGCACATCGAGGTAGGAGGCGACGTCACCGGCTTGGAGGTCCAGGTCCACCAGCGCGGTCTCCCGCCCGGCGGCGCGTGCCGCAAGGGCCAGCTGGACTGCGGCGAGGGTGGTGCCGACGCCGCCCTTGGCCCCGCTGACGGTGACGACGGTGCCCGCGCCGCCCCGCCCCCCGCCGGGCCCGCCGTACCCGGGGCCGTACCCCGCGCCGTGGCCGCCGGGGCCGTATCCAAAACCGCCGTAGCCGTAGCCGCCGTCCGGGCCGCCGCCCAGGTGGCGGCGTACCCCGGTGGCCCAGGCCGAGGCGGCGGCGACCCGCGCCGACAGCTCGTCGTAGGCCAGCGGCAGCGCCGTCACACCGCGCGCCCCGGCGTCCATGGCGGCCGAGTACAGCCCAGGGCCGGCGTCCTGCGTGGCGAGGACGACGGCGACGGCGGGGAAGTGGAGCGCGATCTCCCGGACCAGTTCCAGTGCGGGCAGCGGCCCGATCAGCTCGTGGACGAGCACCACTTCGGGCAGTTCGGCCGGGGACGCGCCGGCCTGCCGGGCGAGCGTGTCGAGCAGCGAGGTGGAGTCGGTCGCGGGCGGCATCGGCTCACTGTCGGGCAGTTGGCTCAGCAGGGTGACGACCGGGCGGGCCGCGTCAGGGTCGCTGACGGCCGGCAGGATACGGGTGACCATCGGCTGCCTCACTTGTCGCCGGGGAGCGTGTAGGTGCGGTCCTCCTCGGGGACCTCGGCGTCGTCGCCCGGCGCCACGAGCGCGAGGCGCACATGCTCGGCGAACGACTCGGCGTAGGCGACGCGCTGCGCGTCGGCGGTGCTGAGCGCGAAGGTGATCGGCACCCCGTCCCGCTCGCGCCGCCGGGTCCGCTCATCGCGGCTGCCGTCGTCCTTGAGCGGGGTGAGCTTGCCGACGTCGATGACCTTGGCCCGGCTGACGATGACGCGGGACTCGGAAGGTGCCTTGCCCGCGTTGCTCCCGGAACCGGAACCGCCGCCGGAGCGCTGTTCGCCGTCGAAGGTGGCGTAGATGTTGACCCGGTTACCGGGGTTGATCTTGCCCGCGACCCCGGTCTCGGCGTCGATCATGATGGCGATCTCCTGCTCGCCGGACTTCAACTGGGGCCGCCTGGCCATCATGTCGGACTGGAGGAGCGAGCCCTTCTTGAGCGGATTGACGGCAATATGCCCGCGAATGCCGGACAGGTCGGTGACGGCGGTCTCCGGCAGCCAGCGCTTGGGCATGGACACCTTCGTGAACTGCCCCTCCTCCAGCGTCCGATAGGCGGGCACGTCCTCCTTCAGCTCGTAGGCCGTCGTCTCCTCGCCCACCTTGGACTCCACGTTCCTGATCACGGCGAGCACTCCCGCGAACGCGGCGAGGGCGCACAGCGCTGAGAGGACCAGCAGTATGACGCCGCGGCGCTGGCGTGAGTTCATCGGCGGATACCTCGGGGATCGGCGACGACGGGAGCGTCGTCCGTACGGTTGTCGGACGCCGCCCCGGGGGCGGCAGGGCCCTGGCCCGGAAACGGGCCCTGCCCGGGAGGCGGGCCCTGGCCCGGAAACGGGCCCTGCCCGGGAGGCGGGCCCTGCCCGGGAGGCGGGCCCTGGCCGGGAGGCGGGCCGGTGGCGTCATGAATCCGGCGGTCATCGTGCGCCGGACGGGCACCCGGGGGTCGGGCACCCTTGACCCCGGCGCCGGACTGCTCCGGGTACTCCGGCGGTTCCGGCGGTTCCGGCGGCGGGGCGGGGGAGGCACAGAACGCACAGCGGTCGCCGATGAGTTCGAGCCCGCACCAGTGGCACTCGTCCCGCCGCACGGAGGCGACGAGCTGGTAGAGCACCGAGACGTCGGGGATCGCGGCCACGAACTCCGTCAGCTTGCCCGTGCCCCACCAGGCGGCCGAATCCCCCGGCAGCTCCGCCTCGCGCACAGTCCCGGAGCGCCAGTGCGGGGCCAGCGTGCGGGTGACCCAGGCCGAGGCGAGCCGACCGGGTGCGACGGTCAGCTCCGTCGCGAACTGCGGTCCCGTCAGCATGCCGCCCGCGCTACCCGTACCGCCCGCGCCGCCCCCGGAGCCGCCCCGCTCCCCGCCCAGCCGCACCAGCTCGGGCGTCGGCGCGGCGAGAACGGCGAACTGGGCGCCCGGCAGCCACGACTTGGCGTGCGCGGTGAGGGTGACCGGCACCCGGTCCAGCCGCGCGACCGAGCCGAGGACCGCCCCCGCGTACAGGTAGTGCGTCAGCAGCCGGGCCGCCGCGCCCAGCACCCCGGGCGTGAAGTCGCACAGCGACAGCTGCCGCAGCTGCCGCACGAGCACCCCCGTGGCCAGCGGCGGCAGCGCCACCGGCAGCAGCGCGATACGCCCGCTCTCCAGCAGGGACCTGACGGTGTGCAGCCGGTGCAGGTAGCGGGTGGGGAGGGTGGCCGGATACAGGACGATGAGATAGCCGTGCCGCTCCAGCAGAACGCGGGTCTCCGCGAGCGCGGCCTCCAGCGGCTGTTCCTCGGGCGGGCTGAAGACATGGGCACGCGGGGTGTGCCGGTCAGGCGGGGCGAGCATGTGATCACCCCTGGTGACCGCTAACGCCGTCGACACATCCGCCTCCCCCGGGTTCTCCCGCCACGGTGGCTCCGGTCGGCTCGGCCCAACTCGGCGCCGAGTGCCCTCACTTGCCGATCTCGCACGCGCCGATCCAGTCGCGCGTCGCCGACATCACACACTATCCACGGCAGCCCGGCCAGTACCCCGTTCCGGCGATCTCACCCGAACCCCGCGCCTCCGGCGGGAGCACTACCCGCCCCGCGCGCCACGTCAACCCCTCATCGTCCCAGTGGTCTTTCGAGCGGGGCACACGCGTTCATCCGATCCGGTGGCCGGAGAGGCATATGCGCGCCGCACCCTGCCCGATCTTCATACGGTCACCACATGGTCACCTCCCGTCACGAGACGGCGCACCGCATCTTCCAGGAACGGCCCGCGCTACTCGCCCCCACCTTCCGGCTGCTGGGCGTGTCCCTGCCGGAGGACTCCAGCGTCGAGGTCCTGACCCCCGACGCCACCGAACTGAAACCCATCGAGCGCCGCATCGACACGGTGCTGCGACTGCGCCCCCGCGACGGCGGAAAGCCCACGCTGCTGGCCATCGAGGCACAGAGCCGGTGCGACCCCGACAAGGTCGAGAGCTGGGCCTACTATCTCGGCTACCTCATGGCCAAGGAGGACTGCTTCGCGTTACTCGTGGTCGTCTGCCAGGACAAGAAGACGGCGGAGTGGGCCATGGGCCCCTTCCACCTGGGCCCCGACGACTGGCAGCCCCTCACCGTCCGGCCCCTGGTCCTGGGCCCCGGAAACGTCCCCGTGATCATCGACCCGGAGGAGGCGGCCCAGGACCTCGCGATGGCCGCCTTCACCGCCGTGACACATGGCAAGAGCCCGGACAACACGGCCATACTGGAAGCCCTGGCACACGCCCTCGGCAGGGCCGACAGCGACACCCTCAAGTACTACGCGGAACTGGTGGAATCCGGGCTCGGCGAGCCCCGGGCCCTGAAAACCTGGAGAGCGCTCATGCAGAACGGCAGCTACTTCCCCGGCCGCGGCACCTTGGTCGAGGAGACCTTCCTTGAGGGCCAGGCCAGCGGCGAGGCCAAAGGCAAGGCGGCGGGCCTGGCAGAAGGCCAGGTAAAGGAACGCGCACGGTCCGTCCTTTTGACCCTGAAGATGCGCGACCTTCCCGTCAGCGACGCCCAGCGCACCCGCGTGACCTCGTGCACCGACCTGGACACCCTCGACCTCTGGCTGGAACGAGCCTTCCGGGCCACGGAAGCCGAGCAGCTCTTCGACGACGAAACTCCCGCCGCCCCCGACGACGCCCCCACTGACCGACCGTAAGCATCCCGTGGCGGCGGCGAAAACCCGCCGCCACGGGAACGGCGAGGTCAGCAGCGCACGGCCGGCAGGCCGACCCGCCCCACACATCAGGCCCTCACCAAGGCAGTTCCCTCAACTGCTGCACGCACAGCACCACGAACAGCACACACGACGCGGCGAGCAGAAAGTTGCTCAGCCAGCCGTTGCGCCACTCGCGCGGGGTGCGGCCGGAGTTGAGGAGCCACAGCAAGGTGGCGGCGAGGAAGGGCATGAAGAAGGCGCCGAGGACGCCGTAGGCGATGACGAGGCCGAAGGGCTGGTCGAGCCAGAGCAGGGTCATCGGGGGGAACGTCAGCCACAGCAGGTAGCCGCGGAAGGGCCAGGAGCGTTCCTGTTCGCCGCGCGCGAGCGGGGCCACGCCCGCCTCCGACTCCGGCGCGAGCCCGCGGGCCGCCCGCAGCCGTTCGACGAAGTCGGCGAACATCAGGCTCACGCCGTGCCAGACCCCCACCAAGGAGGAGAAGGATGCGGCGAAGAAGCCGATCAGGAAGAGCGTGGAGGTGAACGTGCCGAAGCGCCGCTCCAGGACGTCGTTGAGGTCGAGGAGTCCCTTGTCGCCGGTGGCGAGGGCGATGTGCGAGGCGTGGAGCAGTTCGGCGCCCACGATCAGCATCGCGACGACGAAGACGCCGGTGGTGATGTACGCGACGCGGTTGTCGAGCCGCATCATCCTCATCCAGCCGCTGTCGGTCCAGCCCTTGGCATTGATCCAGTAGCCGTAGGCGGCCATGGTGATGGTGCCGCCGACGCCGCCGATCAGGCCGAGGGTGAAGACCATGGAGCCGGACGGCAGGACGGGCACAAGTCCCGCGAAGGCGGCCGGGAGGTCGGGCGAGACGCGGATGGCGACGTAGACGACCACCACGAACATCACGCCGACGAAGACCATCATGATCTTCTCGACGACGGCGTAGCGGTTGCCCCAGACGAAGGCCAGCCCGACCAGTCCGGTGATGATCGCCCACACCTTCAGCGGCATCACGTCCGGGAAGAGCGCCTGGAGCGGCAGTGCGCTGGAGGACATGGCGGTGGCCCCGTAGATGAAGCCCCACAGGACGACGTAGACGGCGAAGTAGACCGTGGTCCAGGCGCCGAGGCTGCGCCAGCCGTCGAAGAGGGTGCGGCCGGTGGCCAGGTGCCAGCGGCCGGTGGCCTCGGCGAGCGCGATCTTGACGACGCAGCCGATGACGGCGGCCCACATCAGGGTGTAGCCGAACTTGCTGCCCGCGATGAGCGTGGCGACCAGGTCGCCGGCGCCGACGCCGGTGGCGGCGACGACCATGCCGGGCCCGATCATCTTCCAACTGGGCTTGCGCACCGGTATCCGGGCGCCGCCGGTGGCGGTTCGGGGGGTGGTGTCGCCGCCGTCACCGGTTCGACCGGTGACGGATTCGCCGGGGCCGCCGCCCGTGCCGGCTCCGCCGGTGGCGCTGGGGGTGGTGTCCTCCGCTGACATACCGGGCTGCCTCCGCCGTGCGCAGGGATGGCGTACGTACTGCTCGTTCGTGCTGGTCGTTCGGGCTGGTCGTTCGTTGGTACGGGCCGGGCCGTTCGTGCAGGTCGTGGGCGCATGTAACCGTCTGCGGACGATCAGCACAAGGGGGTGCGCGCCACCGGCTCCGTCGCGCGGGGTGCTGCGCGGGGTATTGACAAGGCTATTGGTCTGGACCACGTTGTACGGCACACACGCATCACCTCCCTCATTTCCCCCCACACCGGAGGCAGTTGTGTCCCGTAGTACAAGTGTGTCCCGTAACAGAGCCCGTACCCCCCGCCGCTTCCGCACCCGCGCGACCGTCGGTCTCGTCGCCTCGGCCCTGGCCGCCGCCGGGCTGTTCGGCTTCGGCGCGGCGCAGGCGAACGCCGGTCAGGGCGACGGCGCCAAGGCCGTCCCCGGCGTCGGCGCCTCGAAGGTCCCCGCGCACGCGGTCACCGGCTACTGGCAGAACTTCGACAACGGCGCGACCGTCCAGACCCTCGGTGACGTGCAGAAGGACTACGACATCATCGCGGTCGCCTTCGCGGACGCCACCGCCTCACCCGGCCAGGTGGACTTCAAGCTCGACCCCGAACTGAACTACAGCGAGGACCAGTTCAAGGAGGACATCGCCGCGAAGCACGCCGAGGGCAAGTCCGTGGTCATCTCGGTCGGCGGCGAGAAGGGCGCCGTCTCCGTGAGCGACGACGCCTCGGCGGACGCCTTCGCCAAGAGCATCACCGGACTGATGGACAAGTACGGCTTCGACGGCGTGGACATCGACCTGGAGAACGGCCTCAACTCCACGTACATGACCAAGGCGCTGGAGTCCATCCACGCCGCCAAGAGCGATGTCGTCGTGACGATGGCCCCGCAGACCATCGACATGCAGTCGCCGCAGAACGAGTACTTCAAGACGGCGCTCAACATCAAGAGCTTCCTGACCGTCGTCAACATGCAGTACTACAACAGCGGTTCGATGAACGGCTGTGACGGCAAGACCTACGCGGCCGGCAGCGTGGACTTCCTCACCTCGCTGGCCTGCGTCCAGATCAAGGGCGGCCTCGACCCCTCCCAGGTCGGCATCGGCACCCCGGCCTCGTCCAAGGCCGCCGGCTCGGGCTACGTCGAGCCCTCCGTGGTCAACGCCGCGCTGGACTGCCTGGCCAAGGGCACGAGCTGCGGCAGCTTCACCCCGGACGAGAAGTGGCCCGGCATCCGCGGCGCGATGACCTGGTCCACGAACTGGGACGCGGCCGACGGCAACAAGTGGTCCGGCGCGGTCGGCCCGCACGTCCACGGCCTGTAACCCCCGACGCGCACCCCACGGGCGTGAGGCCGCATCGCGCGGCCCCGGCTCCCGCACACACACGACGCCCCCGGGCCCGGCATGGGCCGCCCGGGGGCGTCGGTCCGTCCGCCCCTGCTGTCCACGGCTCAGTCCTTCAGCGGCAGCGGCTCCGACCGTCCGGGGCCGGAATGGTGAACCGAAGGGCGGTGCGGCGAGTAGTGGTGTGCGCGGAGATACCTGGAGACCGATGGGAAGTGGAGTGCCATGCCGGCAGACGAAGCCCAGGAGACCCAGCGGGACCGGACACTGAGGCTGAAGCGGGCAAATATGCGGAAGAAGCGGGAGGATCCGGAATACCGCCAAAATGAATATGACAAGTTGGCGCAGAAATTGAAGGATCCGAAGCGAGCCGGTCAGGAGCGGGACCGGGCACGGGAAGGGATGCGGAGGCACCGGGAACGGGTACGGGAGCAGCGGGCACGGGAGCAGAATGCGGCGTCGGCGGTGTATGGGGACTATCAGCGGTTGATGGGGTGGCCGCAGGTGCCGCCGAGGGGGTTGGAGGTGGCGCTGAGCGCGGAGACGGTCGGCCGGGATGGGGGGAAGGCGGTTGTGGTCACGCTGAATGAGCCGCACCCGGCGGGTGGTCCCTCGGGGAGGTCGGTACCGTCGCTCGTGGCTGATCCTTCCCTTGACCTGACGGATGCCAGGGTCCGGGACCAGGTATTCGGTGCGGACGTGGACGACCGGACGCGCGAGGCGACGGTGCGGGCGCAGGAAGATCTGTTCAACAGGCTCCGGGCCGAAGAGTTCGGGCCGGAAGCCGTACCCCCGTCGCCGCCCGCGGGCCAGGCGCAGTACGCGGACCCGGCGCAGCCCGGCGAGTACCCGGAGTTGTTCGGCGACGTGAACGTAGACGAACTACTGCGTTCCGGAGCTGGAGCTGACGACAGCACCTGGCAGCTCGAAACGCCCGGCCCCTGGTTTCCCGCAGCCAATCCCATCGCGCCCTCCGCACTCACACACCTACCGGGCCTGGAGGGACAAGCCCCGGCCTACGCACTGTCGCAGGCCATGGAGAACCTCTCGGTCACGGCCTCCCACTTCCCGACCGCCGACTCCTACGGCGCGATGAGCCAACACACCAATGTGGCGTACACACAGTGGGACACCAGCGCCTTCCAGCAGCCCAACACACAGCCCGCCCCGCAGACCAACGCGTACCAGATGGGCCGGCCCGGCGGCCGAACGGGTCGTTCAGGACGCCCCCCGCGTCAGTAGTGAAGACGGGCGGCGGCGCAGGGCCCGCAGGCCCCACGGGCCCATGCCGAGACGCCCGGCGGACTTATGCCGGAGCGCCCGGGAAGGACGGCTTGAGGACGCGGCTGCGGAACTTCCACTCCCCGTCCACGCGGACGTACTCGTCCTCGTACCTGACGTGGGAGCGAACGTAGCCGCCGTCGCTCTTGACCACTTCGACCAGGCAGAACACGCTTCCGGTCGCGTGGTCGCCGTCGATGGCCGTCACCAGATGGTTGAACATGACGTGAATGACGTGCCGGGCATGGGCGAAGAGCGTGTCGCGGAAGAAGTCGCGTACCGCCGCGCGCCCTTCGAACAGCCCATGGCCGGTCTCACGTTCGTCAAGAACCCCGTCCTCCGCCCAGCAACCGGAGGACTCCTCCAGCTCGAAGCTGTCGAAGGCCACCGCGTAGCGCGTGTTGAGATCGTGAATGGCGGCACGATCGGCGAGCTGGTTCATGAGACGACCTCACTTCATGGAACGACGCCACGGGCCCACGCCCCTGACCACCTCGGATCTCCGTCTCGGACGAGGCGGGGGCACGGTGTACACGGCCCCGGAGCCGTGTCAAATCGCGCCGATCCCGGACCACCACAGCGCGGGCAGGCGGGACGGTGAACCGATCGGCGGTGCGGCGAGTAATGGTGTGTGCGAAGACGCCCGGAGAACGAAGGGGGAGCGGAGCACCATGCCGAACAACGAGCGGGGCAGCAACAAGGAGTCCGTGAGGAAACGCAAGCGGCAATATATGCAACAGAGAAGACAGGACCCGGAGTTCCGCGCGGCGGAGGCTGCCAGGAAACGGGGGGTCCCTCAAGCGGCGGATGGGTGGCATCGGAAGCAGCTGATTGCTGATGCTCAACTGGCTCAGATGGCGAAGGTCGTGTATGGGGAATATCAGCGGTTGATGGGGTGGCCGCAGGTGCCGCCCTCGGGGCTGCGGGTGGCGGTGAATCCGGAGAGGGTCGGCATAAAGGGGCGGGAGGCGGCGGTGGTCTCGCTGAATGAGCTGCAGCCGGCGGCTGGTCCATCAGGTGCGTCGGTGCCGCCGCTCGTGGCTGATCATTCGCTCGATCTGGAGGATGTCGGGGTGCGATCCCGGATATTCGCCGCGGAAGTGGAATGGCCTGACTACCAGGCGGCGGTTCAGGCAAAGGGCAATCTGCTCCACATGCTCCAGCCCGAAGAGTTCGGGCCCGAGGCCGCGCCCCCGGCACCGTCCGCGGGCCAGGCTCAGAACGCAGATCCGGTGCGGTACGCGGACCAGGCACAGCCCGAACCGGAAACGGAGTTGTTCGGCGGTGTGGACCTGGACGCACTGGCGGCCCACGCTGTTGATTCCAACACCTGGGATTGGCAATCGGTCGGCCTGTGGCCGGCTTCAGTCAATCCCGTCGCGCCCTCCGCACTCGCCCATCTACCGGGTGTGGAGGGGCAGGCCCCGGACTACTACGGGACCGCCGCGCTGTCGCAGGGTATGGATCAACTCTCGCTCGCAACGCCGCATTTGCCTGCCCCCGACGTGTACAACCCGGTGGGTCAACTCCCCCAGGTGGCGTACGCACAGTGGGACTCCACCCCCTTCCAGCAGCCCAGCAACCAGCCGTACCCGCGGCCCTACACACAGCCCGCCCCGCAGACCGGCGCGTACCCGCCGGGCCGGGCCGACCAGCCCGGCCAGCCCACCGGCCGAAAGGGCGGCGGCCGTTCGGGGCGTCCCGCGCACCGATGAGTACGGGTAGCGGTACTGGGCGCCCGGCACCGGCAGCCACCCTGTACCGGTACCGCAATCAGCACGTCCACCACAACAACCAGGGCGCTCCGCGGAATCGGTGACCCGCCGACCGCGCCCCGGTGTCCAGGGCATCGATCGAGGCGCCCGCCAGCGGGACGCCTGCGGTTCCTGCGGCGGATGTTCGTGCGATCGCCCAGGTACCCACGGTGACGAGCACACTGCCCGTCACCGCGCGGGACTGCCGCAGTGCTTCGACGAAGAGTTCCGCAAGCCACGCCGCCGTGCCCCCCGTCCCATCCTCGGACGGTGCACTCGAAGCTCAAGGAGAGGTCGCCGCCTGGTACTTCGGCCGACCCAATGCACCGAGTTGCCGGTAGGTGAGGAGACAGCAGGCGAGTTCGAGGAACGCTTCGTGGAGGTCGCTTCCGCGTTCGCAGCGGATGCGAAGGCGGCGGAAGCCATGGAGCCGGGTGAAGGTCCGCTCGGCCACCCACCGGTAGGTGCCCGTAGAAGCAGCAGGGCGGCAAGCACCCGCCCGCCGGCCGGGTTCATGCGTCGCGCTGCGGCTCCACCTGCCTGTTGAACCCTGGGGCGGTGGGATACGTGGTCGAGGTGGTAGAGGGACTACCGGCACCGGGATGTTGCAGAGGACCACATGGACCAGACCCCTTCCGTCGTACCATCCGAGACGGGCATAGCGCGGCTGTACGGCCTCTCCGGTGAGGCGGGCTACCCCGCCCTCGTCGAACTCGGAACCTTCCCCACGGCCAGGAGAAATGGCGCGCAGGACTGGGAGGCCAACGCCCGACAACGCATGCACAACCTCCTCAACTCGAAGAGCGTGGCATCTAAGCCGGAGAAAAAGGTACTGAGGAAGGCGAACATCCCCCTCCGGTCCCGGGGGGAGGGGCGCGGCTTCCATATCAATCCAAGCGTGGAGCGCGAGAGCGACAATGCGCGGGCCGAATCCGCAGTTGACTCGGCGAGGGGCATCGCACGACTGTACGGCCTCTCGGGTGAGGCGGGCTACCCCGCTCTCGTCCAACTCGGAACCCACCCCGCGGGCAGGAGAAATGGCGCGCAGGACTGGGAGAGCCAGGCGCGGCGGCGCCTGCGTGATCTCCTCCTCTCGAGGAACGTGGCATCTCCGCCGGAGGAAGAGGTACTGAGGAAGGCGAACATCCCCCTCCGGTCCCGGGGGGAGGGGCGCGGCTTCCATATCAATCCAGGCGTGGAGCGCGAGAGCGACAATGCGCGGGCCGAATCCGCAGTTGACTCGGCGATGGACATCGCACGACTGTACGGCCTCTCGGGTGAGGCGGGCTACCCCGCTCTCGTCCAACCCGGCACCCTCCCCAAGACCAGCAGAAACGGCGCGCCCGCATGGGAGAACCAGGCCCGACGGCGCTTGAATTGCCTCCTCAATCCGGCATACAAGGCTACCCCCGCGGAGGTAGCGGTGATGGAGCAGGCGCGAATCCGCCTCACGCCCAGGGAGAAGGGGGAAGGCCAACACATCCATCCGAATATGAAGCCGAAACGGGGTCGGGGGCCCACGGTCGCGGCATCAGTGGGGGCGTGGAACGGCGCGGCGGTCGCGCGTATGACGCCGGGCGGCAATGCTGGCGCGCTTGCCACGGACGGACCGCAGACAACCCCCGCCTGGACGCCCGCCGCGCCCGGACCGCAGACAACCCCCGCCTGGCCGACTGACGCGCCCGGACCGCAGACAGCCCCCGCCTGGCCGACTGACGCCTGGACGCCTGACGCGGACGGACCGCAGACAGCCCCCGCCTGGACGCCTGACGCCTGGACGCCCGCCGCCTGGACGCCTGACGCCTGGCCGACTGCCGCCTGGACGCCCGCCGCGGACGGACCGCAGACAACCCCCGCCTGGCCGACTGACGCCTGGACGCCCGCCGCGGACGGACCGCAGACAACCCCCGCCTGGACGCCTGCCGCGGCCGGACCGCGGACAACCCCCGCCTGGCCGACTGACGCCTGGACGCCCGCCGCGGACGGACCGCAGACAACCCCCGCCTGGACGCCTGCCGCGGCCGGACCGCGGACAACCCCCGCCTGGACGCCTGCCGCCTGGACGCCCGCCCCGCCCGGACCGCAGACAACCCCCGCCTGGACGCCCGCCGCCGATCGGCCGGAGTCCGCGGCTAAAAGACGGAAGCGCTGACCAGCCGAGCACACCGAGACCGAGGAATATCCGGTTGCGTATGGTCGGAGACGGTGGCGGCGGTGACCGCGACGGCCAGATGGGGCCGAGGGGGCTGACGCCGATACGGCACAGCGGCCGAACCCGAAGATCCGAAGTGAAGTACGGGGCCGGCTCTCACCGCTGGTCAGCCGGGACAGATTCACATGGCGCAGGGCGGCAAGCACCCGCCCGCCGGCCGGATTCATGCCTCGCGCGGCAGCCTCATTGCGCATGTTGAACCCTTGGGGCGGTGGGATACGTGGTTGAGGTGACAGAGGGACTGCCGGTACCGGGATGTTGCAGAGGACCACATGGACCAGACCCCTTCCGTCTTACCATCCGAGACGGGCATAGCGCGGCTGTACGGCCTCTCCCGTGAGGAGGGCTACCCCGCCCTCGTCCAACTCGGAACCCTCCCCAAGCAGACTGCTGACCCGGATGCGCCAGAGTGGGAGAAGAAGGCCCGCAAGCGCCTGCATGCTCTCCTCAGACCGAGCTACCAGGCGACTGACCCGGAGGTAACGGTGCTGAAGCAAGCGCAAATCCTCCTCCGCTCCCGGGAGCCGAAGCTCGGCGTCCATATCGATCCGAGTGTGGAACGCGAGAGTAAGAATGCGAGGGTCGAATCCGCAGTTGACTCGGCGACGGAAATCGCACGACTGTACGGCCTCTCCGGTGAGGAGGGCTACCCCGCTCTCGTCCAACTCGGCACCCTCCCCACGGCGGGTGGAAAAAATGCGTCGCCGTGGGAGAAGCAGGCCCGACAGCGCCTGCGCAACCTCCTCAGACCGAGCTATCAGGCGACTGACCCGGAGGTAACGGTGCTGAAGCAGGCGGGAATCCCCCTCCGCTCCCGGTGGCCGAAGCCCGGCGTCCATATCAATCCGGAGGTGGAGCGCGAGAGTGAGAATGCGAGGGTCGAATCCGCAGTTGACTCGGCGATGGGAATCGCACGACTGTACGGCCTCTCCGGTGAGGAGGGCTACCCCGCTCTCGTCCAACCAGGCACCCTCCCCAAGGCCGTGAGAGCAGACGCGCCGGACTGGGAGAGGCAGGCCCGACAACGCCTGCACAACCTCCTCAACAAGGACCACCAGGCGACCGCGGCGGAGGTAGCGGTGCTGAAGCAAGCGCAAATCCTCCTCACGCCCAGGGAGAAGGGGAAGGGCCAACACATCCATGAGGATATGAGGCCGAAACGGGGTCGGAGGCCCACGGTCCCGGCACCAGCGGGGGCGTGGAACGGCGCGGCGGTCGCCCGTATGACGCCAGGCGGCAATGCTGGCACGCTTGCCACGGCCGAACCGCAGACAGCCGCCGAATGGACGCCCACGGCCTGGCCGCCCACCGCGGCCGAACCGCAGACCTCCGCCACCTGGACCTCCGCCGCCTGGCCGCCTGCCGACTGGACACCTGCCGCGCCCGAACCGCAGACAGCCACCGACTGGACCGCCACCGCCTGGACGCCCACCGCCTGGACGCCCACCGCGGCCGAACCGCAGACAGCCACCGACTGGACCGCCACCGCCTGGACGCCCACCGCCTGGACGCCCACCGCGGCCGAACCGCAGACAGCCACCGACTGGACCGCCACCGCCTGGACGCCCACCGCCTGGAC